>DATJXF010000144.1:0-31873 GCA_035500415.1 Candidatus Acidiferrales bacterium | reverse complement strand
CGCGCGAGCTCGTGGACCGCCTGGTCCGCTCGATGCCGATCCAGATCAACACCGCCTCGCCGCTCCTCGCCGGATCCCGGAGAAAGTCCTGATGCCCGCCCCGCTGCTGCCGCTGCTCGTCTCGCTGCTCGCCGCCGCTTCGCCGGGCGCTCCCACGCTCCGCTGCGCGTCCGACACGCTGCACGCCGACGCCGATCAGCTCTGGACGGCGACGCTCCAGCTCCACAACGGCCTCGAGTACGGCCTCTATGGCGACAGCCTGGTGTGCGAGATCACCGACCTCTCGACCGACGTCTGCCGCTGCGAGCGGCACCAGCGCCAGACGCTCTCCTCGATCGCCGGCAGCACGAGCGGGATCTCGGCGGGCGAGGACTCGCCGCTCCTTCTCTCGATCAAGGCGATCAGTGAGCGGGCGCACATCGTCTATCGCGCCTACGTCCACGACGGTCAGAAGAAGGTCTACGTGCTCTCGGACTCGGTCGAGGCCGAGGGTGGCGAGCTGTTCGACCGCTACCCCTCCCGGCTGGTCAACTCGGGCGGGACGGAAATCGAGATCGTGACCGGAGCGGCCGCAAGTGCCAGCGCGTCGGTGCCCGGCGTGCTGCTCGTGCCGGATGACGACGCGACCGCACGCCGGCTGGTGGCGACGATCGACCATTTCGTGCAGCGCGGCTGGAACGTCGTGGCGGTGAGCCCGCCCGGCTACGGCCGCTCGGGCGGACGCGCGGACCTCGGCGGCCCCGCGACGCAGGCGGCACTCGACGTGGCCTTGAAGGCGCTGACCGCCATGCCGGGCGCCGACCGCAAGCGCATCGCGGTGTGGGGCACCGGGCGTGGCGCGCAGGCCGCGTTGCTCTTCGCCGCGTCGCATCCCGAACTGTGCGGCGTGGTGGCGATCGATGCGGTCTACGACCTGTGGGCGAGCTGGCGTGCGGCGCCGTCCGCCGGGCGCAGCGACATCCTGGCCGAGGCCGGTCGCGACAGCGCCGGCTGGCGCAGCCGCTCGCCACTCGTCTCGGCGACGGCCGGCCGCGTGCCGCGGCTCGTCGTGGAGAGCGCCGGCGCGCCGGGCGCGGGCGCGGCGCGCGCCTTCGCGCTCGCCTGCGCGGCACATGGCGCCAGCATCGACACGCTGTTCATGGGCCCGCCCACGCCGCACTCGGCTCGCAGGGATCCCGCGCGCACAGCCGTCGAATTCCTGACGCGGGTGACGACGCCCTGACAGAGCGTGCAGCCGGCAACGCTGCGAGACGTCGAGGGGGACTCGGGCCGCGCCGGGCGCGGCCGCGATCTTGACGGGCCAATTCTCGGCCCGTAGTCTTTTTCGCTCGCAGAGTCGGCTCCCTCCCGCTCCACCCCCGGAGACATCGGATGCGCTTCCGCCTGTTGCCCCTCGGGCTGCTGATCGCCACGTGCGCCTGGGCGGCCAAGAACCCCAGCACGGCCCCGATGGCGCCCGTGTCCCGCACCGGCACGAAGGCCAACGCCCCGGCCCGGCGGGGCCTCGAGTACATCGACGGCATCCCCGACACGGGCCAGTTCCTGCCCGATACGACCTGGCTCGCACGCGTCAACGACCGCGTCACGCGCATTTCCGACTTCGTGGCCGACTACTTCTCCGGTAACCCCGAGTTCCGCCCGGGGCCTGACAGCCTCGGCCGCGTCGAGTTCCTGAACAACCTGATCGATCACGACGTGATGGGGCTGGTCGCGCTCTCGGCTGGGCGCCCATTCGACTTCGAGGACCGCGCCCAGTTGCGTGAGGACGAGGCGACGATCCTGTCGAACGCGGTGTTCGAGCGTTACGTCTCCGACTCGGTCAAGGTCACCGAAGCCGACGTCGACGAGGTCGGGCGCCAGCTGGGCTTCCGCGCCCGCTTTCGCCACATCCTGTTCGCGGATCCGGTGCTCGCCGAACAGGTGCGACGCGAGATCGTCGGCGGCCGCATCGACTGGAACACCGCGGTCAAACGCTACACGATCGCCAAAGACGACGTCGGCTCCGACGGCGACCTCGGCTGGCTCGACCGCTCCAAGCTCTCGAACGACCTCGCGTTCACGCTCTACTCGCTCCACCCGGGGCAGACGTCACAAGTCATCGAGGACCTGCGCGGGTTCCACCTCGTGCAGATGACCGACCGAAAAGACGTGGAGGCCCCGGACATTCGGCCGATGCGGAACATCATCCGCAAGCAGCTGATCGCCGCACGCTCGGGCGCGCGTGCCGAAGTGATCCAGAAGATGCTGCGCGAGCGCGTGGGACTCGCGTACGACACGACGAACGTCAAGTACGTCTCTTCGAAATTCGGCGACGCGGTCGCGTTCAAGCAGGACGCGTTCGGCCCGATCCTCGACATCTCCGGCACCGTGCCCGAGTTCAGCCCCGAGGACACGGCGAAAACACTGGCAACGTGGAAGGGCGGGCGCCTGAGCATCGGGCAGTTCCTGCACGCCTACTCTGACATCACGCCGGTGGCGCGGCCGAACCTCAACTTCCCGGCCGCGGTGATGTCGCAGATCGACGCGACGGCGCTCCTGCCCTACCAGGTCGATCTCGCGCGCGAGCGCGGCCTCGACAAGGATCCGCGCACGATCGCGCAGATCGCCGGGAAGCGCGAGGAGCTGCTCGTCAACCACATGTACCAGGACTCGGTCGAGAGCCACGTCTACGTCACCGCGCAGCAGCGCCGTGACTACTACGAGCAGAACAAGCGGCAGTTCTTCACGTATCAGGCGGTCGACTTCGCGGCGATCGTGCGCCACAACCAGAAGGGCGCCGACTCGGTGATGGCCGCGCTCAAGAGCGGTGCACGCGCGCCGGACATCCTGGCGGCCGACTCGCTCAAGGGCGAGGTGACGGGCAGCATCAAGCACATGCGCGAGGACGAGCACGGCCCCTACGCGAAGATCCTGTTCGAGGAGCTCCGGCCCGGCGAGGCGACCGTGACGGGTCCCGACCGCGTCGGCGACTACCTCTGCCTCCAGCTCCTCAAGTACGACCCGGGCCACCAGCTCACGTTCGAGGAGTCGCAGAACATGATCGACGAGTCGCTGCAGAACATTCAGGCGGACGCGCGGCTCAAGGCGCTCCTCGTGGGATGGCGCAAGCGCTTCGCGATCGCGTCGCGGCCCGAGCTGGTCATGCGAATCAAGCTGCTCCAGCCGCACTAGGCTGGGGCCTTCCGAACCCGGCAGAGGGCGCGGGGCGCCCGATCGGCTGTGGTGTGCCTCGCCGGCTCAGCGCTTGAGCGAGCCCCTGGGCTCCCAGGCTCCCGCGCTGCGGCGGAATGGATCGCAGATCTTCAGATCGCCGGCGTAGGCCGCGAAGCGCTCGCCGCGATTGACGATCGGCTCGTCGTGCAACCAGAAGCCGAGCTGGGCGGATGCCCACTCGACCGCCACGGGCTGGCGGCAGCCGCGCAGGTCGTGATGGTGGTGCAGGATCACGCGCGCCAGCGTGTAGACCGAATCCGGCGCCACCGGCCGCGCGACGTTGTACGCCACGGCGTAGCCCAGAATGAGGTGCGCCGAGGCCGGCGTGCGATCCATGTGTGCGACCATCATGCCGGCCGTGGGCCACGGCTGGCGCTGCGGGAACGTCTCGTCCGGGCCGCAGTCGATCGTCAGCTCGCCGTGATTGCCACCGCCTTTTTCCATCTGCCAGTAGGGCCCGAGCGTGTCGCCCGGCGCGGCGCGAAAGTAGAGCTGCGCGCTGAAGCTGCAGAAGCCCACGCAGGTGCGTCCCGGCAGGAAGCACAGGTAGAGCGTGTCGGCCGCATCGGGCCGCCCGCAGTTGGGCATGTGCGTGGCGCTCGCGCCGCGCATGCCCCACGGTCTGTTCCACGAGAGGTAGAGCCGCGCGCTGTCGGCGTGCGCTCCGCCGCGCCGCGCGACCAGGCTGTCCGCCTGCACGAGCACCGAGTCGAGATGGTTCGCGGGGATGAAGTTGCTCGCGACGAATCCAGTCGCGGCCGTCTCCTCGGCCCGAGTCCCGCTCCGACCATTGGGCGCGCTCGAGGCGGCAGACACCGCGATCAGCGAGGCGAGTAGAACGGCGACGGCAAGTGCGCGGCGCGGCATTCGCGGGATCCTCGGGAGATGAGTGGGACCGGACTCGCTCAACTTACACCGGCGGGCGGCGGGATGCTCCACCTCGGACGGACTCTTGACGCGCCCTCGAGCGCGTCGCCGTCCCAACTTAGAAGAACGGCGCCCGTCCGCAGTGGGACTGGCGCCGTTCGGACATCGGATGAAGCTCGCTCAGCGATACATGCTCTTCAAGGCGCCCCACGTCTTCGTCTTCGTGGGCACCGCGCTGCAGTTCGCTCCGGCGCCGCCCTGCCAGGTCACGTTCATACCCGTCTGGCTCGGCCCGGGTGTGGTGATCCACCAGTCTCCGATCCCGACGGGCTGCGAAATGCGCAGGTGCGAGAACGAGAGGCAGACAGGGTCGCTGCATCCGGCGCAGGCTCCGCCCACCGTCCCCGTGTAAGCAACCTTCACGTTGAAGACGAAGTACTCCTGCCCGCCCTGCAATTGCTGGAGCTGACTGGGGGGCACGGCCGCGCCGATGTCGATGCAGGCGACCTGAGCGATATTTCCGCTGTTCACGCCGGGGAGGTTTCCCGCCACGGCGTCGTTGCTGAGAGCCCCAATCGTGTAGGCCGCGACGCCAGCGACGCCGGCCTGCGCGTTCCAGGCGTCGAAGCAATTGGCTGCGGAGCCCGGGATGGTCGCATTCCCGGTGAGCGCGCTCTGACGGCAGGTACCGGAGTTGAACATCGACCACCACTGCGACAGAGGGCTCGACGCCGAGATCAGATCCACGTACGCCTCGGCGCCCGAGAGCGAATCGATCGGCGGCGCGGTCGGCGCCGTGAACGACAGCACGAGCGTTGCCGAGCCGTTGTTGGTGTTGCAGGCGAACGCCTTGTCGGAGGTGCCGGCATCGACCGAGCAGTTGGTCCACGCCATGTTGAGCTCGCCCGAGGGGGTCGCGGACGTCGCCCAGGCACTGCCGGAGACGACGAGCATTGCAGCCGAGATTCCAAACAACCGGAGAAGCCGATGGGTCATGACAGATGCCTCCCTTTCCATGGGTAAAACGAGAACGCTGGATTGGCCACACGGCCCGCCCCGGTGCAACTCCACTGCACCTCACTACCCCCGCCCGGAGCTGGAATCGCCGGGAATCTAATCACTCGTCTCGGGTCCGGCAAGCCAATTGACCCGCGGGGGTCGGGGAGCGCTCGGGGTGCCATGCGGCTTATCGGCGGGTTCGAGCCCCGAAAACAGTGAGAACGGGCCAGTGAGCCAGCCCGTTCTCCTTGAGGCGCGCCTGGGTCAGCGGTACAGCGACTTCAACATGCCCCACGACTTGTTCTGCGCCGGCGTTGCGAAGCCGCCCTGCCAGGTCGCGAGCGAACGCGGGCCAGCAGTCGTCAGGCGGAAATCACCCACGCCGATTGGCTGTGACACGTCAAGCTCGCGGAAGATGAGCGTCGCCGGACTCGAGCACCCGGTGCAACTCGTGCCGACGGTCGCGGCATAGGTGATCTTGACGTTGAACAGGAACCACTCCGACGTGGCGTCCAGCGACTGCAGTTCGTTCGGCGGAACCGACGCCACCATTTCGATCAGCGCCGCGCCTGGACCGTCCCAGTTCATGGTGTACGCCGAAATGCCGGCGACGCCCGCCTCGGCGCTCCAGGTGTCGAGGCAGTTGACCGCGGCATCGGAGATGACAGCGTTCGCTGACAGCACGTTACCGCGGCACGTACCCGCGTTGAACATCGACCACCACAGCGGCAGAGCAGCGGAGCCATTGGACGTCGCGAGGTAGACGAATGCCTGGGCGCCGGACAGCTGTGGAATCGGCGCGGGTGGCGTGAACGACAGCACCAAGGTCGCGCTGCCCGAGTTGGTGTTGCAGGCGAACGTCTTGTCGAGCGTGCCGCCGTCGCCGACGCAGTCGGACCACCCGATGTTGAGCGACGTGGCGGCGCGGGCGGAAACGCTGGCGGTCAGCAAGAGCAGGGCGCACAGCGAAAGCATTCGCTTCATCGCGAGCTCCTGTCGGTGGGGGTGAGCTTGGTTCGAGCGCGAAACGCGAACGGCCACCCGGTCGGGGGTGGCCGTCGCGCACAGCGGTCAGATCCTGAAGCGAGCTTAGCGGTACAGCGACTTGAGCTGGCCCCACGACTTGTTGTTGGTCGGCGTCGCGCCGGGGCAGCCCGGCAGGCCGACACCACCACCCTGCCACGTCGCGAACGTGCGCGGGCCGGAAGCGGTCATGTGGAAATCGCCCACGCCGACCGGCTGCGACACGTCGAGCTTGGCGAAGTAGAGGCACGCCGGGTTCGAGCAGCCGGGGCAGGTCGGGCCGACGGTACCCGTGTAGGCGATCTTGACGTTGAACAGGAACCACTCCGACGCGTCATCGAGCGACTGCAGCTGGCTCGGCGGAACCGCCGCGGCGCAATCGATCAGCGCCGTGCCGGGGCCGTTCCAAGTCATGTTGTAAGCCGCGATGCCCGCGACGCCCGCCTGAGCATTCCAGGCGTCGAAGCAGTTGGCCGCGCTGCTGGGAATCGACGCATTCGCCGTCAGTGCCGACGCGCGGCAAGTGCCGGCGTTGAACATCGACCACCACAGCGGCAGGGCGGCGGAACCGTTCGAGGTCGCGACGTACACGTACGCCTCGGCGCCCGACATCTGCGGAATGCCACCGGTGGGCGGCGTGAACGACAGCACCGCCGTCGCGTTTCCGTTGTTCGTGTTGCAGGCGAACGTCTTGTCCGTCGCACCCGCATCGCCGACGCAGTTCGTCCAGGCGATGTTGAGCACCGACGCCGACGCCGCGGCGACGCTCATCAGGAGCAGAGCGCCACTCAGCAGGAGCAGCTTCTTCATGGGGGAACCTCCGGAGTTGGGATAGGGGACGATGGGCTGCACGGCTGCATTGCGACGGGTCGTGTGGCATGGGGAGGCACGACCCATCCCAACCGGCATCAAGTCTAGCATAGGGAGTCAACGCCGAGTCAAAGCGTAAGTTGAGGGCGGACCGGGCGTCGTCAAAGGCGCGCCCGAGCACGTCTGGAGCGGGCCACGGGCAAACGAGACCGGCCGATCGGTACTAGCGGTAGAGCGACTTGATCTCGCCCCAAGTCCTCCTGGCCGCTGGCGTCGCCTGGGAAGCCGGGCAGTACGGGAAGTACGGGATGCTCGCGCCCCCGCCCTGCCAACTCACCATCGTGCGCGGGCCGGTGGCGACGAATTGATTGACGTCGCCCGAGGACTGCGCGATGTCCAGCCCATGGAACAGCAGGCAGGCCGGCGACGAGCACCCCGGGCAGGCGCCGCCCACTGTGCCCGAGTAGGCAATTCTGCAATTGAAGAGGAAGTACTCGTCGGTGTCGTCAAGCGTCAGCGAGGTGCCCTCTGGCAAGCCCGCGCCCATGTCTATCCTCGCTGTGCCGGGCCCGTCCCAATCGATCCAGTACGCCGCGAGGGCCTGCGCGGATGCCTGGCCGCTCCAGCCGTCGAGGCAGTGGACGGCGTTGTCCGAGATGATGGTGTTGGCGCTCAGCCCCGGCTCACGGCAGGTGCCGGCGTTGAACGTCGACCACCACATCGGCAGATCCACCGCGCCGTTCGAGGTTGCGACGTACACGAGCGCCTCGGCGCCCGTCATCCGCGAAATGCCGCCCGTCGGGGTTACGAGCGAGAGCACCAGCGTCGACCTGCCCGAGTTGGTGTTGCAGGCGAACGCCTTGTCGACCGTGCCGCCGTCGCCGACGCAGTTGTCCCAAGCGATGTTGAGCTGGGTGGCCGACGCGCTCGTCGCGAGCGTGAGCAGCAGGCCGGCACACCCAAGGGCGATCTTCACGGTGCGGCTCCTCCACGGCGTGCTCCTGCGGCTGTCACCCGACGCCATGAAGGCTACTCCAGCCCGCATGCAGGATCACATGAAAACGCGAACGGCCACCCCGCAAAGGGTGGCCGTTCGATGAAGCGTATGCAGCCGGGGACTAGCGGTACAGCGACTTCAGCTGGCCCCACGACTTGTTGTTGGTCGGCGTCGCCGCCGGGCAGCCCGGCAGGCCGATGCCACCACCCTGCCACGTCGCGAACGTGCGCGGGCCGGAGGCGGTCATGTGGAAATCGCCCACGCCAACGGGCTCCGACACGTCGAGCTTGGCGAAGTAGAGACAGGCCGGGGTCGAGCAGCCGGGGCAGGTCGGGCCGACGGTACCCGTGTAGGCGATCTTGACGTTGAACAGGAACCACTCGGACTGGTCGTCGAGCGACTGCAGCTGGCTCGGCGGAACCGCCGCGGCGCAATCGATCAGCGCCGTGCCGGGGCCGTTCCAGCTCATGTTGTAAGCCGCGACACCCGCGACGCCCGCCTGAGCATTCCAGGCGTCGAAGCAGTTGGCCGCGCTGCTGGGAATCGACGCATTCGCCGTCAGTGCCGACGCGCGGCAGGTGCCAGCGTTGAACATCGACCACCACAGCGGCAGAGCCGACGCGCCGTTCGAGGTCGCGACGTACACGTACGCCTCGGCGCCCGACATCTGCGGAATGCCACCGGTGGGCGGCGTGAACGACAGCACCGCGGTCGCGTTTCCGTTGTTCGTGTTGCAGGCGAACGTCTTGTCCGTCGCACCCGCATCGCCGACGCAGTTCGTCCAAGCGATGTTGAGCTGCGCGGCCGACGCCACGGCGACGCTCATCAGGAGCAGAGCGCCAGACAGAAGAAGCAGCTTCTTCATGATTTTCCTCCGGAGCTGGGATAGGGGATGAAGGTTGCGCTTGGTTGTCTGCCGACGGGCTGCGCGGCGGCGCACCGCAGCGCAGCCCATCCCAACTTCAGTTGCTCAGCAGGGCGAGCCGGTCGCCGACGTGTGGTGGCCACCGAGCAGGCCGAGCGCGACCGACAGGTCGTTCGTCGTGACGCTGCCGTTCTCGTCGTAGTCGGTGCGGCCGTAGTACACGTGGAAACCGAGGTCGGCAAGACCGATCGACAGGTCGTTCGTCGTCTCTCCGCTCACGCCGTCGAGGTCGAGGATGTTCGCGGTGACGCTCGAGAGCAGCGTCGTGCCCGCGTAGAGCTTCATGCAGCCAGCACCGTTCACCGCCGCGCCGAAGCTGTTGCCGAGGAGCGTGAGGTACACGGTCCCCGTCACGTCGGTGTACGCGCCCGTGGTCTTCGCGGCGCAGTTCGTCGTGTAGTTCGCGTTCAGCTGGTTGCTCGCGATCTTGGTGTCCGCGGTGCAACCGGAGAAATCGGCCTTCACGAACTGCTGGTTCAGCGGGTTGCCACCGACGTCGCGAACGATCACCTGGAAACGCCCGTCGATCGTGTCGGGGACGCCAGCGGCGTTGCCGACGAGACGGATGTAGGTCGGGAACGTCGACGTGCCCGGGCTCGGAACGCCCGCCATCGCCGCGGCCGCGATGAACACACCGCAAGCGGCAAGGAGCGTGGCCTTGCGGATCAAACCAGTCATTGTTGCACCTCCCGAAGTGGTAAAACCTGTTGCTGAGTTCCAAGCAAGGCTAGTTGCGCGCAATCAGGTCTGGCTGCGAGCCACCTCCTTTCGAACTCTTATCTCTTCGAAGTCGTTGAGTTCGATTGCCTTGGCGGGCTTATCTGCCGCGTTCGCAAGACCTTCGACCGTAAAAGTCTAGGGTGCCTGTTCTCGCGGTGTCAAGAAAGTTTTTCGTGACACCCCGCCGCTGCTCGGCTCGCGTTTCCCTGGCCCTGCCCGGGCTTCTGTGGCGTGTTGCGCTGTGAATCAACCTCCGACTCAAACCACCTCTTTTCAACTAGTTACCAGCCCCATGGTGGGCGAAACAGGGCTCGAACCTGTGACCCCTTGCGTGTAAGGCAAGTGCTCTACCCGCTGAGCTATTCGCCCGGTTCCGACCCGCCTCCGCGCACCAG
Source organism: Candidatus Acidiferrales bacterium (assembly GCA_035500415.1). Classification (GTDB taxonomy): domain Bacteria; phylum Eisenbacteria; class RBG-16-71-46; order RBG-16-71-46; family RBG-16-71-46; genus CAIXRL01. The sequence continues at coordinate 21,924 of DATJXF010000144.1, read as the reverse complement.
GAGCGAAGCCGGAAGGAGCACGCAGTAACCCGCCACGAGCAGCGCCGGAGCGAGCGTGATGGACCCCCTCGAAAGGCTCAGATAGCCCGCGAAGAGGGCCAGGACGCCGGCGAGCAGGATGACGGTGTTGAGCGTTCCCCAGCGAAAACCGAGGGGCGCTTCAGGCGCCTGCATCCTGGGCTTGAGCGACTTGGGACGGGTGACGGTGGACCTGCTGCCCATTTCCTGCTCCTCGAGAGTGCTCCGAATCGGAGACGGAAAAAATGCCGACGACCTCGACGGACCTTCGATCCGGTCGAGAACGTCGGCATGCAGCCGGAGCCGAGGGAAGGCCCGGGGCACGTGGACGATCTCAGCGCGGATCGCTTGGTTGTGCCGCCGCCTCCGATGGGGCGCACCTTCTAATACCGCGCCCGGCGCAGGCGGTTCCAGGAAACATTGAAAATGCGGGCGTTCGGCGCGGTTCCTACCCTTCCAACGTCCGATTGAGCGCGCCCGAACGAAAGCCCTCGAGATCGAGGGAGACGAACGTGAAGCCTGCGCCCCGCACCGCCGCGACCACCGCCTCGCGCGTGGCCGGATGGAGCAGCCCGGCGAGCTGGTCGAGCGGCACCTCGATGCGCGCCACGTCGCCGTGGTGCCGCACGCGCAGCACGTCGAAGCCGAGTCCGCGCAGCGCGTCCTCGGCGCGTTCGACCTGCGCGAGCGCCTCGCGCGTGATCGGGGTGCCGTAGGGGATGCGCGAGGCGAGGCAGGGCGAAGCGGGCTTGCCGCTGCTCGCGAGCCCCAGATGGGCGGCCGCGGCGCGGACGTCGGCCTTCGTGAAGCCGAGGTCGGCAAGTGGCGAGATCACGTCGCTCTCGTCGGCGGCTCGACGGCCGGGACGATGGTCCGACAGATCGTCGAAGATGGTGCCGTCGACGATGGCGTCCGCGCCGACGCGCCCGGCGACGAGACGCAATTGACGGTAGAGCTCCGACTTGCAGTGGTAGCAGCGGTCGGGTGCGTTGGCCGCGAAGGCGGGATCGGCGAGCTCGCCCGTCGTCACGATTTCGACGCGAGCGCCGATCGCTCGTCCCTGCGCGAGCGCGAGCTCCAGCTCGCGGCTCGAATAGGAGTCCGAGCGCCCGATGACGCCGATGGCCCGATCGCCCAGCCGCTCGTGCGCGACGCGCAGCACGAGGCTCGAGTCGACGCCGCCCGAGTACGCCACGACCACGCGGCCGAGCGATTCGAGCCGGGCGCCGAGGCCATCGAGGCGCTCGTGCCAGCTGAGCCCGGGGAGCGGACGCGCGTGCGGGTCGCGAATCGAGAGCAGCTCGGGGGGAGACATGCGGGCCAAGCCTATCACGCGCCCGCGCTCAGCGGGCGGAGTCGGGCGGCGCGTCCTCTGCCGAGTCGTCGCGCGCCTCGGCCGCCTGCAGCGCGTGCGCGGCCGAGATGTTGGCGAGGTGCTGCGCGAACGTGGCGGCGAAGAGGTGGTGGCCGTCGCCGCGGGCCACGAAGTAGAGCTCGTTCGAGAGCGGCGAGGCGTGGACGACCGCCTCGATGCTGGCGTAGCCCGGCGCGCAGATCGGCCCGGGCGGCAGGCCGTCGTGCAGGTAGGTGTTGTAGGGCGACTCGACGCGCAGGTCGCGCAGCGAGAGCCGCGAGCGCGGATTGCGGCCGAGCGCGTAGCCCACGGTCGGATCGGCCTGCAGCCGCATCTCGCGCTGCAGGCGGTTCAGGTAGACGCGCGCGATGCGGGGCCGCTCGCTCGCCGCCTGCGCCTCGGCCTCGACGATCGAGGCCAGCGTGAGCAGCCGGTGCGTGTCGAAGCCGAGCGGCAGCGAGTCGCAGTCCGCGGTCGCGCGCGCGACGCGGTCGTGGGTGTGCTCGACCATGGTGCGCAGCACGACCTCGGGCGGCGTGCCGGGCAGCCAGCCGTACGAGTCCGGCGCGAGGTAGCCCTCGAGCGAGGGCGCGGCGACGTGCAGCGAGTCGAGCAGCGCGGGATCGTGCGCGAGCGAGTCGATGGCCTGCGCGCGAACGCCCAGCCGGGCGCCCAGCAGGTCCGAGATCTCGGCGAGCGTGAGCCCCTCGGGGATCGTGAGCAGGTCGAGCCCGTACATGCCGCGGTCGAGCGCGCGCAGCAGCGCGGGCACGGTGATGCCGAGCCGGAAGGCGTACTCGCCCGCCTTGATGTGGCGGTCGAGGTTCATCAACCGTGCGAGCACGAGGAAGCCGAACGGGCTGTGGACCACGCCCGCGCGCTGCAGGTCCGTGGCGACGGCGCGCAGCGATTCGCGCCGCTCGATCACGATGGTGGCGTGCCGGGCGGGCGGGAACGGCCCGGCGGGCAGGAAGAGCTCCCACGCCGGCGCGAGCAGCGCGACAAGCAGCAGCAGCCACGCCCAGCGGCGCGGCCGGAACGCCCCGCGGCGCTGCACCGCGCTCACGCGCGCGCCCCGGTGCGAAGGCTCGCGGAGGCGCGAAGGCTCGCGGAGGCGCGGCGGGCCGGGCGCGCGACGCTCCCGCTCACGCGCGCTCCGCGTCTCGGGCGCGCGCGGCGAGCCGCGCGAGCCACGACTCGAGCAGCGCGACGGCGGCGCCCTCGTCGACGCGCGCCTTGCGCCGGCCGGTGCGCTCGCCGCGCTCGTGCATGCGGCGCTCAGCGAGCGCGGAGGTCAGCCGCTCGTCCCACGTGTCGACGGGCAGCCCGCTCGTCTCGCGCAGCGCCGCGGCGAAGCGCTCGGCCGCCTCCGCGGCGCTGCCGCGATCGCCCGAGAGCAGCAGCGGCAGCCCGACCACGATCGACTCGGCCTCGACCGCGCCGGCCACGGCGGCCACCTGCGCGGGCGCCTCGGAGGGCGACCGGACCTTCAGGGTCTCGAGCCCCGTCGCGATCGTTCCGGTCGGATCGCAGACGGCGAGGCCGATGCGGCGCTCGCCCCAATCCACGGCGAGGATTCGCGGCAACCAGGCTCCGTTCGAGGCGCCGCAGCGGCGCTCAGGCGTCGGCGGCGCGCTGCGGCGAGGCCGGCCGGTACTTGACGAGGTGGCAGATCGTGCCGTTGGGGCCGAACTTGAAGTCGACCTCGTCGCAGCACGCCCGCATGATGAAGATACCGCGGCCGCGCATGTCGAGCAGGTGATCGGGAGTCGTCACGTCGGGGTTCAGGCTCTGCAGGTCGAAGCCCTTGCCCTCGTCGTGCACGAACACCTCGAGCTTGTCGGCGTGGAGCTCGAAGCGCACCTCGTAGCTCTTGTTGGCGTCCCGCTTGTGCCCGTGCTGCACGGCGTTCGTGCCGGCCTCGATCACAGACATGACGGTCTGCGAGGTGGCGTCGTCGTCGAACCCCAGGCGCTCGCAAATCGCTGCTGTCACGCGATCCAGGATCGCGAGCAGTTCGAGGCGACTTGGCAGGTCGAGGGTGATGCGATCGGGGAGCTGGGCTTCCGCCATGCGGGATCCGTGAGATCCTAGCCGCTGGATCGGGCCGGGTACGCCCGAAGGATCTCGAGCGCCCGGGAAAAGTCCTCGGGCAGTGCCGACGAGAAGCTCAGCGTGGCCCCGGTGACCGGATGCGCCAGCTTCAGCTCGGCCGCGTGCAGCGCCTGCCGGCGCATCGTGCGCAGCAGAGCGTCCGCGAGGCTACGCTGGGCCGGGCGCAGGCTCAACGACTTTCTGAGGCGCCCGCCGTAGGTCGGATCGCCCACGACCGGGTGCTTCAGGGCCGCGAAATGCACCCGGATCTGGTGGGTCCGGCCGGTTTCGAGGCGCGCCTCGACGTGGGTCGCGACCCCGAAGCGCTCGAGCACGCGCCAGCGCGTCCGGGCCGGCCGGCCGCCATGGCGGACGACGGCCATGCGCGTCCGCTCGCGCGGATCGCGGCCGATCGGCAGGTCGACGAGGCCTTCCGACGGCCCCGGATCGCCCCAGACGAGTGCGTGGTAGACGCGCGCCACCTCGTGCGCGCGCAGCGCCTCGACGAGCGCGAGGTAGGCGGTTTCCGTCTTGGCGACGACGAGCAGGCCGGAGGTGTCCTTGTCGAGCCGGTGCACGATCCCGGGGCGGCCCTCGCCGCCCACGCGAGCGACCACGGGCGCGTGGTGGAGCAGCGCGTGAACGAGCGTGCCGCTCTGGACCCCGGCGCCGGGATGGACGACCAGGCCCGCCGGCTTCTCGAGCACGAGCAGGTCGTGGTCCTCGAAGACAATCGCGAGCGGGCGGTCCTCGGCGACGAGCCGCGAAGGTCGCCGCGGGGGAATCTCGACGGTGACGCGATCGTGCTCGCGCAGGCGCAGCGCCTGACGCGCCGGGCGCGCGTTCACGCACACGCGGCCCGCCTCGATCAGCGTCTGGATCCGGCTACGCGAGAGGCCGATCCGCGCCCTCGCGAGCCAGCGATCCACCCGCTGGCCCGCTCCCGCCGCCGGCACCGTCAGGTCCACCACCTTCGTCATGCGTTCCGCTCTCCGCTTCGCCCGCCGGCGGCGGCGCACCCGGGGCGGCGTCGCCCGCTGCCGGCGCGCTCTCGTCCGTCCACTTGAGCGCGAACAGCACGACGCCGAACGTCACCGCCATGTCGGCGAGGTTGAAGACCGGGAACTCGTGCGGCCCCCACGACAGCAGGATGAAATCGACGACCTGCCCGGTGCGCACGCGGTCGATCAGGTTGCCCATCGCGCCGCCCAGGATGAGCGCGAGCGAGAGCTGGCGCACCAGGGCGAGCTGCGCGTGGCGGTAGAACAGCGCGAACACCGCGACCGCCGCGACGAGCGAGAACACGTAGAGCGGCAGCCCGCGGCCCGCGAGCAGCGAGAACGCGATGCCGGAGTTGCGCGCGTACGTGAGCCGCACGACGTGATCGATCACGCGCACCGGCTCGCGCCAGGCGAGGTGCGCGTTCGCCCAGCGCTTCGTCCACTGATCGAACGCGACGATCCCGCCCGCGACGCCGAGCAGCAGCGGGAGCGACCGCTTCACTCTTCGGCCGCGGGAGCCGCCCGGCCTGCGCGCTGCTTGCGCTCCAGCTTCTCCTGCTCGTCGAGCGAGAGCCTCGCCCACGGCAGCGCCTCGAGCCTCGAGCGCGAGATCGGCTTGCCGGAGATCTCGCAGATGCCGTACGTGCCGTTGAACACGCGCCGCAGCGCGTCGTCGATCTCGAGCAGCAACCGGCCTTCCTTGGACGCGATGTCGAACGCCTTCTCGCGCTCCATGCTGTCGGTGCCGGCGTCCGCCATGTGGAACGAGTAGCCGGAGAGCTCGCCCGCCGAATCGCGCGGGTTGACCTTGAGCACGGTGTTCTCGAGATGGCCCATCTCACGCATGATGCGGGTGCGCTCCTCGAGCAGGCGCTGCTCGAAGTGCTTCAGGTCTTCCGGGGTCAAGCGATCGTCTCCCTTTCTCATGGCGGGCGCCGGCCGCGCCGACGTGCCGGACGGCGCGAGCGGGCGCGATGGGCCGACCGGGCGGGCCGTCGGCACGCGCGGCTTGGCCTGGGCGCTCGGCGGCAGCACGCCGAGCGGTCGCACTTCGGGCGCGGGACGCGAAGCGGCCTTGCCCTTCGCGGGGCGGGCGGCGCGGGCGGCGTTGGCCTTGGCCTCTGCGGTGGCGGGAACGAGACGCGGCGGCCTGGGCGGCGCGGCCGCCGCCTTGGCGGCGGCGATCTGCGCGTTCGAGACCGCGGGCTTGCCGATCACACGCGGCAGGGGCTTTCCATCCTTGCCCAGCACCGGCTTGGCGACGACCCGGGCCGCAGGCTTGGCCGGCTTCAGCGGCTTGGCCGCTTTCGCCGCGGGCTTGGCGGCGGGGCGCACCGGCGCTTTCGCCGGCTTCGTCGCCTTGACCGGCTGCGCGGCCTTCGCGGCCTTGACCGGCTGCGCGGCCTTCGCCGCCTTCGCCGGCTTGACCCGCTGCGCGGCTTTCTTCGCGTTCGCCTTCGCGGCGGGTCTCGCCGCCGGCTTGCGCGCGGGCTTCGCGGCCTTCTTCGCCGGCGTGCGGGCTGCGCTCTTCTTGTGCGCGGTCGCCATCGTCCTCTTACCTCCGTTGGCCCGGCCGATCACCGGGCTCGTCTTCACGACTTCGGGGCGGCTTCGTCCAGCCTGCGCACGACCTCGGTCACGAGGCGCTGCAGCACCGGCGCGGTGCGGCCCGCGACGGCGAGCACCGCCGCGAGGTCGACCGCGTGCAACACGTCGGGCAGGCACGCGTCGGTCACCACGTTGAACGCCAGCACGCGCTGGCCACCGTGCACGGCCACGAGGTTCTCGGGCACGAGCGACATGCCGACGACGTCGGCGCCGATCCCGCGCAGGAAGCGGTACTCGGCCCCGGTCTCGAGATTGGGCCCCGACACCGCGACGAACACGCCGCGCTGGAGCGGGATCCCGAGCTCGCGCGCGACGCGCTCGGCGAGCGCGACGAGCGGGCGCGAGTACGGCTCGCTCATGTCGGGAAAGCGCGGGCCCAGCTCGTCGTCGTTGGGCCCGATGAGCGGGTTGTCGCCCATCAGATTGATGTGGTCCGTCGTCACGACGATCGAACCCGGTGGCATGTTCGGGTTCATGCCGCCGCCCGCGTTCGTGATGATCATCGTGCGGCAGCCGAGCGCGGCGAGCACGCGGGTGGGGAACGCCACCTGCCGCATGCTGTAGCCCTCGTAGTAGTGCACGCGCCCCTTCATCATCGCCACGCGCCGGCCCGCGAGCGTGCCCAGGTGCAGCTCGCCCGCGTGGCTCTCGACCGTAGAGCGCGGGAAGTGCGGGATCTCCGCGTACGGCACGACCGCCTCGAGCTCGAGCGCGTCGGCGAAATCGCCGAGCCCCGTACCGAGGATGATGCCCGCTTCGGGCGCGTGCCGGATGCGGCCGCGCACGTGCGCCGCCGCTTCGCGGATCTGGGTCAACAGCTCGCTCGCCATCTCGATCCTCGTCCGCCCGGCGGCGCGCGCAGGCGCGCCCGCGTGCGGCGCGGGTGAAACCGTCACAGGCCCGACAGCGTCGGCACGAGCCAGCGCTGCAGGAAGATCAGCAACAGCATCGCGATCATCGGCGCGAGATCGAGGCCGCTGACCACCGTCGGGAAGAGCCGCCGGATCGGCCCGCAGACGAAGTCCGACACGCGCTCGAGCAGCTGCACGATCGGATTGCCACGATCGTGCGGGAACCACGACAGCACGGCGTTGGCGAGGATCACGAGCATCAACCCGTTCAGCAGCAGGTTGAGCACGACCCCCAGCGCCCCGAAGAAGTTCCCGATCACCTCCGCACTCCCCCGATCCCGCGCGCGCCGAAGATCGCGGTGCCGACGCGCACCATCGTCGCGCCCTCCTCGATGGCGACCTCGAAGTCGCCGCTCATGCCCATCGACAGCTCCGGCAGCGGCCGTCCGAGCCGGCGCTCGCCTGCTTCGCGCAGCGCGCGCAGTTGCGAGAAGCCCGCGCGCGCCGCTTCGGGCGCCTCGACCGGCGCGCCCACCGTCATCAGCCCGCGCAACTCGAGGCCCGCGAGCCCCGAGAGCGCGTCCAACAGAGCGGGCAACGCCGCCGGCGCCACGCCGAACTTGCCGGACTCCCCGCTCACGTTCACCTCCACCAGCACCGGGACGGTGCGCCCCGCGTTCGCCGCGCGCTGCGCGAGCGCCACGCCCAACGCCTCATCGTCGACGCCGTGCACGACGTCGAACGCCTCGAGCGCGCGGTTCACCTTGTTGCGCTGGAGATGACCGATCAGGTGCCAGCGCGCCGCGTCCCGCCCGATGCCTTGCTGGTGCTGCTCCGCCTCCTGCACCCGGTTCTCGCCGAGGTCCGAGAGGCCGAGCGCCACCGCCTCGGCGAGCGATTCGACCGGCTGCGTCTTGACCACTCCGATCAGCGTGACGCCTCCGGCCGGACGGCCCGCGCGCCGCTCGGCGGCCGCGATGCGATCGCGGACCTCGGCCAGTCGACGCGCCAGTCCACCCGGGTCGGCGTTCACGGGACGGCGGAGACTACGCACGCACCCCGGTCGCGGCAAGGGCAAAACACCGCGCCGGACGGGTGCGCGCCGCGCTGTCGTGGGGGACCGGCCGGGCGCAGCCGGAGCGGCCGCGGGGGGACCGACGCGAACGGCCGACCCGATCGGGCCGGCCGTCGTACGAGGTGGTGGAGGCGGCGGGAATCGAACCCGCGTCCGAGAGAACTTCCCGAAAGAGTCCTACAGGCGTGTCCGACCGTTTGGATCTCGCGCGCTTTGCTCCGGCCGGCGGGATCGCCGCGCGCCAGCCCGATTGGATCTCGTCCGCCACGGTCGGGCCGCCGCTTTGGACCAGCCTGCGATTTTCTGGCGCCCGCTCCAGCCCCCACAGGCGGGGTCCGGGAAGGCGTCACTGCCTAATTAGGCAGCGAGAGCCATCTGCTCGTTGGCAGATGAATGTTCCCGCTTTTTTGACGAGGTCACGGGTCCCCGGCCTGCACTCGTTCGTTCTACTCCCCCGTCGAGGCCTTTCGCCCCCCACTCAAAACGGGATGTCGTCGTCCGTGCCGCCGCCGCCGAACTCGGCGAGGTTGTCATCGGCGCCGACCGGCGCGGCCATGTCGTCCGGACGATCGAAGCCGCCGCCCGCGCCGCCCGCGCCGCCCGAAGGCCGCCCGCCGATGAAGCGGACGTCGCGCGCCACGACCTCGGTCGAGAAGCGCTTCTGGCCCTGCTGGTCCTGCCACTGCCGCGTGCGCAACGAGCCCTCGACGAAGACCTGGCGGCCCTTGGTCAGGAACTTCTTCACGTTGTCGGCCTGCTTGCCAAAGACCACCACCGAATGCCACTCGGTGGCGTCCTGCCAGCCGCCGTTGCCGTCCGGGCGCCGCTCGGTCGTCGCGATGCGCAGGTTCGCGACCGTGGTGCCGCCCTGCGTGTAGCGGACCTCGGGATCCCGGCCGAGATTGCCGAGAAGGAACACCCTGTTGACGCTCATGCGGAACTCCTTGAACGAGGGCGGCGCGCCGTCGAGGCGCGGACCGCAGGGGCGAAATCGCGCTTCAGCATAGGGCCTGCCGCGCCCGAACCCAAGCGCGCGGTTTGACGCTCCATGCGCCGCCGACTATCTTCGACGCCCGATTCGCCACCGAGATTCATCGGGGCGTGGCGCAGTCCGGTAGCGCACCTGCTTTGGGAGCAGGGAGTCGGAGGTTCAAATCCTCTCGCCCCGACCAGCTTCCCTCTCGAGGGCAGGCTCCGCAGCGCCGGAGTGCGGCGCTCGAGCCCGCCTTGCGCCTGTAGCTCAGTTGGAGAGAGCAACGGATTTCTAATCCGTAGGTCGGGGGTTCGATTCCCTCCAGGCGCGCCAGCGTCGCCGTCGTGTGGCCCGGGTCGAGAATGGTGGTGGATGTAGCTCAGCTGGCAGAGCATCGGGTTGTGGTCCCGAGGGTCGTGGGTTCGAACCCCATCATCCACCCCATCCTCCTTCCGGGCCGGGCGAACCGGACCCGCGCCGCCCGGAGCCCCGACGCATGAGACGCGCGAAGATCGTCTGCACGCTCGGCCCGGCGACCGCGTCCTACGAGGCGATCCGCGCGCTCGTCGAGGCGGGCATGGACGTCGCGCGGCTCAACTTCTCGCACGGCGATCGCGCGCGGCACCTCGAGATCTACCGCCACGTGCGGCGCGCCTCGGACGAGAGCGGCCACGCCGTCGGCGTGCTCGCGGACCTCCAGGGCCCGAAGATCCGGCTCGGCACGTTCGCGAGCGGCCCGGCGACGCTCGTCGCCGGCGCGACCTTCACGCTCACGACCGAGGAGGTCCCGGGCGATGCGACGCGCGCCTCGACGACCTACGCCGCGCTGCCGGGCGACGTGCACGCGGGCGACGCGATCCTGATCGACGACGGCAACGTGCGGCTGCGCGTCGAGTCGGTCGACGGCGTGCGCATCGCGTGCACGGTGATCGAGGGCGGCGTGGTCTCCGACCACAAGGGCATCAACCTGCCCGGCGTGCGCGTGAGCGCGGCGAGCCTTAGCCCGAAGGACCGCGACGATCTCGCCTTCGCGCTCTCGCTGCGCGTCGACCTCATCGCGCTCTCGTTCGTGCGCTCGCCCGACGACGTGCGCGACGTGCACGCGGTGATGGACGCGAACGGCGGGCGCCTGCCGGTCATCGCGAAGATCGAGAAGCCGGAGGCGGTCGCGCGGCTCGACGACGTCGTGCGCGCGTTCGATGGCGTGATGGTGGCGCGCGGCGACCTCGGCGTCGAGATCCCGCTCGAGCAGGTGCCGCTCGTCCAGAAGCGCGCGATCCGGCTGGCCCGCGAGGCCGCGAAGCCCGTCATCGTCGCGACGCAGATGCTCGAGTCGATGATCACGCACTCCCGGCCCACGCGCGCCGAGGCGTCGGACGTCGCGAACGCCGTGCTCGACGGCGCGGACGCGCTCATGCTCTCGGGCGAGACGAGCGTGGGCGCGCACCCGGTCGAGACCGTGCAGACGATGGCGCGCATCATCACCGCGGCCGAGCAGCAGGCGCTCGAGAGCCGCGCGGGCGTCGCGCGCCGCCGCGAGTCGCGCGGCGACGCCATCGCCGCCGCGGCGGTGCGGATCGCCGAGGACACGAGCGCGCGGGCGCTCGTCGCGTTCACGACCTCCGGGGCATCGGCGCGCAGCGTCTCCAGCCACCGGCCCGCGATGCCGCTGCTCGCGTTCACGTCGGAGCCCGCGGTGCGCAGCCAGCTCGCGCTCCAGTGGGGCATCGAGACGTTCGTCGTGCCGAGCGCCGACAGCACCGATGCGATGGTGCACCAGGTGGAGCGCGCGCTGCTCGACCTGGGCCGCGCGGCCGCGGGCGAGCTCGTCGTCATCGTGGCGGGCACGCCACCGGGCCGCAGCGGGAGCACGAACACCGTGCGCGTGCACAAGCTCGCCGGCGATTAGCGGCCGCTCAGGAGATCTCCGCGAGCACGCGCGCCACGAGCTCTTCGGCGCGGAACGGCTTGCCGACGAGCAGCACGCGCCCGAGCCCGGCGAGGTCCTCGCGCAGCGTCTCGCCGCCGAAGCCCGACATGAACATCACCCGGCGCACGAGGCCCTCGGCGAGGAGCTGTCGCGCGATCGCGGGCCCGCCGATGCCCGGCATGCGCACGTCGGTGAGCAGCAGGTCCAGCGCCCGCGGCTCGCGGCGCGCGAGCTCCATCGCCTCCCCGGCGCCGCCGGCGGTGCGCACCTCGATCCCGGCGTTCTCGAGCATCGCGACCACGAGCCGGCGCACGCGCTCGTCGTCGTCGACGACGAGCACGCGCGGCGGCAGGGCCGGCACGCCCGGTGCGGCGGCGGGCGCGGGCGCCGCCGCGCCGGGCCGCGGTTCGCACTCCGGAAGGAAGAGGTGGAACGTCGCGCCGCCGCCCGCTCCGCTCTCGACCTCGATGAAGCCCTGCGCCTCGACGACGATGCCGTGCACCGAGGCGAGCCCGAGTCCCGTGCCCTTGCCGGGCGGTTTGGTCGTGAAGAACGGCTCGAACAGGTTGGGCTTCACGTGCTCCGGAATGCCGTGGCCGGTGTCGATCACGCTCAGGCGCGCGTGCGGACCGTCGCGCCGCGCTCCGCGCCCCGCACGCTCCTGCGGCGTGATCGAAACCCGCTCGAGCCGGATGCGCAGCAGCCCGCCGCCCGCCATGGCGTCGCCGGCGTTGATCACGAGGTTCAGGATCGCCTGCTCGAGCTGCGTCGGATCGATCACGACCCACGGTCCCGCGCCGCGCTCGGGCAGCTCGAGCCGCACCTCGCTCGAGCGTCCGGCGAGGCGGCGGACGAGCGCATCGAGGCCCTCGACGAGGTCGCGCAGATCGAGCGCGCGCGGTTCGGTGTGCTGGCGGCGCGCGAACGCGAGCAGCTGACGCGTCAGGCGCGCGCTGCGCAGCGCGGCGCTGCGGATGTTCTGAACCTGGCGGCGGGCGTCCTCGGGGAGCTCGGGCCGGAGCAGCAGCAGGTCCGCCTCGCCGAGGATCGCGGTGAGCATGTTGTTGAAGTCGTGCGCGACGCCGCCCGCGAGCCGGCCCACGGCCTCGAGCTTCTGCACCGCGAGCAGGCGCTGCTCGGACTCGCGAAGCGCCTCGGACTGCCGGCGCGCCGCGGTGACGTCGCGAAAGCTCCAGACGCGCCCGACGACCTCGGAGCCGAGGCGCTGCGGGATCGAGTAGCGCTCGAACACGCGGCCGTCACGCAGGTGCAGTTCGTCGTGCGTGCTCGCCTCGGGCTGCGCGTAGAGCTCGCGCACGCGCGCCATGAAGCCCTCGGGGTCGGCAAGCTGCGAAACGGCGAACTCGAGCGCCTTCTGGTTGTCGTCCGAGGCCAGGAACTCCGGGGCGATCCGCCACATCTCGACGAACTTGCGGTTGTAGCCCGCGAACCGCCCTTCGCGGTTGACGACGAGAATGCCGTCGGTCGTCGACTCGAGCGTCGACTGGACGAGCGAGAGCGCGCGGCGCAGCGCGTCGATCTGCTGATGGTGCTGCGTCACGTCGTGGATGATCGCGAGCGAACTGCCGTCCACGAGGTAGCGGATCGAGAGCTCCGCGAGGATGCGCGACCCGTCCCGGCGCACCATCTCGCGCTCCTTGACGAGGCTCGCCGGCAGCGTCAGATCGGGGGCCGGGAACGGATCGCGCCGCAGCGACTCCGGGGTGAGCAGATCCGGCACCCGCATGCCGAGCAGCTCCTCGCGGCTGTAGCCCATCAGCTCGCACGCGCTGCGGTTCACGTGGAGGAGCCGCCCGACGGGATCGCAGACGAACATCGGCTCGAACGCCTCTTCGAAGAAGAATCCCGGATGGGGCGGTGCGGCGGCCGGTGCCGGATCGGGCGCGGGCGGGACGGCGCGTGGCGCGGGCGGACGTTCAGCCATGGCGGCGGAGCCTCGTGCGGTCCGGCGACGCGGGGCGCGAACGCCGGTGGGACGACTCTAGAGACGTTTCGAGCATCGCGCAGCAGGAAGCGCGGCGGCGCCGCCCGGGCGGACCCGGCGCGTGCGCCCTAGCCGCTGCGCAGCATCGCCGACAGCGCCGCGATCGCGCGGGCGCGGTGGGAGATGCGGTTCTTCTCGTCCGCGTCGAGCTCGGCGAGCGAGCGTCCGTCGGGAAGTCCGAACACGGGGTCGTAACCGAAGCCGTTGCGTCCACGGGGCGTTTCGAGGATCGCCCCGTCGAGCCGGCCCTCCGCCGCGAGCTCGCGACCGTCGGCGAACGCCGCCACACAGACGGTCCGGAAGCGCGCGGTGCGACGCTCGCGCGGCACGCCGGCGAGCGCGGCGAGCAGCCGGGCGATGTTGGCCGCCGGGTCCGCCGGCTCGCCCGCGTAGCGCGCCGAATGGACGCCGGGCGCGCCGCCGAGCGCGTCGACCTCGAGCCCCGTGTCGTCCGCGAGCGCCGGCAGTCCCGTGAGCGCGAGCGCCGCCCGCGCCTTGAGGCGCGCGTTCTCCTCGAGCGTCACGCCCGTCTCCTCGGGCGCGCTCGCGCCCGGCCAGTCCGAAAGCGGCACGATCGTCGGCGCCTCGCCGCCCTGGGCGCGCAGGGCGGCCCCGAGCTCGGCGGCCTTGTGGCGGTTGAACGTCGCGAGCACGAACCTCACGCCGCCGGATCCGGCAGCAGCCCCGAGCCTTCCAGCAGCCGGCGCTGGCGTGCGACCACGCGGCGCACCCCGCCGCGCGCGAGGCGCAGCAGCGCGCGCAGGTCGTCGTCGCCGAACGTCGTGCCCTCGCCGGTTCCCTGCACTTCGATGAAGCGGCCGCCGCCCGTCATCACGATGTTCATGTCGACGTCGGCCGAGGAGTCCTCGGCGTAGTCGAGATCGAGGCACGGCACGCCGCGCACGAGGCCCACCGAGATCGCCGCGACCGCGTCACGCAGCGGCGCGCGCGCGAGCGCGTTCTGGTTCGAGAGCGCGACGAACGCGTCGTGCAGCGCGACGAGGGCGCCGTTGATCGCCGCCGTGCGCGTGCCGCCGTCGGCTTCGAGCACGTCGCAGTCGAGCGTGATCGTGCGCTCGCCGAACGCCGTGAGGTCCGTCACCGCCCGCAACGAGCGGCCGATCAGGCGCTGGATCTCCTGCGCCCGTCCGCCCGTCTGGCTCGTGCGCGGCGTTCGCGTGTTGGTCGCGCGCGGCAGCATGCCGTACTCCGCCGTCACCCAGCCCTTGCCGCTGCCGCGCAGCCAGCCCGGCGTGCGCTCCTCGACGCTCGCGCTGCAGAGCACGCGCGTGCGGCCCATGTGGACCAGCGCCGAGCCCTCGGCGTGTGACATCACGCCGCGCTCGATCTTGAGCGCGCGCATCTCGCGCGGTGCGCGGCCGTCGTGTCGCGCGAACGCCGGTGCCTCCGGCGCCTGCGCCTCGCGATCGCGGATCGCCTTCGGCTGGCGCGTCACGACGCACGCTCGCTCGCCTGCCCGGGCTCGGGAGCGTGCGTGCGCTCGAACCACGGCAGATCGGTCTGGTCGACGACGGTCACCGGAGGCAACGGACGGCCCAGGAAGCCCTCCGCGACCTTCGCGAAGCTGCGTCGCCGCGGCTCATCGCTCAGGAAGAAGCGGTGCTGCGGCGCCGCGTCCGCGCCGGCGAGCAGCCCGCGCTCGCCCAGCAGCGCCGCCGTCGCGCGCACGGCCTCGGCGCCCGCGTCGATCAGCCGGACCGCGGGCCCCATCACCCCGGCGATGAGCGGCGCGAGCAGCGGGTAGTGCGTGCAGCCGAGGATCAGGCTCTCGAGCGATGCGCCCTCGAGCTCCGCGAGGTACTCCTCGGCGACGAGCCGCGTCACCGGATGATCGAGCCAGCCCTCCTCGACGAGCGGCACGAACAGCGGGCAGGCGCGCGCGCGGACGTCCGCGCGCGGCGCGAGGTGGTGGACCGCGTTCGCGTACGAGCCGCTGCCGATCGTGGCCAGCGTGCCGATCACGCCGATCCGGCCGTGCGGGCTCGCGGCCACCGCGGCGCGCGCCGCCGGCTCGATCACGCCGATCACCGGGATCGCGAAGCGCGTGCGCACCGCCTCGAGCGCATGGCTCGACGCCGTTCCGCACGCGACGAGCAGGCACTTGACGTCCTGGCGCGCGAGGAACGACGCGATCTCGAGGCTGAAGCGCGTCACGGTCTCGCCCGACTTGTTGCCGTACGGCAGTCGCGCCGTGTCGCCGAAGTAGACGATCGACTCGTGCGGCAGCCGCTGGAACAGCTCGCGGACCGCGGTCAGGCCGCCGATTCCCGAATCGAACACCCCGATCGGCCGTGCGTCGTGCGATGCGTTCATGCGTCTCCCTGGTTCACCGGCTCAATCCGCCTCGTGCGGATCGAGCGGTTGATCGAGCGGCAGGTGTCCGGCCAGCGAGCCGATCGGCTGCCCGCCGCAGACGATGCGCACGCGTTTCACCTCGGGCAGGTTCGCACCGAGCGTGCGCACGAGCGAGCCGAGCACGAGATCCTCCGCCTGCGTGCCGCCGTGGAAACCCTGCTGGAACGAGGGCGAAAGGTCCAGCGTCAACCGGCCCTGGTCGTCGAGGTAGACGTGGAGCACGGATGTGCCGGCGGGCAGCACCGCGACGCCGCGGTGCTGCGGACCGCGCACGAGCGCGTCGACGAGCTGGGCGACGCGGGCGTGGAGGTCGGACTTCTCGGGCAGCTCGCGCGCCTCGGTGACGAGGGTGTCGCCGCCGGCGTCCGCGAAGAAGAGCGTCGTGGCGCGCATGCCCGTCTGCACCGTGTCGGCCGCCGCCGCGGGCGGCAGCGGCGGCGAGAGCCGTTCGCGCAGCGTGCGCCAGCCCCAGACCCCCAGGGCCAGCACGGCGAGCAGCACGAGCAGCCGGAACGCGAGCTTCATCAGTGCCTCGACCAATCGAGGACGCCCTCGGCGATCGCGACGGCGAGATCGTGGAGCCCATCGGGCGCGGTGACGCGCGCGAGGTCGTCCGGCGAGGTGAGCGTCGCGCACTCGAGCACGAGCCCGGGCGCGTTGACGCCGAGCAGGGCCACCGGCAGCCGCTCGCGCACGCGCGCCGGCCCGAGCCCGTGGGCATCGAGTGCCGAGGCGATGTCGTCCGCCAGATCCCGGCTCTCGACCGCGTGACGCAGGGCGACGTCACGCCACGGCATGAGCGGCAGGCCGGCCGAGGCGTCGGACTCGCCCGCGTACGAAGCGGGCGGGCACCACAGCGAGGCGCCTCGCGCCCGCGTGCCCGGCACGCCGTCGAAGTGAAGCGCGATCACGAGGTCGGCGCGCGAGCGGTTCGCGAACTCGGCGCGGTCGTCGGGCGCGAGCGCGCGATCGTCCGTGCGCGTGAGCAGCACGCGCGCGCCGGTGCGCGCCTCGATCTCGCCCGTCAGCTGGCGCGCGAGCGCGAGCGTCAGGTCCTTCTCGCTCACGCCGCCCGCCTGAACGCCGGCGTCGGCGCCGCCGTGACCCGGATCGAGCACGACGACGTGGAGCGCGCGCGGCCCCGGCGGCCCCTCGGGCGCGAACGACTCGCCCTCGCCCGGAACGCGCGAGAGCTCGAGCGCGAGCTGTTCGCGGCGCGCCGGCGTGACGAGCCGGTAGCTCTGCACCTCGGGCGCGAGCTGGAGCTCGTAGGTGACGCCGTCGCTGCTCTCGAAGGCGCGGATGCGGCGCACGAGCGCGTTCGGCGGCAGGGAGTCCGGCGGCGGTCCCGCCGCCGCGCCCGGCAGCCAGATGCGGAAGTGGCCGCGGCCGCGGCCCATGACGCGCGCCTCCTCGGCGTGGGCGGTCGCGATCGCCAGGCGCGTCACGTCGGCCGATGGCACGCTCACGACCGGTGGCCCCACGAGTCCGCCCGCGGGCACGAGCCGCACGCGCGTGCCTCCGGCTTCGAGCACGAGGTGCATGCCGGTCGTATCGCGCGGCAGCTGGGTGAGGAGCGAGACGGGGATCTGCAGCTCACCGCCGCGCGATCGCACGGGCGCATCGAGGCGCAACGTGCGGTCGTCGAGGATGACGATGGGCACGTCGACGGTGAACGTCATCCGGTGCCCGATCGCGCGGATCACGAGCTTGCGCGTGTCGGAGCGCCAGAACTGAACGCCGCCCAGCAGCCGGGCGAAGTCGTCCGCGCCGATGCTGGGCACGCCGTCGACGCGCGCGACCGGCGCCGAGGGCGCGCCTGCGGGCGGCGGCGGCGCGGCGCGGGCGAGTGGGGCAAGCGTGGAGAGAAGCACGAGAAGCATCCGGCTGCCGGCCCTCGCCGCGGCGCGCCCGCGCCACGCCCGCCTCGGCGTCCCGCTCCGGTCCACCGCAATCCATTCGCGATCTGCCATCCCGGGCTGCGCGCTCCTCGAACGCAATCCGGATTCGCCCCGGTCCCCGGGCCGGCGTGCCGGATCCGTCACTCGCGTTCCCCGCGCCGGCGGACGCGATCGATCTCGCGGCGGGCGTCCCGCTCGGCGATCGCCGCGCGCTTGTCGTGCGTCTTCCTGCCCTTCGCGAGCGCGAGCAGCAGCTTGGCGCGGCCCTTCGAGAAGTAGAGCCGCAGCGGGATCAGCGTCAGGCCCTGCTGCGTCACGGCCCGGCCCAGCTTCTCGATCTCGGTGCGATGGAGCAGGAGCTTCCTCGGGCGCACCGGATCGAGGTTCCAGCGGTTCCCCTGCTCGTACGGCGGGATGTGCATCTGGCGCACCCAGATCTCGCCGTTGTCGATGCTGGCCCAGGCCTCCGCGAGGCTGGCCTTGCCGCCGCGCAGACTCTTCACCTCGGTGCCCGAGAGCACGAGCCCCGCCTCGACCGTCTCGAGCACGGCGTAGTCGTGACTCGCGCGGCGATTCTGGGCGATCAGGCGATCGGAGGACTCGTGGCTGGCGGTCATCTGCCGGGGCGGGGTCGCTGTGATGGTGCGGAAGGGGGGATTTGAACCCCCACACCCTTGCGGGCGCTAGAACCTGAATCTAGTGCGTCTGCCAGTTCCGCCACTTCCGCACTCAACCGGGGCGCGCATGTTAGGCGGTGGCCCGGGGCGCGTCAAAGCCGGCGCGTGCGAAAGCGCCGCGCCCGGCCGAGGCGCCGCGGATACCTCACGGCGGCTCGGTCCGGGCGCGGGGCGAGTGCCCGGGTGCTTGCGACGCGCCGCGGATACCTCACGGCGGCCCGGTCCGGGCGCGGGGCGAGTGCCCGGGTGCTCGCTACCGGTACTCGCTCTTGATCGCCCCCCAGGTGCGGGCGTGCACCGGCGTCGAGCCGCAGGTGTTGGGCGCGCCGGGCGTCGGCGCGCACAGCGTGCCCATGGGCGCGATCGTGCCGGTGTAGGGATCGAGCGCGTCGAACAGCTCCCACGTGCCCGAGTCGATCGCGCGTCCCACCGAGCGATCCGCGGCCGCCTCGTGGCTCGTGTAGGTGTACGAGTCGACGAGCAGCGTGTCGGCGCCCGCGACCCGCCACAGCATCACCGAGTCGCCACTGTTGCCGAGCGAGAGGCCGAATGCGGGCTGGCCGTTCGCCTTTTCCCAGTCATAGCTCATCTTGCCCGTGACGAGCAGGACGCCGCCCGGCGCGAGCGAACCGCTGAAGGCGTAGCGCGGGATCGAGTCCCCGTCCGTCACGAAGAACGACGAGAGATCGGCGGCGCCGGAGCCCGCGTTCAGGATCTCGATCCACTCGTCGTCGCGCGAGGAGAACGAGCCGCTGCCGTCCCAGTCGCGTGCCGGTCCGGCGAGGATCTCGTTGAGCCGCACATCGGGCAGCGCGTTGGAGCGCGCGTGCGCGGCGGAGGCGGCGAGGAGCAGCAGGCAGCCGAGGGCGGGAAGAACGGGCAGTCGCAAGCAGCGCACGGATGGCTCCGCGCGGGGGCGGCATCGATCCGGCGGGGGCGCGAGGCGCGCGCACGTTAGCGGTGCGCCGCGCCCCAGCCTTTGCACGCCGCGTGCCGCGCGGCCTAGCGCGGGCCTGGCGCGGGACGGGCGTGACTTGCGCGACCCGTCGGCGCCGATCCGCCGACACCGGCGTCGCGTTGGTCGACACCCGCGACGCCGGCGGCGTCATGCGCGTCGGCGCCGTCTGGCCCGCTCCGGAAGCGCCCGCGCCACGCCCGGGCCTTCGCTCAGGCCGTCGCCAGGAACTGCCCGATCCGCCGCACGCCCTCGCGCAGGTTCTCGACCGAGTTGGCGTAGGAAAGCCGCAGGTATCCCTCGCCCTCGGCGCCGAATGCCGTCCCGGGCAGGGTCACGACGCCCGCCTCATCCAGCAGCCGGTCCGCGAGCTGCTCGGCGGTGAGCCCCGGACGCTCGATGCGCGGGAAGACGTAGAACGCGCCCGCCGGGCGGCCGCAGCGGACGCCCGGAATCGCATTCAGGGCCTCGACGACGAGGTCGCGGCGGACGCGGAACTCCGCGATCATCGCGACCACCTCGTCCCGCGGGCCGTGCAGCGCGGCGTCGCCCGCCTTCTGCACGAACGTCGCCGTGCACGAGTTGGAGTTGTTCATGAGCGCGGCCATGTGTCGCGCGAGCGCCTCCTCCATGATGCCGAAGCCCAGGCGCCAGCCGGTCATCGCCCAGGTCTTCGAGAAGCCGTCGACCGTCACCGTGCGCTCGAACATGCCGGGCAGCGAGGCGAACGCGGTGTAGCGGCCCTCGTAGACCATGTCGCCGTAGATGTCGTCCGCGATCACGGCGAGGTCGTGCTCGAGCACGAGCTCGCGCAGCGCGTGCAGCGTCGCGTCGGGCAGCACGGCGCCCGTCGGGTTGTGCGGCGAGTTGAGCACGAGCACGCGCGTGCGCGCGTTGATCCGCGCGCGCAGCGCATCCAGGTCCAGGTCGAAGCCGCGGTCGGCGCGCAGCGGCGTCGGCACCACGCGCGCGTCGGCGAGCTGCGCGATCGAGCCGTAGTTCGGGAACGCCGGGCTCGGGATGATCACCTCGTCGCCCGCTTCGAGCAGCGCGAGCATCGCGAAGAAGAGCACGGGCTTGGCGCCGGGCGTCACGACCACGTGGCGCGCCTCGCACGGAATGGCGCGGCGCTCGCGCCAGCTCGCGGCGATGCTGGCGCGGAACTCGGGCAGGCCGGGCGCGGGCCCGTAGTGCGTCCAGCCCTCGTCGAGCGCGCGCTTCGCCGCGTCGCGGATGAACGCGGGCGTGTCGAAGTCGGGCTCCCCGATCCCGAGGTGGACGATGCTGCGGCCCCTGGCCTCGAGCGCCCTGCCGCGCGCGAGCATGTCGAACGACGCCGCCGTGGTGATCCGTCCGAGGCGCTGCGCGAATCTCATGAGGCCCCCGGCGCCGGCTCGCGCCGCCGCCCCGATGCGCCGGGGCGGTCACGACCGCGTCCGGCGCGACCACTCCAGCGTCCATGCCGGCGCCGGGTGGCTGCCCGGCGACGACGTCCACTCCAGCGCCGCGCGCGCCCGGCCGCCCGGTACGGGCAGCGTGAGCTCGGCCCGCGTGCGCGCGCCCGTTCCGCTGGTCGCGTGCAGCACGAGCCGGTCGGCGTCGACCTCGGACAGGTAGAGCGTCTCGCCGCGCGCGCTGTAGGCGCGCTGCGAGATCGCGAGCGAGGCGCCCCAGGGCAGCGGGCTCTCGCCGCGAGCGGTGAGCACGCGGTGCAGCGCCGGCCTCGCCAGCGCGCCGGCGCCCCAGAGCTCGTGGCGCAACGTGAAGCCGCGGCCGTTCACGCGGCCGCGCCATTCGCACCAGAAGCCCTGCCGCATGCCCGCCGCGGCCGGGACGGCCGTGAGCGCCGGATCGCGCCGCGTGCCGTGCTGCTCCTCGCATCCGAAAACGACGTCGGCATGGTGGACCAGCCGTTGCTGCACTTCAAGCGATGCGCTCGCGCCGCCCGCTGCCGGCCCGAACCACCAGAGCGCGGCGCGCGCGCGCAGCGTGCGACGGGCGTGCGCGTGCACGGCCTGCGCGGCGGCGACGCGGGCGGGCCCGGCGCGCGCGGGCTCGGCGGGCGAAGCGAATCCCGGCAGTCCGCCGCGCACGCGCAGCGCCAGCGTGCGTCCGGGCCGGCCGCGGCGCAGCGCGAGCTCGGCGCGCCAGCGTCCGCGCGGGTCGATCGCGAGCTCGGCGGTGAGCGGCGTCGCGCTGGCGGCGAGGCTCGCGGCGGAAGCGCGTGGTGACGCGAGCACGCCGAGCGCGAGCGGGCCCGCGCCCGCGCGCACGCCGGCCAGCGCACGCGTTCCGAACCGCCCCGCGAGCATCTCGGCCGCCCCGGCGCGCAGCTCGGCGCCATCGCCCGCGTGGCCGCGCAGCGCCGAGCGATCGCCGCGGTCCTCGGGCTCGAACGTCCACGGCTCGGCGGCCGCGCCGAGCAGCAGCCCCCGGCCCCAGCGTGGCGCGAGCCGGCCGAGGCGGAACGAGCCGCGGCCCGCCGGCGCGGCGAGCCAGCCCTCGCCGAGCGAAGGATCGCCGCCGCGCAGGACGCCGCTGCCGTCCTCGGCGTGAAAGCTCACGCGCTCGGAGGTGTGCGCTGCGCCCGAGCCCGTGCCGCGAGCACCGAAGGTGGTCTCGACCCAGCCGCGCGGGAGCGTGTCGGCGAGCTCTTCGGTGTAGTCGCCCGCGCCTGCCTCGGGCGGCGGCTCGGGCTCGTCCGCGCGCGCGTGCGGGACCAGCGCAAGGAGCAGGGCGAGCGCGGCCGCGCAGCTGGCGAATACGGCGCAGCGCCGCGCGGGCGCGTGCCTCGCGAGGCGGGGCGCGAACGGAGCCAGGCTTTGAGCCGGCTCGAGGAACGCTCCGTGGGCGCTCGAAGCGTCGACGCACACGGCACAGCGCCGCGCGGGCGCGGCCGTCACGGCGCCGCTGCCTTCGCGGGCGGAGCCGCGGCGCGATGGCGCCGCGTGCGAGCGTGAGCCTCGGGCCGCCACGCGAGCGCGAGGCGCGACGTCTCGCCCAGCACGGGATGCGCATCGATCCGCGTCTCCACGACGAGCGCGCGGGCGCGGATGCGCGCGCCCACCGAGGCGCGCAGCGGCGCGTCGCGGCCCTCGATCCAGAG
>DATJXF010000143.1:0-42046 GCA_035500415.1 Candidatus Acidiferrales bacterium | reverse complement strand
AGGTGCGCGCGCTCGACGAGCGGGCTTGGTCGCTGCGCCCGCTCGGAACGCACGCGGCGCTGCTGCGGCATCGCGGCGAGCCGCGCGAGGTCCTGCGCTTCGCCGCGCCGGCGGGTGCGAGCGGCGCGCGCGTGCGGCCGGCCGCACGGGCGTCCGCCCCGGGCGGTGCGATCAAGCTCGAAGGGCGAACGGCCGAAGCCCGGGTGGACCGCGGTGACCACGTGATCGAATGGACGGGAGCATGAGCGGCAAGAGGCGCGACTGGCGGGGCGGCGTGACCGGCCGGTGGTCGTTCTGGAAGTTCAACTGGCTCGCCAACCACAAGATCGTGCGCGCGCTCGAGCGCGTGCGCGATCACGCGCGCGGCGACCTGCTCGACGTGGGCTGCGGCTCGAAGCCGTTCGCGTCGCTCTTCGCGGGGCGGGTGCGGACGTATCGCGGCACCGATCTTTCCGCGTCGCGCTACCTCGGCCACGCCCGGCCCGACGCGTTCGCGACCGCCGGGGCGCAGCCGTTCCGCGACGCGAGCTTCGATACAGTGCTCGGCCTCTCGATGCTCACCTACCTGCCCGAGCCCATCCGCATGCTGCGCGAGGCGCACCGTGTGCTCCGTCCGGGTGGCGTGCTGCTGCTCGAGTTCACGCAGATGGTTCCGCTCCACGACGAACCGTGGGATTTCTTCCGGTTCACGCGCTATGGCGCGGAGCACCTGCTGCGCGAGGCCGGCTTCGAGCCGCTCGAGTACGTCCCCATCGGCGGGCTCTGGGCGCGCGTCGGGCTCTCCACGATCGCGGGCCTCAACCGCATCAACCGCGGCCCGGCGCGCGTGCTGACCGAGCTGCCGGTGCGCGCGCTCTACGTCGTCGTCCAGCTCGGCTGCGAACTGCTCGACCGCGCGTTCTTCGATCCGCGCGAGGTGCTCGCCCACCTCGTCGTCGCGCGCCGCCGGCCTTGACCCGCGACTCCGCGGCCTTCTAGCCTTCCCTCCATGCGCTCCCCGCGAAGCGCCGCGCCCGAGCCCGTCGTCCGCCTGATCCCCGAGCTCGTGGAGTTCGCGGCGCGTCAGTACGGCGACCGCCCCTTCCTGCTGCGCCGCTCGGGCGAGGGCTGGGCAGGCTTCACCTTCCTCGAGGCCGCGCGCGCGGTTCATGCGTTCGCCGCGCTGCTCGCGCGCGAGGGCGTGCGCGCGGGAGACCGCGTGGGGCTTCAGAGCGAGAACCGCCCGGAGTGGGGACTCGCTTACCTCGCGATCCTCGAAGCGGGTGCCGTCGTCGTGCCGCTCGACGCCCAGCTCAAGCCGCAGGAAGTCGGCGAGATCCTCGCGACCGCGGGCGCGAGCCACGTCGTGACGAGCGGACGCCATCACGCCGTCGCGGAGGCGGTGCGCATCGCGCGCCTGCCGGCGCTGCGGATGCTCGCGCTCGATCCGGTCGCGGGCGTGCCGACGTGGGGCGAGGCGATCGTGGCGTTCCCGCACGCGCCCGCGCGGGCGCCGGAGGCCGAGCCGGGCGATCTCGCGGTGCTCGTCTTCACTTCGGGCACGACGGGGCAGGCAAAGGGTGTGATGCTCTCGCACCGCAACCTGCTCTCGAACGCGGAAGGCGTCGCGCGCTCGATCGAGGTCGGGCCCGGCGACCGCATGCTCAGCATCCTGCCGCTGCACCACACGTTCGAGTCGACGATCGGCCTGCTCTGTCCGCTGCGCTGCGGCGCGAGCGTGGCGTACGCGCGCGGCCTGGACTCGAAGCAGCTCCGCGAGGACATGCGGCTCTCGGGCGCGACGATCTTCGTCGCGGTGCCGCTCCTCTACGAGAAGCTTCTGACCGCGATCCACCGCGGCATCGAGGACCAGCCCGCGCCGCGGCGGCTGCTCGTCAAGACGCTCGTCGGGGTCACGCGGCTCGCGCGCTGGCTCACCGGAAGGCGCATCGGCCGCACGCTGCTGCGTCCGGTGCGCGCGCGCGCGGGCCTCGAGCGCATCCGCATTTTCGCGAGCGGCGCGGCGCCGCTCGCCGAAGAGGTGTTCTGGGGATTCACGGACTTCGGCTGGACGATGGTGGAGGGTTACGGGCTCACCGAGACGTCGCCGGTCGTCTGCTTCAATCCTCCCGCACGCAGCAGTCCCGGCGCGGTTGGCTGGCCGCTGGTCGGCGTCGAGGTCCGGATCGACACACCCGACGCGGACGGCAACGGCGAGGTCGCCGTGCGCGGCCCGAACGTCATGCTGGGCTACTACGGCAATCCCGCGGCGACGGCCGAGGTGATGCGCGACGGCTGGTTCATGACCGGCGACCTCGGCCGATTCCTGCCCGACGGTCGCGTGAGGATCACCGGCCGGCTCAAGAACATGATCGCGACCGCGGCGGGCAAGAAGATCTATCCGGAGGAGGTCGAGGCGCAGCTCGCGAACAGCCCGTACGTGCTCGAGGTCGTGGTCGTGGGCGGCCGGGACGCGCGCGGCGACCGCGAAGAGGTGCACGCGCACGTGTACCCGAACCTGCCCGAGCTCGAACTCCTCGCGCGCTCGCAGGGCCGCGCCTGCGACGACGCGTTCGTCGAGGCCGCGCTGCGCGCCGACGTCGAGGCGCGTTGCGAGGCGCTCGCGCCCTACAAGCGCGTGAAGCGCGTGTTCGTGCGGCGGCGGGAGTTCCCGAAGACGACGACCGGCAAGATCCGCCGCCAGGATCTCGGCGCGGCCGCAACGCCGGCGCGCGCGGCGGGCGTGGCCTGAGCGGTTACTGGCCCGTGGCGGAGGCGATCCGTTCGGAGCTCCACACCACGCCGCCGTCGTCCGAGACGTCGAGGTGGTGGCGCGAGCGCAGCGGGCCCGACGTCACCTGCCCGCCCGCCCAGTTGAACTCGCCCTGCCGGCCCTGCACCTGCCAGACGAGGCGGAGTTCGCCGTCGCCGGCGACCGGAAACGGGATGGTCGCGCTCGCGCCGGATGCGATCTCGTCCCTGACGTAGGTTCCGCCGCCCGCGATCAGGCGGACGCGCTGGAGCGAGTTGCTGGCATGGTTCTCGATCACCGCGACGTCCTGTGGTGCCGACTTGAGATCGCGGTAGTGCTTCCAGCCGTACCACGCCACGCCGACGATCACGACGAGCAGCACGAAGCGCTTCATCGGGCCTCCCTTCCGTGGGAATGAACGCGGCCGATCCGCGCCCGGCGAGCGTACGGTCCGCCCCGGCGCCGCTCAAGGTGAATCGCCCGCCCGGTGTCGCGCGGCGCGCTCGGACAGGACTAAATGCCTTCGGCGCGCCGGCCCTTCGCCTCTTCGCTCATCCGGACTTCGGCGCCGTGCTCGGGCAGACGCCGGAATGCGAACCAGAACGTGCTCGCCGCGATCGCGTAGAGCGTGGCCGTGAAATAGAACGGCATCGCGTAACCGAGCTTCTCGATCACCGTGCCGGCCGTGACGGCGCTCACCGCCCAGCCGATGTTCCACACGAGATTGATGAGGCTCGTCGCGCGCGGCCGGAGCGCCGGCGGCATCGCCTCCATGATGAAGGTCTGGAGCAGCGGCGTCGCGGCCTGCATGAGGGTGCTGCGCATCCAGAACGACGCCGCGGCCACGGCGAGGCGCCGCTCCGCGCCGAGCGTCACGAGGAACGGCAGCGAGAGCAGCTCGGACGTCACGGCCGTGCGCAGCTTGCCGAACCGGCGCGCGATCGCCGGGCCGAGCAGCGCGGCGCAGGCGGTGAAGATCTGCGCGATCGAGAAGAACATTCCGATCTGCGCGCTCGAGCACGCGAAGCGGTCCTTGAAGTAGAGGTTCATGAACGGGATCACGAGCCCGGCGCCCATGCCGATGAGCAGCGCGTTGAGCGCGATCGGCACCAGCCGGCGGCGGTCCTCGCGCGTGACCGGCGCCTGGTCGTGCGCGAGCGAGACCTCGCGGATCGAGCCCATCGCGAGGATCGGGAGGGCCGCCGCCACGGCGAGCCCCGCGCCCACGAGCAGCGAGAACCGGTACGCGACGAAGAGCGGCAGGCCGGGCACGAGCGTACGCGCGATGCGCGGCAGGGCGCCGCCCAGGGCACTGCCGACGACGCCCGCGACGAGCGCCGAGGCGAAGAACGTGCTGAAGACGTGCGTGCGCTCGCGCGGCGTCGAGTGCTCGGTGAGGAACGGCGCGGCCGCGATCTGGAACAGCGATTGTCCGAGGCCGATGCCGAAGCCGGTTGCGAGCAGCGTCGGCGCGTGCGTCGTGCTCGCGCGCAGCGCGTGACCGATCCCCTCGAGCGCCACGCCGATCATCAGGCAGCGCCGGCGGCTCCAGCGCTCCGCGAGCAGCCCGGCCGGCAGTGCGCCCACCGCGAGCCCGACCGCGTTCATGGCGATCGCGCGCCCGACGAAGCGCTCGGAGAACCCGGCTTCGACGAGGTAAAGGTTGAAGAGCACGCTGAAGACGCCCTGCGCGGTCCACACCAGGAACTCCGCGAGCAGGTAGAAGCGCACCGGGCGCGAGAACTCGCGCGCGGCGCCGCGGAAGTCCTGCCATGCGTCGATCAGCGGTCGCATGCAGCTCCGGGACGAAAACGAGCGGGACGGCGGCCCGTGTGAGCCGCCGTCCCGTCGTTGCGGGTGCGAGGCCGTTCAGGGCACCGTGTCGAAGGCGATGTCCGAGTCGATCGTGTGCAGCGAGGTGCCGCGGTCCCGGAACATCGGCTCGAACGCCGCGGGCGTCATCGCGATCAGCATCTTCGCAGGCGCCGCTCCGGCGTTCTCGATGGCGTGAGGGACGCGACCGTCGTAGTGGCAGGAATCGCCCGCCTCGAGGATCAACACGTGCTCGCCGCACGTCAGGCTGATCCGTCCTTCGAGGCACAGCACGACTTCCTCGCCGTGATGGTAGTGCCGCCGGCCGCCGGCCGTCACGCCAGGCGGCAGATCCGCGACGATGAGCTCGAGGTTGCGCTTGGGCTGGGCCGAGAGCACTTCGACGCGCGAAGTGTTGCCGCCCACCTGGAGCCGCGGGCGCTCGCTCGCTCGCACCACGTGCGGCACCTGCTCCTCTTCGACGACGAGGTAGGCGACCGAGGTCTCGAGCGAGCGGGCGAGATCCTGGAGCGTGGCGAGCGACGGGGAGGTGCGGCTGTTCTCGACCTGGCTGATGAATCCCTTCGAGAGTCCGGTGGCCTCGGCGAGCTGCTGGACCGTAAGACCACGCCGAAGTCGGAGGTCGCGGATCTTCTTACCGAGTTGCATGAAGCCTCCGAGGGGCTTTAGGGGGATACCACTCAGACTGGCGCGACTGTTCACAACTCTAAAACAAGCTTAAGCACTCGTCAACGTCCACGACGATGTTTAGTGGTTGCAATCGAGACGAATCGGAACGCCCGAGGTTCCCGGGAAAGGAGCGGGCGATCAGCGGCCGACGGCGGCGCCCGAGCGATCGCCGAGGAACTGCAGCTGGTAGAGCCGCCAGTAGAGTCCGCCGCGCGCCAGCAGTTCCGCGTGCGTTCCCGACTCCCGCACACGCCCGTGGTGGAGCACGACGATGCGGTCCACGTCCTGGATGGTCGAGAGCCGGTGCGCGATGACGAGGCTCGTGCGGCCGTGCATCAGTCGCCGAAGGCCGTCCTGGATCAGCTGCTCGGTGTGCGTGTCGACGTTCGACGTCGCCTCATCGAGGATGAGCAGCTCGGGCTCGCGCGCGAGGGCGCGCGCGAAGGAGAGCAGCTGCTTCTGGCCCGCCGAGAGCGAGGCGGCGCGCTCGCGCATCGGCGTCTCCCAGCCGCCCGGGAGCCGCTCGATGAACTCGTTCGCGCGCACCTCGCATGCCGCGGCACGGAGCGCGGGCTCGGTCAGCGCGTCGTCGCCGAGTCGCAGGTTCGCCAGGACGCTGCCGCTGAAGAGGAAGACGTCCTGCAGCACGAGGCCGATCCGCCGCCTAAGCGCCGCCGGATCCCACGCCGCGAGCGGCACGCCGTCGACGCGGATCTCGCCGCGCTGAGGCGCGTAGAAGCGCAGCAGCAGGCTCGTGAGCGTGGTCTTGCCCGAGCCGGTCGCGCCGACCAGCGCGAGCTTCTCGCCGGCCTCGATCGTGAAGCTCACGTCCTCGAGCACCCAGTGCTCGCCGCCGTAGGCGAACCAGACGTGGTCGAACTCGACGCGCACCGCACGGCCGGGCGCTTCCGGCCGCGCCGGGGCACGGGCCTCGTCGAACGCGACCGCGGCCGGGTCGGCGGGCGTGTCGAGCAGCGCGAAGATGCGCTCGGACGACGCCATCGCCTGCTGGAGGATGCCGTACTTCTCGGACAGGTCGGAGATGGGTCGGAAGAAGCGCTGCGTGTACTGGATGAACGCGACGAGCGTGCCCAGCGTGATGCCCGTCCACATGACCTGTCGGCCGCCGTACCAGACGATGAGCGCCAGCGCGATCGCGCCGACGAGCTCGAGCAGTGGGAAGAAGACCGCGTGATAGGAGTTCGCGAGCAGGTTGGCGTCGCGGTGCCCCGCATTGATCGCGCGGAACTGCTCCGCGTTGCGCGCCTCGCGGCCGAGCAGCTGCACCGTGCTCATCCCGGAGAGGTTCTCGTTGAGGAACGCGTTGAGCTGCGCGAGGCGCGTGCGCACGTCGCGGAAGACCCGGCGCACCTTGGCCCGGAACGTGAGGGTGACGAGGAAGATGAGCGGGAGCGTGGAAAATGTCACCGCGAGCAGCTCGACGTTCAACTTGGCCATCGCGAAGACGATCCCCACCAGCATGAACAGGTCGCCGAAGAGGGCGTCGACGCCCGACGTGAACAGCTCGTTCAGGACGTCGACGTCGTTCGTGACGCGCGTCATCAACCGCCCGATGGGACTGCGGTCGTAGAACGCGACGGGCAGGCGCTGCAGGTGGCGGAAGATGGCCGTGCGCAGGTCGCGCATCACGCTCTGGCCGACGTGCTGCATGACCTGGGTCTGCAGGTAGCCGAGCGCGAACGCGCCGAGCAGCGCGCACAGGTAGACGAGCGCGATGCGATCGAGCGTGTACGTGTCGCGATGGCGGATCCCGAGGTCGATCGCCTCCTTCGTGAGCCAGGGGAACGTGAGCTGCACGCCGGCCTGCGCGAGCGTGACCACGACCGCCGCCGCGACCTGCAGCCGGTAGGGCCGCAGGTAGGCGGTGAGACGCCGCATCAGGCGGTGGTCGTAGGCCCGGCCGAGTTCCTCGTCGTGCTCGCTCACGACGCCTCGATCTCCTCTTCGAGCTGCTGCGCGCGGTGGAGCGCCGCATAGCGCCGGCCGAGCGCGAGCAGCTCGTCGTGCCGCCCGCGCTCGACGACCTCGCCGTCCTCGAACACGAGGATCAGGTCGGCCTCGCGTACCGTGCTCACGCGGTGCGAGACGAGCAGCGTCGTGCGGCGGCGCATCTCGCCGCGCAGGCCGCCGAGGATCGCCTCCTCGGTCTGCGTGTCGACGCTCGAGAGGCAGTCGTCGAGCAGCAGAACGGGCGCAGGCCGGAGCAGCGCGCGCGCGATCGCCGCGCGCTGCTTCTGGCCACCCGAGAGCGTGATGCCGCGCTCGCCCACGCGCGTCGCGTAGCCGGAGGGGAAACCCTCGATGTCGCCGTCGAGCCGCGCGAGCCCCGCGACTCGCCGGACCGCGACCTCGTCGAGCTCCGGCACGCCGTAGGCGATGTTCTCCGCGACCGTCGCCGAAAAGAGGACCGGGTCCTGCGGCACGACCGCGAGCTGCGCGCGCAGCACCGCGAGATCCCACTCGCGCACGTCGACGCCATCGAGGAAGACGGTGCCGGGCGGCGGATCGAATGCGCGCGGCAGCAGCGCGAGCACGGTGCTCTTGCCGCAGCCGGTGCGCCCCACGAGGGCCACGGTACCGCCCGCGGGGACGCTGAACGAGACGTCGCGCAGCGCCGGCGTCGCGGCGCCGGGGTAGGTGTATGTCAGGTGGCGGAATTCGAGCTCGCCGCGCGCGGCCCCGATGCGCGGCGCACCCGGCGGGCTCGCGATCGAGGGCGTCTCGTCGAGGATCGCGGCGATGCGTCCG
Organism: Candidatus Acidiferrales bacterium; assembly: GCA_035500415.1. Classification (GTDB taxonomy): domain Bacteria; phylum Eisenbacteria; class RBG-16-71-46; order RBG-16-71-46; family RBG-16-71-46; genus CAIXRL01. The sequence continues at coordinate 34,044 of DATJXF010000143.1, read as the reverse complement.
AACGACGCCAGCCCGCGCTGGAAGATGTTGATGACCCAGCCGAGCGCGACCATCGGCCAGTTCAGCATGCCGAGGTAGACCGTGAACGCGACGAACTGGCCGAGCGTGATCCGGCCGGCGACCGCCTCCCGCCCGCCGATCCAGAGCGCGAGCAGCGCGCCCGCGCCCGAGAAGAGCGCGAGCGAGGGCGAGAAGAAGCCCGAGGCGCGGATCAGGCCGAGGTTCTCGCCCATGTACTCGTCGTTGAGCTCGTGGAAGCGCTCGCTCTCGCGCCGTTCGGCGACGAACGCGCGCACGACGCGCATGCCGGCGAGGTTCTCCTGAACGTGCCCCGAGAGCTTCGCAAAGCGCTCCTGCACGCGCTCGAAACGGCGGTGGATGCGATCGCCGAAGTACCACACCGAGAGCGAGACGAGCGGCAGGGGCAGGAGCGAGACGAACGTCAGGCGCGGGCTGATCGCGATCATGAAGCCGATCGAGACGACGCCGACCGTGAGCGTGTTCACGGTGTACATGACGCCGGGGCCGAGCATGGTGCGCACCGCGGCCATGTCGTTCGTCGCGATCGACATGATCTCGCCCGTGCGGTGCTCCTGGAACCACGTCGCCGGCAGCCGCTCCAGGTGCTCGAAGAGCAGGTTGCGCAGGTCGAACTCGACGTGGCGCGAGATCGCGATCACGAGCTGGCGCATGAGGTACTTGAAGACGCCGGCCCCGACCGCGACGAGGAACAGGATGACGGCGTACTGCCCGAGCTTGACGGCGGTGACGCCGCGGTAGAGGTCGTCGACGGCGAAGCGCAGCACCTGCGGCTGCGCGAGCGCGATCAGGTTGGCGACGACGACGCACAGCGCGCCCCGCACGAGGCCGCCGCGGTACGGGCGGGCGAGACGGAGCAGGCGGGCGGGCGGGCGGGGAATGGCAGCTCCGGAGCCGGGCGCCGGGACCTCGCGGCGCGGGCCCCGGAGCCGCGTCACGGCCTCATGGGCGCTTGTCGCCGCCGAGGAAGCCGCGTTGCCGGTCGAGCTTCGTCGACTTCCACGCCACGCCGGCGTAGTACTCGTCCATGTGGAGCGAGTTCTGGCCCGCGGGCGTGTGCCACGAGCCCGCGAAGACGTCGAGCCGCTCGTCCACCCGGTACGTGAAGCGGGGACCGGCCGCCTGCATCTCCACCTTGTAGTCGCTACCGTCCGGGTTGCGCAGGCCGGTCGCCTGCGGCAGGTCGGCGCCGTAGACCCCGGCGATCTGCAACCGCCCCAGCCAGAACGCGTAGGCCGCGTTCACGGTCGCGTGATCCGCCCACTCGAGCGCGTGCGGCGGCTGCGTCGGGTCGGTCGTGCGCGAGCCGATCTCGACGTAGTCGTAGCGCCAGCCGCCGCCCAGCTGCCAGAAGCCGTTGGCGACGGGGCCGCCGAGCTGGAGCGAGGCCGAGAGCTTCTGGGTGCCGTCGCTGATCGGCAGCGGCAGGCGCGCATCGTAGCCCGCCGGCGCTTCCCAGCGGAACTGAATCGCCGCCGCGCTGCGGCCCTGGTGAAGCGACCAGCGCAGGCCGATGCCGAGGTCTTCGAGCCCGGTATTCGTCACCGACCCTCCGGCCTGTCCCGTCTGGGTGACCGCGACGAGCGGCAGGTCGAGCTGAACCGACAACCGCTTCTTCCACCCGAGCTCGACGTAGGAGCGCACGCGCCGCTCCTGGTCGCCGCCTCCCGGGAAGACGCGGTGCCGATCGTTGTCGAAGTACGAGCTCGTGGAGAACGAGCTCGAGGAGAGCTCGGCGTAGGACTCGCCCGGCGCGAGCGACCACGGGCCCTGCACCGGCGCGATCGCGACGCTCGCGAGCGGATCGGCGGCCGCGGAACGCAGGGCGCCCGCGAAGATCGCGGCGCACGCGGCCACGATCAGTGAGAGACGGCGCGGCGTCATCCAGCCTCCTCGAAAGCGGGGTTCGGCGAACGGCATGCGAAGGACGCGCGGAGCCTAGCCCGCTCGGCCCGGCGCGTGCAAGGCCGCGCGCGTCGCGTGACGCGTCGCGACTGTGGCAACATGCGGCCATGGCGACGCCGCGCGTGCTCGAGTGGGTGCGTCACCCGGACGGCATCTGGAACCTGCCGCGCGAGACCCTCGCGGTCGTTGCCGCCCGCTTCCCGACGCTCGCGTTCGAGTCGCCCGAGACGCGCGAGGCGTTCGACGCCGGCCTGCCGGATGCCGAGATCGTGCTCGGCTTCGGCGTGCGCCCCGCGAACTTCGCCTCCGCCTCGCGCCTGCGCTGGATCCACGTCACCGCGGCGGGCGTCGAGGGCGCGCTCTTTCCCGAGCTGGCCGAGAGTCCGGTGCTGCTCACGTCCTCGCGCGGCCTGCACGCTTCCGCGATGGCGGAGCACGTCGTCGCGACGATGCTCGCGTTCGCGCGGCGGCTCCACACCGCGCGCGACGCACAGCGCGAGCGGCGCTGGAGCCAGCGCGAGCAATGGCGCAGCGAGCCGGGCTTCGCTTCGCTCGCGGGCTCGACGGTCGCGATCGTCGGCTTCGGCGCGATCGGACGCGCGATCGGTGCGGTGTGTCGCGCGCTCGGCCTGCACGTGGTCGCGGTGCGCCGCCATGCGGGCGGCGATCCCGCACCCGCGCACGAGTGTTTCGGTCCCGGGCGGCTGGGCGATGCCCTTGGAGGCTGCGACTGGCTCGTGCTCTGCGCGCCGCTCACGCCCGAGACGCGCGGGATGATCGGTGCGGAGCAGATCGCGCGCCTGAAGCCGGGGGCACGCGTGATCAACGTCGGCCGCGGCGCGCTCGTCGACGAGCCGGCGCTGGTCGCGGCGCTCACCGGGCGGCGTATCGCGGGCGCGGCGCTCGACGTCATGGCAACCGAGCCGCTGCCGCCCGAGAGCGCGCTGTGGAGCCTGCCCGAGGTGATCCTGACGCCGCACGTGGCGGGGCTCGCGCCGCGCTACTGGGAGCGCGCGATGGAGCTCTTCGCCGCGAACCTGACGCGCTGGCTTGCGGGCGAGCCGCTCGCCGGGCTCGTCGACAAGGCGGCGGGCTACTGATCGTGGACGGAACGCTCGGCATCCTGCTCGCCGGCGGGCGCGGCACGCGACTGGAGACCGGCGCGCCCAAGGCGCTCGTCCGGCTCGCGGGCGAGACGCTGCTCTCGCGCGCCCGCGCGACGCTCGCCGCGTGCTGCGAACGCGTCGTGGTCGTCGCGCCCGGATCGCTGGTGCTGCCCGTCCCCGCCGCTGAACGGCTCGCGGACGCGACGCCGGGCGCGGGGCCGCTCGCGGCACTCGTCGGCGCGATGGAGGCGCGCGCGTGGGAGCTCGCGCTCGTCCTGGGCGTCGACCTGCCGCTCGTCCGGGTCGCGGCGCTGCTCGCGCTGCGCGAGCGGCTCGGCGCACGTCCCGCGGTCGTGCCGGCGCCCGGCGGGCGGCCGCAACCGCTCGCGGCGTGGTACGCGCGCGCGGCGCAGGCCCCGCTTACCGCGGCGCATGCGGCGGGCGGGCGCGCGCTCGTGCCCGCGGTGATGGCGCTCGGCCCCGCGCTCGTTTCGGGCGAGGCGCTCGCCTCGCTTCCCGGCGGCGAGTTTGCGTTCCTCAACGTCAACACGCCGGACGAGCTCGCCCGGGCCGGGCGTGCGCTCGACGCGCGGGGCGCGGCGTGAGCGGTTCAGGCCTCGCGCTCCCGACCGAGGTCGATCCCGTCCGCGCGCTCGCAGCTCTGCGGCGGGTCGAGCCCGCGGCGCGCGCGTACTGGCTCTACGATCTCGACGCATTCGCCGCGCGCGCCGCCCGCGTGCGCACCGCGCTCGCGCCACTCGAGGCGGGCGTCGCTTACGCGCTCAAGGCGAACGGCCTGCCCGCGATCGCGCGCGCCGCCCGCGCCGCAGGGCTCGATGCGGACGCGGGCTCGCTCGGCGAGCTCGCGCTCGCCGCGCACGCGGGCTTCGACGCCTCGCGCCGGACGCTGAGCGGCAACGGCCGCACGCCCGAGGAGGCGGCGTGGATCGCCCGCCACGGCGTCGCGATGGTGTCCGCCGATTCCGTCGGCGAGCTCGAGCTGCTCGAAGCGGCGGCGCACGAGGCGGGCGCGACGCTGCGGGTCGCGCTGCGCGTCAACCCCGACATCGCGGTGCCGGGGCACGCGCACGTTTCGACCGGCGGCGCGGACGCCAAGTTCGGCGTGAGCGCCGGGGACGCACTCGCGGCTTGGGCGGCGCGCGCGCGCTGGCCCCATCTGCAGTTGGACGGCGTGCACCTGCACGTCGGCTCGCAGGTCACCGATCCCGCGCCGCTCGAGCAGGCCGCGCGCGCGGCGATCGCGCTCGCCCGCGCCTCGGCCGAACGCGGTGCGCCACTCGCCGTCCTGAACCTCGGCGGCGGCTTCGGCGTCGACTACGAGCGCGGCGCCGACGCGTTCCCGCTCGAAACGCACGCGGTTCGGCTCGCAGCGCTCGCGGGCGTCGGCGACTGGACGTGGCGCTTCGAGCCCGGCCGCTGGCTCGTCGCGCCGGTCGGCGTGCTGGTCGCCGAGGTGCTCGGGGTCAAGACGCGACGCGACGGCGGGCGCGAGCGCCGCTTCGTGGTGCTCGCGGCGGGGATGAACGACCTGCTGCGGCCCGCCCTCTACGGCGCGTTCCACCGCATGGGGCCCGCGCGGCCGCGCGCGGGGGAGGTGCGGCCCGCGACCGTCGTGGGGCCGGTGTGCGAGAGCGGCGACACGTTCGCGCTCGAGCGCGACCTGCCGCCGCTCGAGCGGGGCGACCTCGTGATGCTGCTCGACGCCGGCGCGTACGGGGCGGCGATGTCGTCGAATTACAACGGGCGCGGCCGCCTCGCCGAGCTCGTGTGGCAGGGCGGCCGGCTGCGCCGCGCGCGCGCGGGCGAGACCGCGGACGATCTGCTCTCGCACGAGCGAGACGACGATCTGGACGCGGGCGGTGCGCCTTGACACCCGTTCCGGCGCGCGGCGACACTGCCCGGCCCATTGCGCGGCCGCGCTTGCGGCTCCGCGCGGGAACGAGAGGTGAGGCGTGCTCCAGATCGTGTGCATCAAGCAGGTTCCCGACACCGAGACTCGGGTCAAGGTCGCGCCCGACGGGCGGAGCCTCGAGCCGGCCGGCGTCACCTGGATCCTGAATCCCTACGACGAGTTCGCGGTCGAGGGCGCGCTCCAGCTCAAGGAAAAGCTCGGCGCGGGCGAGGTGGTCGTGATCTCGCTCGGCGCCGCGGGCGTCGCGACGACGCTGCGCTCGGCGCTCGCGATGGGCGCCGACCGCGCGATCCACCTCAAGACCGATGCCGTCGCGCTCGACTCGCTGGCGGTCGCTCGCTCGCTCGCCGCGGCGATCCGGCCGCTCTCGCCCGGCCTGATCTGGCTCGGCAAGACCGCGGTCGACGACGACTCGGCCTCGGTCGGCCCGATGCTCGCGACGCTGCTCGGGCTGCCGTGCGCCACCGCGATCTCCAAGTTCGAGCTGGACGGCGCGGTCGCGCGAGTCGAGCGCGAGATCGAAGGCGGGAGCGAGCGGGTCGAGCTGCCGACGCCGTGCGTCGTCACCACCGACAAGGGACTGAACCAGCCGCGCTACGCCTCGCTCAAGGGCATCATGGCTGCGAAGAAGAAGCCCATCGACGAGCCGATCGCCGAACCGGGCCAGCCCGGCCTCGAGGTGCTCGCGCTCGAGCTGCCGCCCCCGCGCGCGGCGGGGCGCATCGTCGGCGAGGGCGCGGGCGCCGTGCCGGAGCTGCTGCGCGTCCTGCGCGACGAAGCCAAGGTCATCTAAGGAGGCGGACGTGGCGATCCTGGTGTTCATCGAGCAGCGCGAGGGCCGCATCCGCCCCATCGCGCACGAGGCGCTCGGCGCCGCGGTACGCCTCGCGGGCACGCTCGGCGGGCCGGTCGTCGGCGTCTGCTGCGCGGCGTCGGATCCCGGGCTCGCCGCGCTGGGCGAAGCCGGGGCGGACCGCGTGCTGCTGGCGTCGCACGAAGCGTTCGCGAACTACGACGGCGCCGGCTTCACGGCCGCCATCGCGGCTGCGGTGGCGGCGGTCTCGCCCGCGCTCGTGCTCGTTCCGGCGAGCGCGCTCGGCAAGGACCTCGCGCCGCGGATCGCGGCGCTCACGAACACCGGACTCGCCGCCGACTGCGTCGCGCTCGAGGCCGAGGGCGGCCGGCTCGTCGCGACGAGGGCCGTCTACGCGGGCAAGGCGCGCCTCAAGGTGACGTTCCGCGCGACGCCCGCGATCGCGTCGCTGCGGCCCAAGATGTTCGCTCCGCCGCCGCGCGCGACGGGAAAGTCGGCCGCCGTCGAGCCGCTCGCGTTCACCTGGGACGCCGCCATCCCGCGGGCGCGCGTCACCGGGCACGCCGCCGCGGCGGGCGGCAAGCTCGACGTCACCGAGGCCGAGATCGTCGTCTCGGGCGGCCGCGGCCTCAAGGGCCCCGAGCACTTCGCGCTGGTCGAGGCGCTCGCCGATGCGCTCGGGGCGAGCGTCGGCGCTTCGCGCGCGGTCGTCGACGCCGGGTGGCGGCCGCACGGCGACCAGGTCGGACAGACCGGCAAGACCGTTGCGCCCAAACTGTACGTCGCGGTCGGAATCAGCGGCGCGATCCAGCACCTCGCGGGCATGAGCTCCTCGAAGTGCATCGTCGCCATCAACAAGGATCCGGACGCTCCCATCTTCAAGGTCGCGGATTACGGCATCGTCGGGGATCTCTTCGAGGTGGTTCCGGCGCTCACGACCGCGCTGCGGCAGACGAGCTGAGCCCCGCGGCCGCCGCGGCTTGACGCCCTCCGGGGGCGCGACCTAGGGTGCGAGGTCGGGTGCATGGCGCGCCCTTCCCGCAAAGGAAACGAACTTCCGCATGCTGGCCTACCTGCCGGTTCTGCTGTTCGTGGTCGTGGGGCTGGGTTTCGGGGCGGTGACGATCGGCCTGTCGACGTTCATCGTGCCGCGCCGCACCAATCCCGCGAAATCCTCGGCCTACGAGTGCGGAGTCGATCCGCTTGGCGACGCGCGCGGGCGCTTCTCGATCAAGTTCTACCTGGTCGCGGTGCTCTTCATCCTGTTCGACATCGAGGCGGTGTTCCTCTATCCGTGGGCCGTCTCCTTCCGCGCGCTCGGGCTCTACGGGCTGATCGAGATGGTGCTCTTCATCGCGATCCTGCTCGCGGGCTACGTGTACCTGATCAGGAAGCGGGCGCTGGAGTGGGACTGACCGCGATCGCCGTCCGCGGAGCCACGCTCCGCGCGCGAAAGGTGCTCCATGTCCGAGTCGCCTGAGACCCCGCGTATCCGGACGCTCGGCACGCCCCCCGCGGGCGAACTGGTCCAGCCGCGCTCCGAGCAGGAGAACCTCGAGGACGACGTCAAGCGCGGCGTGCTCTTCACGACGCTCGAGTCGATGCTCGGCTGGGCGGTGAACCAGGCCCGCGCGAACTCGATCTGGCCGCTGGGATTCGGGCTGGCCTGCTGTGCGATCGAGATGATGGCGATCGCCGGCCCGCGCTTCGACGTCTCGCGCTTCGGCGCCGAGGTATTCCGCGGCTCGCCGCGCCAGGCCGATCTCATGATCGTGGCCGGCCGCGTGTCCATCAAGATGGCGCCGGTCGTGCGCCAGCTCTACGAGCAGATGCCCGATCCCAAGTGGGTGATCGCGATGGGCGCGTGCAGCTCGTGCGGCGGCATCTTCAACAACTACGCGATCCTCCAGGGCGTCGACAAGGTGGTGCCCGTGGACGTCTACGTGCCCGGCTGCCCGCCGCGGCCCGAGGGCCTGATCTTCGGGATCATGAAGCTCCAGGAGAAGATCCTCGCCTCGAAGCCCGAGCTGGGCCCGGTGCCGCGCCGGCGTCGCAAGGGGGCCGCCTGATGGCGTTGAGCCTCGAGCGAATCGAGGAGCGTCTGCGCGAGCGCTTTCCGGACGCGCACATCGAACGAGAGGCCGGTGAGGCGCTCCGCGACCAGCCACTGATCGTGGCGGCCGCCGAGCTCGTCGGGATGTGCACGTTCCTGCGCGACGATCCGGAGCTGCAGTTCGCGATGCTGCCGTGGATGGGCGGCGTCGACTACCTGCCGCGAGTGCCGCGCTTCGAGACGGTCTACAACCTGCTCTCGCTCGCGAACGCACGCCGCGTGACCCTCAAGGTGCGGATTCCCGAGGACAATCTCCGCGTGCCGAGCGTCACGAGCGTGTGGCCGACGGCGAACTGGCACGAGCGCGAGACCTACGACTTCTACGGCATCGAGTTCACGGGCCATCCCGACCTCACGCGCATCCTGCTGCCCGAGGACTGGACGGGCTGGCCGCTGCGCAAGGACTCGCCGCTGGGCTACGAAGAGGTGGCGTTCACGCACAACACGCCCGGCCGCACCAAGCCGAGCCCCGCGCTCCGCAAGCTCGCGCCGAAGAGGATCAAGTACCGTGCGCAATGAGACCATGACCCTCAACATGGGGCCGCAGCACCCCTCGACGCACGGGGTGCTGCGCGTGGCGCTCGAACTCGACGGCGAGACGATCGTGCGCTGCAAGCCGATCGTGGGCTACCTGCACACGGGCATGGAGAAGCAGGCGGAGTACAAGACGTACACGCAGTCCATTCCGCAGACCGACCGGATGGACTACATCTCGCCGATGTCGAACAACCTCGCGTTCTGCCTCGCCGCGGAGAAGCTGCTCGGCGTCGAGCCGCCCGCGCGCGTGCAGGCGATCCGCGTCCTCCTGACCGAGCTCACCCGCATCAGCTCGCACGCCGTGTGGATGGGCACGCACGCGATCGACATCGGCGCCCTGACGGTGTTCTGGTACTGCTTCCGCGAGCGCGAAAAAGTGCTCTCGATCTACGACCAGGTCTCGGGCGCGCGCATGACGGCGTCGTACTTCCGCGTCGGCGGGCTCGCGATGGACATTCCGGAGGGTTTCCTCGACCGCTGCGAGACGTTCGTCGACGAGATGCCCGCGCACATCGACGAGTACGAGAGCCTGCTCACGCACAATCCGATCTGGCTCGCCCGCACGCGCGACGTCGCGATCGTTTCCGCGAAGGACGCCATCGCCTGGGGCATGACGGGCCCGTCGCTGCGCGGCTCGGGCGTCAAGTACGACCTGCGCAAGTGCGAGCCGTACTCCGGCTACGAGACGTACGACTTCGAGGTGCCGACGGGCGTGCGCGGCGATGCCTACGACCGCTACCAGGTGCGCGTCGCGGAGATGCGTGAGTCGACGAAGATCGCGAAGCAGGCCATCGAGCGCATCCGCCAGCTCGGGGAGACCGGGCCTTACCGCGTGCGCGATTTCAAGTACGTGCTGCCCGAGAAGGACGAGGTGAAGCGCTCGATGGAGGCGCTGATCCATCACTTCAAGATCGTGGCGCACGGCTTCTTCCCGCCGGTGGGCGAGGCGTACGCCGCGGTCGAGGCGCCCAAGGGCGAGCTCGGCTTCTACTTCGTGAGCGATGGCTCGGCGCGGCCGTGGCGCATGAAGATCCGCTCGCCCTCGTTCATCAACCTGCAGGCGCTTCCCCTCATGACGGAGGGCCGGCTGATCGCCGATGTCATCGCCGCGATCGGCAGCATCGACATCGTGCTCGGCGAGGTCGACCGATGAGCCACGCGCCGGTGATGCCGCTGGACGGGCCCGCGCACCTCGACTGGCCGCAGGCCGCGGCCGCCGAGGTGCGCGAGGCGATCGCGCGCTTTCCGGTCGCGCGCTCGGCGGTGCTGCCGCTGCTGTGGATCGCGCAGCGCACGTGGGGCTGGGTGCCGCCCGCCGCGCTGCGCCTCGTCGCCTCCACGCTCGAGCTGCCCGAGCCCGAGGTCTTCGGCATCGCCACCTTCTACACGATGTTCAACCTGCGCCCGATCGGCCGGCATCATCTGCAGGTCTGCATGACACTGTCGTGTTCGCTCATGGGCGCGGACCGGCTGTTCCGCCACCTCGAGCACAGGCTCGGCGTGGGCCACGGCGGCACGACCGCCGACGGACGGTTCACGCTCCGCCGCGTCGAGTGCCTCGCGGCGTGCGGCGGCGGACCATGCATGCAGGTCGGCTTCGACTACCACGAGAACCTCGACGAGTCGAAGGTGGACGCCCTGCTGGAGGCGCTCAAGTGAGCCGCGGGCCGCTGCTCTTCAGGGACATCGACACGCCGCGACTCGCCGCGCTCGAGACCTATCGCGGGCTCGGCGGCTACGAGGCGCTCGCGGCGACGCTCGGCCTCAAGTCGCCCGACGAGTGCATCGAGATCGTCAAGGCGTCGGGGCTGCGCGGCCGCGGCGGCGCGGGCTTCCCGTGCGGGCTCAAGTGGAGCTTCGTGCCGAAGAACTCGCCCAAGCCGCGCTACATCGTCTGCAACGCGGACGAGTCGGAGCCGGGGACGTTCAAGGATCGCGAGCTCATGGAGAAGAACCCGCACCTGCTGATCGAGGGCATGATCCTCGCGGGCTACGCGATCGGCTCGCACTGCGGCTACATCTATCTGCGCGGCGAGTTCGAGTACATCCAGCGGATCCTCGACCGGGCGCTCGCCGAGGCGCGCTCGGCCGGCCTGGTGGGCGCCGACGTGTTCGGGACCGGGTACGCGTTCGAGCTCCACACGCACCTGGGCGCGGGCGCGTACATCTGCGGCGAGGAGACCGCGCTGCTCTCCTCGCTCGAGGGCTACCGCGGCCAGCCCCGCTTGAAGCCGCCGTTCCCCGCGGTGGAAGGCCTCTACGCGTGCCCGACGGTCGTCAACAACGTCGAGACGCTGATGAACGTGCCCCACATCCTGAAGAACGGCGGGGCGTGGTACCGGCAGTGGGGCACCGAGAAGAGCCCGGGCACCAAGGTGCTCAGCGTCTCCGGTCCCGTGAAGCGCCCCGGCAACTACGAGATCCCGCTCGGGCTCCCGCTGCGCACGCTGATCGATTCGCCGGAGTACTGCGGCGGCATGCGCGACGGGCTCAAGGTGAAGGGCGTGATCCCCGGCGGCTCGTCGGTGCCGCTGCTGCCGGCCTCGGAGCTCGATACCGGACTCGACTACGAGTCGATGAACGCGGTCGGCACGTTCCTGGGCTCCGGCGGCGTGATCGTGATCGACGATCATACCTGCATGGTCGACGCGCTCTGGAACATCACCCGCTTCTACGAGCACGAGTCCTGCGGCAAGTGCACGCCGTGCCGCGAGGGCACGTACTGGATGAGCGAGATCCTCGAGCGGCTCGAGCACGGCGCGGGCCGCGAGACCGACGTCGCGCTGCTCGAGGACGTCGCGGACAACATCCTCGGCAAGTCGTTCTGCGCGCTCGGCGACGCGGCGGCGATGCCGGTGCAGGGCATGCTGAAGCACTTCCGCGCCGAGTTCGAGTACCACGTCCAGCACCGCCGCTGCCTCGTCAACCGCCGCCGGCAGTCGCTCGAGGAGGTGACGGCGTGAGCCCCACGGTGCGGGTCACGATCGACGGGCGCACGATCACGGTGCCGGCGGGCACGCTCATCACCGACGCGGCGCGCATGGCGGAGGTGCACGTCCCGATCTTCTGCTCACACGCCAAGCTCCCGCCGCTCGGGGCGTGCCGCATCTGCGTCGTCGAGATCGGCACGCCGAAGCTGGGCCCCGACCGCAAGCCGGTGCTCGCGGCCGACGGCACCCCGGAGATCGCGTGGAATCCCAAGGTGCAGACGGGCTGCACGACGCCGGTCAGCGACGGCATGGCCGTCCGCACGGCGTCGCCCGTCGCGGTCAAGGCGCGCAAGGGCGTGATGGAGTTCCTGCTCGTCAACCATCCGCTCGACTGCCCGGTGTGCGACGAGGGCGGCGAGTGCCAGCTCCAGGACCTCGCGTTCGCGTTCGGCCAGGATTTCTCGCGCATGGACGAGGCCAAGCGGACGTTCGAGTCCGAGGACCTCGGGCCCATCGTCAAGAAGGAGGCGAACCGCTGCATCGTCTGCATGCGGTGCGTGCGCTACTGCGACGAGGTGATGGGCGAGGACGCGCTCACCGCGCACCAGCGCGGCGTGCATACCGAGATCTCCTCGTTCGACCGCCAGCCGCTCGACTGCGAGCAGTGCGGCAATTGCATCGAGGTCTGTCCGGTCGGCGCACTGACCGCGCTGCCCTACCGCTTCAAGGCGCGGCCGTGGGACCTGCGCCAGCACATCACGATCTGCCCGTACTGCTCGAACGGCTGCTCGGTGCGCCTCGGCGTGCGCGGCATGGAGATCCTGCGCGCGCGCGGCACCGAACACCGCGGCGTCAACCAGGAATTCCTCTGCGTGCGCGGCCGTTTCGGCTACGAGTTCGTGAACTCGCCCGACCGCCTCGGCTCGCCGCTCGTCCGCCAGGGCGGCGCGCTCCAGCCCGCGTCGTTCGACACCGCCGTGGCCGAGGCCGCGTCGCGGCTGCGCGACATCGCCGGGACGCACGGCCCGGGCAGCATCGCGTTCCTGGGCGGCGACAAGCTGAACGTCGAGGAGCAGTACCTGTTCCAGAAGCTCGCGCGCGCCGTGCTCGGCACGAACCACGTCGATGCGCGCACGCGCCTCGTCGCGCCGCTCTCCGGCGCGGCGGTGCTCGCGGCGACGGGCGGCGGCCGGCCCGCGCTCACGTTCGACGAGCTCCTCGAGGCGAGCGAAGTGCTCGTGCTCTTCGACGACCTGCAGGGCGAGTCGCCGTTCGCGCAGGCGCAGGTGATCCGCGGCCAGCACCAGAAGGGCCTGCACGTCACGGTCGCGCACCCGCGGCGCGTCAAGCTCGCGCGCCCCAAGTTCCGCGGCGCCTGGCTGGGTCTGCAGCCCGGCGCCGAGCTCGCGCTCGTCCACGCGCTGACGCGCACCGCTCTGGAGGCCGGCGATCCCGCGGGCCTGCCCGCCGAGGTCGCGGCCGGGCTGCCCGCGCTGCGCGCCTCGCTCGCCGCGTGGACGCCCGAACGCATCGAGCGCGAGACGGGTGTTTCCGCCGATGCGGTCGCGGCCGCCGCGCGACGGCTGCGCGAGGCGCCGCGCAAGGCGCTGCTCTTCGGCCGCGGCGTGCTCGAGCACCCGCAGGCGCCCGCGCTGCTCCAGGCGATCCAGAACCTCGGCTGGGCGAGCGGCGCGCTCACCGCCGAGCGCTCGTTCGTGATGTGCGCGGGGCCGCAGCACGACTCGCAGGGCGCCCTCGACATGGGCCTCGCGCCCGACGTGCTGCCCGGCTACGTCGCGACGAGCGACGCCGCGGCGCGCGCGCCTTTCGAGCGCGCGTGGGGGCGGACGCTCGCGGACGAGCGCGGACTCACCGCGCCCGAGATCCTCGATGCCGCGGCGGACGGCCGCATCCGCGCGCTCTGGATCGTCGGCGACGACTGGCTCGCGAGCGCGCCGGACCGCGCGAAGGCGCAGCGCGCGCTCGAGCGCGCCGAGCTCGTGATCGTGAACGAGCTCTTCCTCACGCCCACCGCGCAGCGGGCGCACGTCGTCTTCCCGGTGGCCGCGTTCGCCGAGAAGGAGGGCGCCGTCACGAATTGCGAGCGGCGCGTGCAGAAGGCCAACCGGGCGCTCTCGCCGCGGCGCGGTACGCGTCCCGACGGTGAGATCTTCCAGGCGGTCGCGCAGGCCCTGGGCGCCGAGTGGCGCTACCGCACGCCCGAGGACGTCTACCGCGAGATCGCGCGCCTCGTACCCGGCTACCAGGGCACGAGCTGGGCGACGCTGCTGCCCGACGGCGCGACGTGGAGCGCGTCGCGCGTTCCGGCAACGCTCGCCGCCGCGGACGTGCCGCCCGCGACGGCGGCTCCCGGGCTCGCGCTGCTCTCGGGCGGCACGTTGTTCGCGCAGGGCGGGCTCTCGTCGCGATCGGACACGCTCGCGAAGCTCGCGGGCGCGGCGCGGGCGCACCTCGCGCCCGCCGAGGCCTCGCGGCTGAATCTCGCCGCGGGCGACCAGCTCGAGTTGAGCGGCCCCGGCGGATCGATCGTGCTGCCGTTCGGCGTCGACGATTCCGTGCCGGCCAACGCCGTGTTCGTCCCGTGTTCGCCGTCCGAAGCCGGGCTCAACCGGCTCGGCGCGCCCGCGGGCGCCGGACGGCGCGTGCAGGCACGCCGCGTCGCCGCCCCGAGCGAGGTCGCGCGCGCATGACGACGCTGACCGCGCTCTGGGCCAACGAGGCCGTGCAGGTCACGGCGTGGGCGGCGCTCAAGCTGGCGCTCATTCTCGGCATCATGCTGGGCGCGGTGTCCTACCTCATCTACGCCGAGCGCAAGATCTGCGGTCACATCCAGGCGCGGACGGGTCCCAATCGGGTGGGCCCGTTCGGGCTGCTCCAGCCGATCGCGGACGTGGGCAAGCTCCTCCTCAAGGAGGAGTTCATCCCCGAATCAGCGAACAAGGTCGTCTTCCACATCGCGCCGATGCTCGCGGTGTTCCCGGCGATCGTGACGTTTTCCGTGATCCCGATGGGCCCGCCGCCCATGTTCGTGGTCACCGACGTCAACGTCGGCCTGCTCGTCTTCCTCGCGATGTCGAGCCTCGGCGTCTACGCGATCACGCTCGGCGGCTGGGCATCGAACAACAAGTACGCTCTCCTGGGGGGGCTGCGCTCGTCGGCGCAGATGATCTCGTACGAGCTCGCGATGGGGCTCTCGACGATTCCGGTGATCCTGCGCGCGGGCTCGCTCTCGCTGAACCACATCGTCGATTCGCAAGCCGGGACGTACCTCATCCCCGGCACGCACGTTCCGCTGCCGGGCTGGGGCATCTTCCACTGGTACCTCGTGCTGCCCTTCGCGATCTTCGTGATCACGTCCTTCGCGGAAACCAACCGCGCGCCGTTCGACCTGCCCGAGGCCGAGGGCGAGCTCGTGGCCGGATTCCACACCGAGTACTCGAGCATGAAGTGGGCGCTCTTCTTCCTCGGCGAGTACATGAACATGATCGTGATCTGTTCGATCACGGTGACGCTGTTCCTCGGAGGCTGGCACGGCCCCGGCCCCGAGATCCTCGGGATCGTCTGGTATCTCGCCAAGCTCGGCGCGCTGCTCTTCTTCTTCATCTGGGTGCGCTGGACGTTCCCGCGCCTGCGCTACGACCAGCTCATGGCGTTCGGCTGGAAGGTGCTGCTGCCCGCTTCGATCGTGAACGTGCTGATCGCGGCGGTGTGGATCTACTGGAGGGCGAACGCCTAGATGGCTCCGCTCTTCCTCGGCTTCGGCGCCCTGCTCGTCGCGACCGCGGCGATGGTCGTCCTCCATCGCAACCCCGTGACGAGCGCGCTCTTCCTCGTGCTGTCGTTCTGCTCCCTCGCGGGCATCTACCTGCTGCTCCAGGCCGAGTTCATCGGGCTGGTGCAGATCATCGTCTACGCCGGCGCGATCATGGTGCTGTTCCTGTTCGTCATCATGTACCTGAACCTGCAGCACGACGTGGAGCACGGCGCGCACATCGCGCTGCGGCGCGGCATCGGCTGGATGGTGGGCGCGCTCCTCCTGCTGTTCGCCGCGCTGCTGATGAAGCGCGGCTGGGCGCCCGGCCCGGAGGCCAGCGTCATGCCGGGCCAGGCTCGCGGCAACGCGGCCGCGGTGGGGCTCGCGCTCTACACCCGCTTCCTGTTCCCGTTCGAGGTCACGTCGATGCTGCTGCTCGTGGCGATGGTCGGCGCGATCGTGATGACGCGCGGCCGCCGGCCCGCGGCCGGGGAAACACCATGATCCCGGTGGGCTGGTCGCTCACGCTGAGCGCCGTGCTGTTCTGCATCGGCGTCGCGGGCGTGCTCGTGCGCCGCAACGCGCTCGTCATCTTCATGTCGATCGAGCTCATGCTCAACGCTGCGAACCTCGCGTTCGTCGCGTTCGGACAGCGCATGCACTCGCTCGACGGGCAGATCATCGTGTTCTTCGTCATGACCGTGGCCGCCGCCGAGGTGGCCGTTGGCCTCGCCATCATCGTCAACGTGTTCCGCCTCCGCGAGACCGTGTTCGTGGACGAGATCAACCTCCTCAAGGGCTAGACCGGGACGTCCGTGACCCCTGTGATGCTCTGGATCATCCCCGCGCTGCCGCTCGCCGCGGTCGCGCTCAACCTGCTGATCGGCGACCGCCTCGGCCGCCGCGGCACCGCGTGGCTCGCCTGCGGCGCGATCGCGCTCGCGTTCGCGGCGTCGCTGCGCGCGGTGATCGCGCTGGCGGGTCACGTCGAGGCGGACCGGCGCATCGTCGAGACCGCGTGGACGTGGATGCGCGTCGGCGACTTCCACGCCGACGTCGCGTTCCTGCTCGATCCGCTCTCGGCGGTGATGACGCTGATCGTCACCGGCGTCGGCTTCCTGATCCACGTCTACTCGACGGGCTACATGGCGGACGATCCGTCGTTCCGCCGCTTCTTCCTCTACCTGAACCTGTTCATGTTCGCGATGCTGACGCTCGTGCTCGCGGACAACTTCCTGCTCATGTTCGTGGGCTGGGAGGGCGTCGGCCTGTGCTCGTACCTGCTCATCGGGTTCTGGTACGAGCGTCCCAGGGCGACCGAGGCGGGCAAGAAGGCGTTCATCGTCAACCGGATCGGCGATTTCGGCTTCATCCTCGGGCTGATGTTCCTCATCAAGTGGACCGGCTCGGTGAACTTCGGCCAGGTGTTCGAATCGGCGCCGCGGCTGTTCGAGCCGGGCTCGACGTCGATCGCCGCGGCCTTCGCGTCGCTCGCCTCGGGCCACGGGCTGCCGGTCATCACGGTCGCCACGCTGCTGCTCTTCCTCGGCGCGACCGGCAAGAGCGCGCAGATCCCGCTCTACGTCTGGCTGCCCGACGCGATGGAGGGCCCGACGCCGGTTTCCGCGCTCATCCACGCCGCGACGATGGTCACCGCGGGCGTCTACATGGTCGCGCGCAGCCACGTGCTCTTCCTGCTCTCGCCGGCGAGCCTCGAGGTCGTCGCGGTGATCGGCGCTGCGACCGCGCTCATGGCGGCGACGATCGGAATCGCACAGAACGACATCAAGCGCGTGCTGGCGTACTCGACCGTGAGCCAGCTCGGCTACATGTTCTTCGCCTGCGGCGTGGGCGCGTTCGGCGCCGGCATCTTCCACGTGATGACGCACGCGTTCTTCAAGGCGCTGCTCTTCCTCGGCGCGGGCTCGGTGATCCTCGGCATGCACCACGAGCAGGACATGCGGCGCATGGGCGGCCTCGCCTCGCGCATGCCCGTCACGCACTGGACCATGCTGGTCGCGACGATCGCCATCGCGGGCATCCCGCCGTTCGCCGGTTTCTTCAGCAAGGACGAAATCCTCGAGAAGGCGTTCGCCTCCGGCCACTACGGCGTGTGGATCGCGGGCCTCCTGGGAGCGCTGCTGACCGCGTTCTACATGTTCCGGCTCTACGTGCTGACGTTCCGCGGTGCGCCGCGCTTCGACGAACGCGGCGCCGACTCGCTGCACGCCGCGCACGTCGCCGCCGAGCACGCTTCGCACGCGCACGGCGCGCACGGCCACGACGACCACGGCCACGACGCTCACGGAGGGCCGGTGCGGGAGTCGCCCGCGAGCATGACGGTGCCGCTCGTGGTGCTTGCGGTGCTGTCCGTCGTGGGCGGGCTGGTGGGCTTGCCGTTCCAGGCCGGCGGCCACCTGCTCGATCGCTGGCTCAGACCGGTCATGGAAGGCGGAGGCGCGCCCGCGGTGCGCGTCGCCGAGCTCTCGCGCGGGACCGAGTGGGGCCTCATGGCGCTCTCGGTCGCCATCGCTGCGTTGGGCATCGCGCTCGCATTCCGGGCGTACCTGCAGAAGCCCGAGCTCGCGACGGGCCTGCGCGCGCGCTTCGAGGGCCTGCACCGCGTGCTCGAGAACAAGTACTTCGTCGACGAGTTAAACCAGGCGGCCTTCGTCGGTCCCATCCATCGCGGCTCGGTCGCACTCTGGCGCTTCTGGGACGAGAAGGTGGTCGACGGCATCGTGAACGGCGTCGGCTACGTGCTCGAAGGCTTCTCGGCGATCCTGCGCCTCTTCCAGACCGGCTACGTGGGCACGTACGCGCTCTTCCTCGCGCTCGGCGTGCTCGCGCTGCTCCTCCACTTCCTGAGGTCCTGAGTGGCCCACGCGCCCTGGCTCTCGATCCTTGTCTTCTTCCCGCTCGCCGCGGCCGCGGTCGTCGCCATGATGCCGACCGGCTCGCCGCGCACCGCGCGGCTCGTCGCGACGGGCGCCGCGCTGATCGAGCTGCTCGTCTCGCTTCCGCTGTGGTGGCGGCTCGCGCCCCGCGCGCCCGGATTCCAGTTCGAGGAGTCGCTCAACTGGATCCCCGCCATCGGCGCGCGCTACCACCTCGGCGTCGACGGCGTAAGCGCGCTGCTCGCGCTGCTCACGACCATTACGACGTTCGTCGCCCTGCTCGGCGCGTGGACGGCGGTCGAGAAGCGCGCGCGAGAGTTCTACGCGCTCGTGCTGGCGCTCGAGGCGGGCATGCTCGGCACGTTCTTCAGCCTCGACCTGCTGCTCTTCTACATGTTCTGGGAGGCGATGCTGATCCCGATGTACCTGCTGATCGGCGTCTGGGGCGGCCAGCGCCGCGTCTACGCGGCGGTCAAGTTCTTCCTCTACACGATGGCCGGCAGCGTGCTCATGCTGGTCGCGATCCTGTCGCTCTGGCTCACGCAGCGCGCCGCCACGGGGACGCCGACGTTCGACCTCACCGTGTTCTACCAGATGCCGCTGTCGCCTTCTCACCAGTTCTGGCTGTTCCTCGCGTTCGCCGTCGCGTTCGCGATCAAGGTCCCGATGTTCCCGCTCCACACCTGGCTGCCGGACGCGCACGTCGAGGCGCCGACGGCGGGCTCGGTGATCCTCGCGGCCGTGCTGCTCAAGATGGGCACGTACGGCTTCGTGCGCTTCGCGATGCCGCTGTTCCCGAACGCGCTCCAGGTCTGCGGCCCGTGGATCGCGGGCATCGCGCTCGTCGGCATCGTCTACGGCGCGCTCGTCGCGATGGTCCAGCCCGACCTCAAGAAGCTCGTGGCGTACTCGTCGGTGAGCCACATGGGCTTCGCCATGCTGGGGCTGATGGCGCTCAACGCGCAGGGCATGGCGGGCTCGATGATGACGATGCTCAACCACGGCGTCTCGACCGGCGCGCTCTTCCTGCTCGTCGGCGTCGTCTACGAGCGGCGCCACACGCGCCTCATCGCCGACTTCGGCGGGTTGTGGAAGGTGGTGCCGGTCTACTCCGCGATCTTCCTCGTCGTCATGCTGTCGAGCATCGGCCTGCCGGGCACGAACGGCTTCGTCGGCGAGTTCCTCGTGATCCTCGGCGCGTTCCGCCACCAGATTCCGTGGGCGGTGATCGCCGCGACCGGCGTCGTCCTGTCGGCGTGCTACATGCTCTGGATGTTCCAGCGCGTCGTGTTCGGGCCGGTGACGCACGACGAGAACCGGGGCCTGACCGACCTCTCGCTGCGCGAGAAACTGGTGTTCGCGCCCTTGCTCGTGCTCATCTTCTGGATGGGCGTGGCACCCCAGCCGATCCTCGATCGCGTCCAGCCGGCGCTCGACCGCACGCTCGCGATCACGGAGACGCGCGCCGCGCAGCTCGAGCACTTCCGCGAGCCCGTCCCGGCGGGCGCCAGGCTCGCCGCGCGCGCGGCGGGAGAGGGCGCGCGATGACGGCGGGCGCTCCCGTGCTGCTTCGGGTCGATCTCTGGGCGCTCGGCCCGGTCATCGCGCTCACGCTCGGCGCGCTCGTGCTGCTGCTCCTCGAGCTCGTTCCGCCCCGCGAGCGCGGCAACCGCGGCGGCATCGTTTCACTGCTGGCACTCGGGGCGTCCGCATGGGCCGTGCTTCGCGTCGCACACGCGAAGCGCTCGATCTTCGGCGGCATGTTCGTCCACGATCCGATGACCGTGTTCTTCACGCTGCTCTTCTGCGCGATCGGCATCCTGTCCGTGCTCGCGTCGTGGGACTACGTCAAGCGCACGCGCATCAACCAGGCGGAGTACTACGCGCTGCTGCTCTCGAGCGTGCTCGGCATGATCGTGATGGCGGCCTCGAACGATCTCGTCACGATCTTCCTCGGGCTCGAGCTGATGTCGCTCTCGCTCTACGTCATGGTCGGTTTCCGGCGCACGCGGCTGGACTCGAACGAGGCGGCGCTCAAGTACTTCCTGCTCGGCGCGTTCGCCTCCGGCTTCCTGCTCTACGGCATCGCGCTGCTCTACGGCGCGACGGGCACGACGCAGCTCGGCCGCATGGGCGCGTTCCTGGCCTATTCGCCGCTGCTCCAGAACCCTCTGCTGCTCGTGGGCGCGCTGCTCGTCTTCTCGGGCTTCGCGTTCAAGGTCGCCGCGGTGCCCTTCCACATGTGGACGCCGGACGCCTACGAGGGCGCGCCGACGTCGGTCACCGGCTTCATGTCGGCGGGCGCCAAGGCCGCCGGCTTCGCCGCGCTGCTGCGGGTCGGGCTGCGCGCGCTCGGGCCGGTTCAGGCGGACTGGACGCCGCTGCTCGCGGTGATCGCGTTCCTCACCATGACGGTCGGCAACCTCACCGCGCTGCTCCAGAACAACCTCAAGCGCATGCTGGCCTACTCGAGCATCGCGCACGCCGGCTACGTGCTGGTCGCGGTCGCGGCGGGCGGGCCCGAGGGCGCGGCGGCTGCGGTGTTCTACCTCGCCGTCTACTCGTTCATGAACCTCGGCGCGTTCACCGTGCTCACGATGCTCGGCGAGGGCCGCGACGAGCGGGTGCTGGTGAGCGACCTGGCCGGGCTGGGCTTCCGCCAGCCGCTGCTCGGCATCGCGATGACCGTGTTCATGATCTCGCTCGGCGGCATCCCGCCCACGGCCGGGTTCATGGGCAAGATCCTCGTCTTCGGCGCCGCGCTGCAGAAGCCGGAGCTCGGCTGGCTCGTGATCGCGGGCGTGCTCAACAGCGTGGTCTCGGTGTTCTACTACCTGCGCGTCACGGTCGCGCTCTACATGCGCGAGCCCGAGGGCGAGCCGGTTCACGTCTCGTGGGGACCCGCGGCGGCGCTGGCGATCCTGCTGGCGCTCGCCGCGACGCTCTACTTCGGCGTGCAGTCCCACGGACTCTGGCAGCAGGCAAAGGACAGCATCAACGGCCTGCTGTAGTCCCCTCCGGCATCCGCAGCACCCACGCCTCGGCGGTGTCGCCCTCGCACAACTCCGCGGCAGCCTCGGGCACGAGAACGAGCGCGTGTGCGCGCGACTGCGGGAGCAGGTGCCCCGATATCTGCTCGCCCGCCGGGCTCGCCCACAGCTCCCCGTCGCGCCACTCGAGCGTGCAGCGCACGAGGTCGGTGCGGCCGGCGCGGGAGGCCAGGTGCCGCGCGAGCCGCACCGGCGCCCGGGGGCGCTCGAGCGCCGCGTGACCCTGGAGCCGGCGCAGCGCGGGCCGGACCATCGCCTCGAACACGCACGCGACCGAGGCGGGATTGCCGGGAAGGCCGAAAAAGAGCCGGCCCGATGGCCGCCCGAACGCCTGCGGCCGCCCCGGGCGCATCTCGACGCGCCAGAGCTCGACACCGTCGAGCGACGCGAGAGCCTGCTTGACGGGATCGAAGTCGCCCGCCGACACGCCGCCGATCGTGACGACGACGTCCGCGAGGGCGAGCGCATCGTCAACTCGCGTGGCGAGGCGCGCGGGATCGTCGGGCACTCGCTCGGCGATCGAGACCTCGCCGCCCGCCTCGGCGACGAGCAGCGCGAGCATCGTGCGGTTGCTGTCGCGGATCGCGCCGGGCCGCAGCGGCTCCCCGAGTTCGAGGAGCTCGTCCCCGGTCGACAGGATCGCGACGCGGGGCGGCGGCCCGACGGCCACCTCGGCGACGCCCAGGGCCGCGAGCAGCGCGATGTCGTGCGCGCTCAGGCTCCGCCCGGCCTCGAGCACCAGCGCGCCCGCGGCCACGTCGGCGCCCGCCTCGCGAACGTGCTCGCCGGGAGCGGGCGCGACGCCCACGCGCACCCGCGCGCCGCCGGCCGCGTCCTCGCCCTGCTCGAACGGCACGACCGCGTCGGCGCCCTCGGGCAGCGGCGCGCCCGTCATGATGCGCACGGCGCAGCCCGGCGGCAGCGCCGCGCCCTCGCCCACGCCCGCGGCGACGACACCGGCCACGGGGAGCGCGACCGGCGCCGCGACGCTCGCGCCCGCGAGGTCGGCAACGCGCACCGCCCAGCCGTCCATCGCCGAGTTGCGAAACGGCGGGAGCGCGTGCGGCGCGATCATTCGCCTTCGCAGCGCGCGCCCGGCGCACCGCGCGAGCGGGAGCTCGATCGCCGGCAGGGGCGTCGCGGCTGCCAGGACCCAATCGCGCGCTTCGTCGAAGCGCAGGACGCGCGGCGTCGCCGCCGCGCTCACCGGCGCGCCGCGCGGCGGGGGCGTTGAGCCGGGCGTGCGGGGATCGCGCGCGGGCGCGTCCACGTGCCGCTTCGGCCGCCGCGCTTTTCCCACAGCGCGATCTCGCCGATCACCATGCCGCGATCGATCGCCTTCAGCATGTCGTAGAGCGTGAGCGCGGCGGCGCACACGGCCGTGAGCGCCTCCATCTCGACGCCCGTGCGGCCGCGCGTCCGCACGCGCGCCTCGATCGACACCGCGGGGCCGTCCGCGTCGAGCTCGAACGCGACGTCGACGGCCTCGACCGGGACGGGATGCGCGAGCGGGATCAGCTCGCTCGTGCGCTTCGCCGCCATGACGGCGGCGAGGTGGGCGGTCGCGAGCACGTTGCCCTTGGGCGTGCGTTCGGCCGCGAGCCGCTCGAGCGTCGTGGCGTGCATCCAGACGAGCCCGCGCGCGACGGCCTCACGGCGCGTCGCCGGTTTACCGGAGACGTCGACCATCCGCACGCGGCCGCGTGCATCGACGTGGGAGAGACGCTTCGCCATGCCATCAGCATAGGAACCGGCCCCCGGCCGGGCAAACGGCGTATCGCCGGGGGTGCGAGGCGGCCGCCCGCGCAGGCGCGCGCACGCTCCGCGGCGCGCATCCCGGCGCTCAGGGCATGCGCTGCTGCTGCGACGGCTGCGACAGCTGCGACGGCTGCGACGGCTGCGACTCGACGTGCGGCTCGTCCTCGGCGCCGCGGCGGACGATCACCGCGGCGAGGAGCAGCGAGAGTCCGATCGCGAGCGGGATCATCCCGACCGACCACGCGTTCGTCTCCCCGGTCGTGAGCATGCCCAGCATCACCGCGAGTCCAAGCCCCGTGGCGGTGCAGACGAGGCCGCCGATCATGAGGCCCTGGGCGCGACGGAGCGACTGGAGCCGTGGCGAGAGGTACATCGCCGAGACGCCCGTCTCGTCGGTCGGGACCGGCATCCGCTGCAGCAGGGCGGGATCGACCCCACGCTCGATCGCCGCGATGCGCTCGCGCTGGGCGAGCTCGATCAGGCGGTGCTGGCTGATCATGCGGACGATGCCCGCGGTGATGCCGCCCGCGATCGCGACGATGGGGATCGCGAAGATCATGAGGGGGACGAAATCGGAGCCATCGAACCCGAGCATGGAAGCCTCCTTCACGGGCGGACGATCGGGGCGGAGGCCGGCTCTTCCGGCCGCTCCGCACGGCCCTTTCCCGCGTTCACCTCTTGGACCGGCGCTTCCCCCGGGCGGGTTTCACCGGGTCTCGTGCCCGCCCGTGCGACGGGGTAATCTCGGGGGCCCTCGAATGGAATCAAGGCCCGCGTGAAACCCGACCACCCCGGTCCGCCGTCCAAGAGAGCGATGGGAGCGACCGCCGCCACCCTGAGCCTGCCGGCCGTCGCCGCGCTGGAGCCCGCGAGCCGCGCCGCGGGCGACGACGCGGCGCTGGTCGAGCGCGCGCGTGCCGGCGACGCGGATGCGTTCCGCGTGCTGGTCGAGCGCCATCGCGACCGGGCCGTGGGGCTCGCGCTGCGCATCACGCGTTCGCGTGCCGACGCCGAAGACGCCGCGCAGGACGCATTCGTGCGGGCGTGGCGCGCGCTGCCCGCGTTCCGCGGCGAGTCCGCGTTCGGCACCTGGCTCCACCGCATCGTCGCGCGCCGCGCGCTCGATCGCGCGGGCAGCGCCCGCGTGCGCAGGGGCCGGGAGGACGAGCTCCCGGACGCAGACGACCTGCCCGCCGCCGAGCCCGCCATCCCCGGCGACCCGTTGCTCGCCCGGCGGCTGAACACCCTGATGGGCGAGCTCTCGGCGCCCCAGCGCGCCGCGCTCACGCTCTACTATTTGGAGGACCGCGCGGTCGAGCACGTCGCGACCGCCCTCGGCATGCCCGAGAACACCGTCAAAACTCATCTCTCGCGCGCGCGGGCCGCGCTGCGCGAGGCCTGGGTGCGTGAGGGAGGAGAACGACCGTGAACGCCGGATGCAAGGAATTCGATCGCTGGCTGGACGCCGGCGCGCCCGCCGCGGGCGAGCGGGCCGTGCACGACCACGCCGCCGGCTGCGCGCGTTGCGCGGCGCGGCTTGAAGCGGCGCGGACGCTGGATGCCCTGCTCGCCGCGCCGCCCGTCGCTCCGGCGCGGGAGGGCTTCGCGGACGCCGTCATGCGTCGCATCGCACGCCCGCCCCAGGCCCGGACGCGCGCCGCGAGCACACCGTGGTGGCTGGGGCTCGCGGCCGAGCCCGCGGCGGCTCTCGCGGTCGCGCTTGCCGTCGTGACGGCCACGCTCTCCGCGCCACTCTGGTCCGCGGCACTCGCGCTCGCGCGGCGCATGCCCGCGTTCGCGGCGGCGCCCACCGCGCTCCATGGGGCCGGGCCGCTCGCGGCGCTCTGGAACGCGCAGACGTGGGCGGGCGCCGGGCAGCTCGCGGCGCTCTGGCGGGCGCAGCCCTGGGCGGGTGGCGGCGCGCTCGCGGTCAGCAGCGCGCTCGTGGCGTTCGCACCGGCCGTGCTCGCGGGATCGTGGCTGCTCTTTCGCTGGCTCGAGCGCTCGGTCGGACACGCGCGCCCGGGCCGGGTGTGAGCGTCACCCGCGACGGGATGCGCGGGATGGCCGCTGCACCGCGCGCGGGCATTGACACTCGCGTGCGACGACCGTAACGTTTTCCGAGCGCGTACGCGCGTCCCGAACGATGCCCTCATCCCGCCGTCTGCCCGTCTCCTCGCGCCACGCGTTCGCCCTGGCGTTCGACCTCGCCATCCGGCGTGACGTTCTGCACTCGCTGCTCGTTCCGCTGCTGCTGCGGCTGCCGTGGATCGTGGGCCCGGCGCTCGTCACCCTTGCGATCCCGTCGATCTCGCAGAGCCGGCTCGCGCTCGTTCAGGGTGTCGGCCAGCTCTTCGATTTCGTCGTCATGGTGCTGGTCATGGCGATGCTGCGCTTCCGGGCGCGCTCGGTCTTCAACCGCCCGTCGGGGACCGAGCCCGCACCCGTCGGCGAATGTTATTCCAAGGGCCTCCGCCGCACGCCCGCGCTCTACCTGACCGAGGCGCTGCGCAACCTCGCGTTCACGATCTCGTTCAGCATGCTCGTGCTGCCGCTGCTCTACCTCGGCTTCAAGCTCTCGCTCGCGACCGAAGCCGTGGTGCTGCGCGGTGAGGGGCCCCGCAAGGCGTTCACGCGCTCGTTCCACCTGACCGAGGCGCGCTTCGAGCGCTGGCTCGAGATGGTGGCGCTCTCGGTCTTCCTCATCGTGCCGCTCTGGTTCCTGATGGTCGCGTGCTTCTTCGCCGTGCCGGGCAGCACCTGGAACACCTGGGTGATGCTGGGCCTCGTGCTCACCGCGGCCGTGCTCCCGATCGTCCAGTACGCCTGGACGTTCTTCTACCTGCGACTGGAGGAGAGCGAAGCGTTCGCGCTCGAGACCGCGCCGGTCCTGGTCGCGCCCGCTCCGGCCTGGAGGAGTGGCGGGGTACCGCGCCTGCGCCTCGTCGAGTCCGAGCGCGACGACGCCACGAAGAACTGAGCGCCGCACGAGCGAAGGCCCGCGTCGCGGACGGTCGGCGCGCCTTGCGGCCGAGGCCCGCCGTGATTGCCGGACCGCGTGCCCTGTGGCAACTTGAAACGCCTCCGGCATCTCCCGAGAGTTGCACGCTCGGCCACGGCCGGAGTGCCGCCAGCGTTTCAATTGCGGACGAGGAGCCCTTGAACCCACCCCGATCGGCAGGCCGTGTCGGCGCGCCGGCTCCTGCCGAGGTGCGCGACGTCGCGATGAGCCCGATCGTCGGGGCGAGCGCCAGGATGCAGCGCATGCTGCGGCTCGTCGCGCGCGTCGCGCCGACCGACAGCACGGTGCTCATCCTCGGCGAGAGCGGCACGGGCAAGGAGCTCGTCGCCCGTTCGCTCCACCTGCTCTCGCGGCGCGCGCAGGGCCCGTTCGTTCCCGTCAACGTCGGCGCGCTGCCCGAGGCGCTGGTCGAGAGCGAGCTGTTCGGCTACGTGCGCGGAGCGTTCACCAACGCGGCGGGCGAGCGCGCGGGGCTGATCGAGGAGGCCGACCGCGGCACGCTCTTCCTCGACGAGATCGGCGACATGCCGCTGCCCGCTCAGGTGAAGCTCCTGCGCGCGCTCGAGAGCGGCGAGGTGCGTCGCCTCGGCGAGAACGCCTCGCGCGTCGTCGACGTGCGCGTGATCGCGGCCACGCACCGCGACCTGCAGACGCTGATCGCCGAGGGCCGCTTCCGCGCGGACCTCTACTACCGGCTCAACGTCGTGCAGCTCGAGCTGCCGCCGCTGCGCGAGCGGCGCGAGGACATCGGGCTGCTCGCCTCGTTCTTCCTCGACCGCGCGGCGCGCCGGCAGGAGCGCGGGGCGCTCCAGTTCGCGCCCGAGGCGATGGCGCTGCTCGAGAAGTACGACTACCCGGGCAACGTGCGTGAGCTCGAAAACGCGATCGAACACGCCGTGACGCTCTCCGAGGGCGCGTCGATCGTGGCCACCGACCTTCCGGCAGCGATTCGCTCCCCCCGTCTGCTGCCGCGGGCCGCAGGCGCCGCGACCGACGCACCGAACGCGCCCGAATCCGCGGCGGCGCGCGACCGGATGTCGCTCGACGAGGTGACCCGGGAGCACGTGCTGCGCGTTCTCGCGCGTCATCACGGCAACGCGACCGCCGCCGGACGCCAGCTCGGCGTCTCGCGCACGACGCTCTGGCGCATGCTCAGGCGCTGGGGCGTCGCGCGCGCCGACGTGCGGGAGGGATGAGCGTGGCGAGCGAGCGGCGTTACTACGACGATGCGTACACGACCGCGTTCCCGGGCCGCGTGGCCGCCGTGGGCGAGCACGCGGGCCGTCCCGCGATCGAGCTCGCGGAGACGTGGTTCTACCCCGAGAGCGGCGGACAGCTCGCGGATCGCGGCACGATCGGCGCCGCCGGCGTCACCGACGTGCAGTCGGACGACGACGGACGCGTCTGGCACCTGATCGAGGGCGACGCGCCGGGCGCGGGCTCCGAGCCCGCCTGCGCGATCGACTGGGCGCGGCGATTCGACCACATGCAGCAGCACACCGGCCAGCACGTGCTCTCGGCGGCGTTCGAGCGCGTGCGCGAGATCGCGACGCTGTCCTCGACGCTCGGCGCGGAACGCAACGTGATCGAGCTCGCGATGGACGCGATCGACTGGCACACCGCGGGCGAGGTCGAGACCGCGGCGAACCGGGTGCTGTGGGAGGACCGCGAGATCCGCCTCCACTGGACGGACGATCAGGGCGTGAAGCGTTTCGCGCTGCGCAAGCCGCCCGCGGTCTCGGGCCGCATCCGCATCGTCGAGATACCGGAGTGGGACGTCTCGGCCTGCGGCGGCACCCACGCTCGGCGCACGGGCGAGGTCGGCGCGATCAAGATCGTCGGCTGGGAAAAGGTGCGGGGCAACGTTCGCGTGGCGTTCGTCTGCGGCGAGCGGGCGCTGCGCGATCACGCCTGGCGCGCCGAGGCGCTGCTCGAGTCGGCGCGGCGTCGCACGCTCAAGGACCGCGACCTGCTCGCGCACCTGGAGCGTGCGGCGGACGAGCGCGACGCGCTCGCCAAGCAGCTGCGCGGGCTCACGGCACGACTGCTCGCGGACGAGGCCGCGCAGCGCGTGGGCCGGCCGCCCTCGGGCGTCGCCGAGTGCGCGCAGGAGCGGCCGCGGGAGGACGTGCGGGCGTTCGCGCTCGCGTGCCTCACCGCGGGTGCGCCGTGGGTCGTGAGCGCGGCGCGTTCGCCCGAGCCCGCGCTCGTGCTCGGGCGTGCGAAGGGCGGCGCGGGCGACCTGCGGACGCTCGTGCCCGCGCTGCTCGAGGCGAGCGGCGGCCGCGGCGGTGGCAGCCCTGATCAGGTGCAGATCTCGGCGCCCGATGCCGCGGGCCTCGATCGCGCGTTCGCGCTCGCGGCCGAGCGCCTGCCCGCGCTCGTCGCGGGCGCGTAGGCTTCGTTCGGAAGCGCCCCGCGACGCCGCGAGCCCGAGAACGACCGCTACTTCTTGCCGCGCGGTGCGGGTCGCGAAGGCTTCTTCGTCTTGGCGGGCTTCGCGGCCGGCTTGGCGGCGGGCCTGGGCGCCGGCTGGAGCTTCACCGAGATGCCCTTCGGTCGCACCTTCGCGGCGACGATCGCCGGCTGCTTGGGGCGTGGGGCCGGCGGCGTCGCGGGGCGGGCCGCGCTGCGCGGCGCGCTCTGCGCCGGGCGCGGCGCGCTCGTTGCGGCGCCGGGTCGTGCGGGCGCCGCGGCTCGCGTGGCGGCGTAGGGCATGCGCGAGAGCACGAGGCGCCGCTGCCGCATGCGTTCGTCGTCGAAGATCACCGCCTGCTGGAGCTGCGAGGGCTTCACGCCGTAGTCGAAATCGGGCAGCAGCACGCGCGGGATCGCGCGGCCGACGAAACGCTCGATCGCGGCGAGGTGGCGCTGTTCCTCGGGCGCCATGAGCGTGAACGCGTCGCCCTGGGCGTCGGGGCGGCCGGCGCGGCCGATGCGGTGGACGTAGTCCTCGGGCGTGGGCGGGACGTCGAAGTTGACGACGTGCGTGACGCCGAAGAGCTCGAGCCCGCGCGCCGCGAGGTCCGTGGTCACGACGATCTGGAGCCGGCCGCGCTTCAGGTCCTCCATCGCGCGCTCGCGCTCGGTCTGGCCCTTGCGCTCGTGCAGCGTCGCGACCGTGTACTTGAGGCGTTCGAGCTGGCGCGCGAGGCGGTCGGCGCCTTCGCGCTGGCGCACGAACACGATCGTGCTGCGCACCTCGCCCGAACGCGACAGCAGCCGGTCGAGGAGGGTGATCTTGAGGTGCTTGGGCACCGGGTAGATCGCGTGCGTGATTCCGGTGGCGGGCGCGGGCGTGCTCAGGTCGACGCGCACGGGCTCGATCAACGCCTCCTTGGTCAGGCGGTTGAGCTCGGCGGGCATCGAAACGGAGAACAGCAGCGTCTGGCGCGTCTCGGGCAGGAGCTTCAGGAGCCGGCGGATGTCCGTCGCCTGCCCCAGGTCGACCATGCGGTCGGCTTCGTCGAGCACGAGGATCTCGACGTCCTCGAACGTCAGCGCGCCGCGCGAGTGGAGCTCGAGCACGCGGTCGACGGTGGCGATCAGCACGTCGACCCCCGGATCGCGCAGCAGCCGCTCCTGCACCGCGATCGGAGCGCCCGCGTGCGAGATGCCGACGCGCAGCTCGGTGAAGCGCGTGAAGTCGCGTGCGTGCGTCTCGACCTGGGTCGCGTGCTCGCGCGTCGGCGTCAGGACGATCGCCCGCAGCTTCTGCGGGCCGTCGAGCAGCCGCGCGAACACCGGAAGCAGGAACGCGCCCGTCTTGCCCGAACCGCTCGGCGCGTTGCCGATCAGGTCGTTGCCCTGCAGGATGACCGGGATGGCCTTGCTCTGGATCGCGGTGGGTTCGGTCCAGCCCGCGGCGCGCACCGCCTGGACGAGCGGCGCGGGCAGGCCAAGCGTATTGAACATCATGGGTGTCGGACTCCGTTTCGGAACGGGCGCCGCAGCGGGGGAAACCGGGCCGGGCACCCGGGAGGGCACGTATGGAAACGCCCCAAGATACGGTCGAGCGCACGGCCGTTCAATCGAATTGTGATTGCTCGAAACCGCGCCCGATCCGACGAATTCAGCGCCCCGCGAGGGAATTCGCCGCGCGACGCTGGCAGGCCGGGCAGAAGAACGTCGAACGCCCGGTCTGCACGATGCGCCGCACCGGCCCGCCGCAACGCCGGCAGGGCTCGCCCGCCCGGTCGTAGACCAGCAGCCGCTCGCCGTACTGGCCCGGCTCGTTCCAGATCGTGCGGTAGCTGCTGAAGGTGGTGCCCATGCGCGCGATCGAGGCCTCGAGGACGCGCGGCACCTGGGCGGCGATGCGTCCCCACTCCGCGCGCGCGAGCGCCCCCGAGCGCCGTCGCGGATCGATGCGCGCGAGGAACAGGATCTCGCTCGCGTAGATGTTGCCGAGGCCCGCGAGCTTGCGCTGATCGAGCAGGAACGTCTTGACGCTCGTCCGCGTTCCACGCGCGAGCGCGTGCAGCGACCCCGCCGTGGGCGGCGAGACGAGCGGATCGGGTCCGAGCCTCCGCAGCGACGGATCGCGCGCGAGCCGCCCCGTCGGCACGAGCCGGAGCATGCCGAAGCGGCGCACGTCCTGGAACCAGAGCCGCGAGCCGTCCTCGAACGAGAGCTGCAGATGGACGTGCGGCAGTGAGGCGTCGGGCTCCGCCTCCGCCGGCCAGAACAGCCAGCGCCCGCTCATGCCAAGGTGGGAGAGCAGCGTGAGATCGGCGTCGAGATCGAGCAGCAGGAACTTGCCGGTCCGCCGTGGCATGGCGAAGGTCCGACCGCGCAGCCGGCGCGCCAGCGGCGCGAGCCGTGCGGTGCGCAGCCGGTGACGCGAGGCGCTCGCGAGCGCGATGGTCCGGCCCGGCACCTGCGCCGCGAGCATGCGGCGCACGGTCTCGACCTCGGGCAGCTCGGGCATGCTCGCAGCCTGCCCGTGGAGCCGCGCGGGGTCAATCGCCCATGCTATCGTGCGTGCCGGCGCGCGTGACGGCGCGCGCCGCCTCGCCGCATCCAACCCTCCACGGAGCGCTCCGCCATGAGCCTCGCCCCCGGCACGAAGCTCGGCGCGTACGAAATCGTCGCGCTGCTCGGCTCGGGCGGCATGGGCGAGGTCTGGCGGGCACGCGATTCGCGGCTCGGACGCGACGTCGCGATCAAGGTTCTCCCGGCCGGCGTCGCCGGCGATCCCGACCGGCTCGCCCGGTTCGAACGCGAGGCGCGCGCGGTCGCCGCACTCAACCACCCGAACATCGTGACGCTCCACTCGGTCGAGGAAGCGGCCGGCGTCCGCTTCCTGACGATGGAGCTGGTCGAGGGCGAGAGCCTCGACCGGCTCCTCGAGACCGGCGGTCTGCCGATCGCGCGCGTTCTCGCGCTCGCCATCCCGATGGCCGACGCGCTCGCCGCCGCACACGCCCGCGGCGTCGTGCATCGGGACCTCAAGCCCGCGAACGTCATGGTGACGCCCGAGCGGCGGGTCAAGGTGCTCGACTTCGGCCTCGCCAAGACGGCCGATCCGGGACCCGATCTCGGCGCGACGCGGGCGGCGACCGTGGCGAGCCCGGTTTCCGCCGTCGGGCTGATCGTGGGCACCGTGCCCTACATGTCGCCCGAGCAGCTTCGCGGCGACGTGCTCGATGCGCGCACCGACCTGTTCTCGCTCGGCGTGCTGCTCTACGAGCTCGCCACCGGCCGCCGGCCGTTCGGTGGGGCGTCCTCGGCCGAGGTGAGCAGCGCGATCCTGCGCGACACGCCGGCGCCGGTGCGCGCGCTGCGGGGGGACCTGCCGCAGGACCTCGAGCGCATCGTGGCCCGCTGCCTCGAGAAGGATCCGGAGCGCCGCATCCAGACCGCCAAGGACGTGCGCAACGAGCTCGAGCTGATCCGGCGCGCGCTCGACTCGGCGCCGTCGCACGCCGCCGCCGCGCCGGCCCCGGTCCCCGACGTGCGCGCGCTGCCGTCGATCGCCGTGCTGCCGTTCGAGAACCGCAGCCGCGACGAGGAGGACGAGTACTTCGCCGACGGTCTCGCCGACGAGCTCCTCAACGTGATCGGCCGGATCCGCGGCCTGCGCGTGGCCGCGCGCACGTCCTCGCGGCAGTTCAAGGGCGGCGCGGACGATCCCGCCACGATCGGCCGAAAGCTCAACGTCGCGACGCTGATCGAGGGCAGCGTGCGCAAGTCCGGATCGCGGGTGCGGATCACCGTGCAGCTCGTCAGCGTTGCGGACGGCTTCCACCTCTGGTCCGAGTCGTACGACCGCACGCTCGACGACATCTTCGCGGTGCAGGACGACATCGCGCAGTCGGTCGTGAGCGAGCTGCGCCGCCGGCTGCTCGGCGAGGAGCCGGATTCCCGGGCGAGCGGCGAGGTGAGGGCCGAGGTGGCCGCAGCGCTCGCCGGGCGTGGCTCCGACGCGGAGGCGCACCAGCTGTTCTTCAGGGCGCGCCATTTCCTCGGGCGCCGGGGTCCGGGCGACTCGACGCGCGCGATCGCGCTGCTCCGGCAGGCCGTGGGGCTCGAGCCGGGCCACGCCCGCGCCTGGGCGACGCTCGCGCGCGCCGAGATGGCCCGGGGGGACTGGGGCGAGACCGACGTCGAGCCGGCGTACGCGCGGGCCCGGGCGGCGCTCGCGCGCGCGATCGAACTCCAGCCCGATCTCGCCGATGCGCACCTGGCGATCGCGCGCATCCACGCGTTCCACGAGTTCGACATTGCCGCGGGCCTGGTCGCCACCGGGCGGGCGCTCGAGGCCGCACCGCGCGACGCCGAGGCGCTCACCGAGCACGCCGCGATGCAGATGCTCTGCAGCCGGTTCGAGGAGGCCGTCGCGACGCTGTCGGTGGCCCGGGAGCTCGACCCGCTGAGCGCCTCGGGTTCGGCGGGTCTCGCGCGCGCGTACTTGAGCATGGGGCGGCTCGAGTCGGCGATCGCAGCGTTTCGCGAGGCGCTCGAGATCTCGCCCGAGATGACGCCGCTGCGGGGACTCATGGGCCTCGTGATCAGCGAGCTGGGGCGGCACGACGAGGCGCTGGCGGAGATCGCGCGCGAGGCCGCGCCCTGGGCGCGCGAGTTCGCGGCCGCGGTGGTGCTCCACCGCGCGGGCCGCCCCCGCGAATCTCGCGAGGCGCTCGCTCGGCTGCTCGAGGAGGGCGGGGGCTCGGCGCACTACCAGATCGCCTACGTGCACTCGGAGCTCGGCGAGATCGATCGCGCCTTCGAGCACCTCGAGCGGGCGCACGCCTCGCACGACTCGGGGTTCGCGTTCCTGCGCTCGCAGACGCGGCTCTGGCGGCCCCTCGTCGGCGATCCACGCTGGGCGGCGCTGCTGGCGCGTCTGCGCTTCCCCGACTGAGGCCGACGTCCGCGCGCCGCCGCTTGTGGCCGCGCTCGGCCGCGTGGCATCCTCACCGCGGCTCCTCCGCCATCACCTCGGGGACGACATGGACGATCGCGCCCGATTCGACGAGTTCGCGCGGCTCGCGACCGAGCAGCGCAACCCGCGCACCATGGACCTCGACACGCTCGACGTGCCCGAGCTGCTCGAGCGCATCCACGCCGAGGACCGCACGGTCGCCGAGGCCGTGGGCCGCGAGCTGCCGTGGATCGCTCGCGCTGTCGACTGCGTGGTCGCCTCGTTCCGCGCCGGCGGGCGCCTCGTCTACGTCGGCGCGGGCACGAGCGGCCGGCTGGGCGTGCTGGACGCGTCGGAGTGCCCGCCCACCTTCGGCTCCGACCCCGACCAGGTCGTGGGGCTGATCGCCGGCGGCTACCGCGCCGTCGTCCGCGCGGTCGAAGGCGCCGAGGACCGCCGCGAAGAGGGCGTGCGCGCGATCGACGACCTCGGCGTCGGGCCGGACGACACGGTCGTCGGGATCGCCGCGAGCCGCCGCACGCCGTACGTCGTCGCAGCGGTCGAGCGCGCGCGCGAGCTCGGCGCCCGCACGGTCTACGTGACGTGCACGCCGCGCGAGGAGTTCACGCTCGCGGTCGACGTCGCGATCTGCCCCGTGGTCGGGCCGGAAGTGCTCATGGGCTCGACGCGCATGAAGGCGGGGACGGCGCAGAAGCTCGTGCTCAACATGATCTCGACGGCGGCGTTCGTGCGCTCGGGCAAGGCCTACGAGAACATGATGGTCGACCTCATGGCGAAC
>DATJXF010000142.1:0-12479 GCA_035500415.1 Candidatus Acidiferrales bacterium | reverse complement strand
CCGGCGGCTCGCTACGGTGCACGCGTGGAATCCCTGCTCGGCAAGACCGTGTCCCACTACCGCATCCAGCGCCGGCTCGGCAGCGGTGGCATGGGCGTCGTGTACGAGGCCGAGGACACGAGCCTGCAGCGCCAGGTGGCCCTCAAGTTCCTGCCCGACGGCCTCGCGCGCGACGCGCACGCGCTCGAACGCTTCCAGCGCGAGGCGCGGGCCGCCTCGGCCCTCAACCACCCGAACATCTGCACGGTGTTCGCGATCGACGAGCACGAGGGCCAGCCCTTCATCGTGATGGAGCTGCTCGAGGGCCAGACGCTCTCGCAGCTCATGACCGGCCAGCCGATGGAGGTCGGGCGCCAGCTGGCGATCGCCATCCAGGTCGCCGACGCGCTCGAGTCCGCGCACGCGCGCGGCATCGTGCACCGCGACATCAAGCCGGCGAACCTGTTCGTCGGCCCCAAGGGCCAGATCAAGATCCTCGACTTCGGGCTCGCCAAGGTCGCCGGCGCCCGTCCCGCCTCCGAACCCGGGGGGCCCGCCTCGCAGTTCGAAACGATGGCGGCCGCGGGCGACGAGCTCACCTCGCCGGGCACGACCGTCGGCACGGTCTCCTACATGTCGCCCGAGCAGGCGCGCGGGATGCTCACCGACGCGCGCACGGACATCTTCTCGCTCGGCGCGGTGCTCTACCAGATGGCGACCGCGACGCTGCCGTTCGTGGGCGACACGTCGGCGGTCATCTACGAGGCCATCCTCAATCGCGACCCGGCGCCCGCCCGCGACCTGAACGCCGGGCTGCCCGCGGAGTTCGGCCGCATCCTCGAGAAGGCGCTCGAAAAGGACCGCGCACTGCGCTACCAGAGCGCGACCGACATCAAGACCGACCTCATGCGCCTGCGACGCGATCTCGACTCGGGCCCGAAGCGCGCGGCCGACGGCAGCCGCGGTACGACCGCGGCCGCCGCGCGATCGGTTGCGGTGCTCTACTTCGAGAACACGAGCGGCGAGAAGGAGGACGAATACCTGCGCGACGGGATCACCGAGGACATCATCACGGAGCTCTCGAAGATCCGTGGACTCAAGATCTTCTCGCGGCCGACGGTGCTCGCGTTCCGCGACCGGCCGGTGACCCCGGCGCAGATCGGGCAGCAGCTCAAGGCGTCGCACGTGCTCGCGGGCAGCCTGCGACGGGCCGGCAACCGGCTGCGGATCAGCGCGCAGCTCGTCGACACGCAGACCGACTTCCCGCTCTGGTCGGAGCGCTACGACCGCGAGATGAAGGACGTGTTCGAGGTTCAGGACGAGATCGCGCGCCAGATCGCCGCGGCGCTGCGGGTCACGCTCACGCCCCAGGAGCAGGCCGACCTCGGTGACAAGCCCACCGACAACCTGCAGGCGTACGACCTCTACCTGCGCGGCAAGAGCTACGCGCGACGGCTGACGCGCCAGGATCTCGAGTTCGCGCTGCAGATGTTCGAGAACGCGGTGTCGATGGATCCCGACTTCGCGCTCGCACACGCGGCGATCGCCAAGGTCTGCGCCGAGTACCACTACAACTTCCAGCGCGATGCTCGCTGGATCGGCCGCGCGATGGCCGCGTCGCAGCGCGCCGTGCAACTGCGGCCGCTGTTGCCCGAGGTGCAGATCGCGAACGCGTGGGTGCTCTACGCCGGCAACCAGTACGACGAAGCCGTGCAGCGGGCGCGCGACGCGATCGCGCGCAAGCGCGACTGCGAGGGCGCGTACTACCTTCTCGGGCGCGCGCTGTTCGCCGCCGGGCGATATCAGGAGGTGGCCGACCTCGCCGAGGAGGCGCTGGCGGCGAGCACGGACGACTACAACGTCTTCATCCCGATCACGAACTCGCTCGGGGCCATGGGCAAGCGCGACGCGCTCACGAACATCCGCCAGCGCGAGGTGCAGGCGCTCGAGAACCACCTGAAGCACGTGCCCGAGGACGCGCGTGCGCGCGTGCTGCTCGCGGCGGACTACGCCGAGCTCAACCGCCTGGACGACGCGCTCCGCGAGGCCAATCTCGCCATCGCGCTACGACCCAACGAGGCGATGGTGCTCTACAACCTCGCCTGCACGTTCTGTGCGATGGGCAGGAAGGCCGACGCGCTCGACGCGATCCGCAAGGCCTGGAACGCCGGCTTCAAGGAGTCCGACTGGGCACGCCGCGACCCGGACCTCGCGCTCTTGCACGACGATCCGGAGTTCCTCGCGCTCTATCCACCGCTGCCGGATTCCGCGTCGGGCTAGCTTCCGCTCTCGACCACCGGCCGGCGGAAACCCGCGCGGTCGGAGCGTCCTTCCGGGAGCGCGCGCGGCTCTCCGCGGGCCAGCCTCGCGCCCGCACCCGCCGAGGCGTGGAAGGCGCGTGCGCCACGCGCTAGTGTGTCGGGTCGCGACGCCGCGGCCCCCATCCGCGGCCTCGAGAACGGGCACCGGCCACCCCGATCCCTTTCCCGGAGGCTCCCATGCCGCACCGCACGCGCACCCTCGCGCTCTGCCTGCTCGTGCTCGCCACCGCGCTCGTTTCGCCGGCGCGCGCTTCAGTCCCCGACGGGCCCACGAAGATGCTCCGCTCTCCGAGCGTGAGCGCGACGCAGATCGCGTTCGCGTACGCGGAGAACATCTGGGTCGTCGATCGCGCGGGCGGGGCCGCGCGCCGCCTGACGAGCTTCCAGGGCCAGGCCTCCGATCCGCACTTCTCGCCCGACGGGAAGTGGATCGCGTTCAGCGGCGACTACGCGGGCGGCCAGGACGTGTACGTGGTGAGCGCCGCGGGCGGCGAGCCGCGGCGGCTGACGTGGCATCCCGCGCCCGACGACGTGCAGGGCTGGACGCCGGATGGGCGCTCGATCGTGTTCACCTCGACGCGCGCATCGTGGGCGCCGACCGCGACGCCGCGCTTCTGGAGCGTGCCGCTCGAAGGCGGCCCCGAGGAGCCGCTGCCGCTGCCTCGCGGCTTCCAGGGCCGTCTCTCGCCCGACGGCACCCACATGGCGTACCGCATGAACAACTCGTGGGACGAGGAGCGCCGCAACTACCGCGGCGGCCAGGACCGTCCGATCTGGATCACGGACATGAAGTCACTCGAAACCGTGACCCCGCCGTGGGACGGCTCCAAGGACATGGATCCGGCGTGGATCGACCAGACCGTCTACTTCATCTCCGATCGCGACGGCGTCGCGAACGTCTGGTCGTACGACACGCGGGCGAAGACGCTCACCGAGCGCACGCACTTCAAGGACTTCGACGTGAAGACGCTCGACTGCGGCGCGGGCGTCGTGGTGTTCGAGCAGGCGGGCGTGATCCACGAGTTCGATCCGAAGAGCGATCGGGAGCACGTCGTCCCGATCACCGCGACCGGCGACTTCCCGTGGATGATGCCGAGGTGGGACGACGTCTCGGGCCGGATCACGAACCTCGCGCTCTCGCCGACGGGCAAGCGCGTGCTCGTCGAGGCGCGCGGCGAGATCTTCACGATCCCCGCTGAAAAAGGCGACACCCGCGACCTCACGCGCTCGACGGGCTCGGCCGAACGCGACCCGGCGTGGTCGCCGGACGGCAAGTGGGTGTGCTGGTTCAGCGACCGTTCGGGCGAGTACCAGCTCGTGATCGAGGACCAGAGCGGCATCAAGCCGCAGCGCGTGCTCCCGCTGCCGCATCCCACGCACTACTACACGGTGTCGTGGTCGCCGGACTCGCGGAAGATCCTCTACCACGACACCAACCTGAACGTCTGGGTGATGGACGTCGCGAGCGGTAAAACGAAGATCATCGGCAGCGATCCGTGGATGGTCCCCGCGCGCACGATGTTCCCGACGTGGAGCCCCGACTCGCGCTATGTCGCCTACGCGGCACACCTGAACTCGCTCTTCCGCGCGATCTTCGTGGTCGACGTCGAGACGGGCGAATCGCACCAGGTGACGGACGGCCTCGCCGACGCGGTGTATCCGGTGTTCGACGCCAGCGGCAAGTATCTCTGGTTCCTCGCGTCCACCGATTTCGGACTGCGCTCGCAGTGGCTCGACATGACGTCCTACGACCACATCGAGGACTTCGGGCTCTACCTCGCGGTGCTGAAGAAGGGCGAGCCGAGCCCGCTGCTGCCCGAGAGCGACGAAGAGAGCGCCTCACCGGCGGGCCCGCTCGCCAGCCCGACGGGCGGGGCGGCGATGGCCGCGGACGGCGGGAAGCCGGCGGGCGAGCACGGCGGCGGCCCGAAGGACGCGCATGTCGCGCGGCCGGCCGGCGCGACGGCCATCGACTTCGACGGGCTGCAATCGCGCGTGATCGCGGTGCCCGGCGTTCCCGAGAAGCCCTACTCGGCGCTCAAGGCCGGCGTCGCCGGCACGGTGTACTTCCTCGAGCAGAGCGCCGCGGCGGCCGGCGGATTCGGCGGCGGCGCGGGCACGCTCACGCGCTACCGGCTGAGCGAGCGCAAGGCGGCGCCGTTCGCGAGCGACGTCGCGGACTACGCCGTGAGCGCCGACGGCCACAAGCTCGTCTATCGGGCCTCCGCGCCGCCGCAGGGACCACCGGCTCCGGGCGCCGCGCCGCCGCGGCCCGCGGCCCCGAGCCTCTACCTCGTCGACGCGGACAAGGCGGCCCCCGCCGCGGGTGCGGGCAAGCTCAGCTACGCGCTGCGCATGTGGCTCGATCCGGCCGCGGAGTTCCAGCAGATCTTCGCCGAAGGCTGGCGCAACCAGCGCGACTACCTGTACGTGCCGAACCTGCACGGCACGGACTGGCCGAAGATGCGCGAGTGGTACGGCCAGTTCCTGCCCTACGTGCAGCACCGCGCCGATCTCAACTACCTGCTCGACATGATGGGCGCCGAGATCGCGATCGGACACTCGTTCGTGCGCGGCGGCGACATGCCCGAGGTGCCGCCGATCACCACGGGCCTGCTCGGCGCCGATTTCGAGGTCGACTCGGGGCGCTACCGGATCAGCCGCATCTACGACAACGAGAGCTGGAATCCCGACCTGCACGCGCCGCTCGCGGTTCCCGGGCTCGACGTCTCGACCGGCGATTACCTGCTCGCGATCAACGGCCAGGAGCTGAAGACCCCGGACAACCTCTACCGGCTGCTCGACGGCACCGCGAACCGCCAGACCGTGCTCACGGTCAACAAGCGCCCGACGCTCGAAGGCGCGCACGACGTCACCGTCGTGCCGGTCTCGAACGAGGTTCCGCTGCGTTCGCGCGCGTGGGTCGAGTCGAACCGCCGCCTCGTCGACAAGCTCTCGGGCGGCCAGCTCGCGTACGTCTACCTGCCGAGCACGCAGCAGATCGGCTACTCGTACTTCAACCGCTACTACTTCGCCCAGCAGGATCGAAAGGGCGTGGTCGTCGACGAGCGTTACAACAGCGGAGGCTCGGCCGCGGACTACATGATCGAGGTCATGCAGCGCTGGTTCGACGGCTACTTCAACAACGTCGCGGGCGAGCGCGTGCCGTTCACGAGCCCGGAGGCCGGCATCTGGGGACCGAAGGTCATGGTCATCAACGAAATGTCGGGCTCGGGTGGCGACTACCTGCCGTACATGTTCCGCTCGCACAAGATCGGCACGCTCGTCGGCAAGCGGACCTGGGGCGGCCTCGTGCACACCGCGGACACGCCGCTCTTCGTCGATGGCGGCTCGATGATCGCGCCGCGCGGCGGCTTCTTCGCCGCCGACGGACACTGGGCCGTCGAGAACGAGGGCGTCGCTCCGGACGTCGACGTCGAGAACTGGCCCGCGGACGTGGTCGCCGGCCACGACCCGCAGCTCGAGAGGGCCGTCGAGGTCGCGATGCAGAAGCTGAAGGAGCACCCGGTCGAGCGAATGACGAAGGAGCCGCCGCCGCCCACGTGGGGGCAGCGGAAGTAGCCTTCGGCCCGGCCGCGCGAGCGGCCGGGCCGCTACTTTTCGACCACGAGCTTGCGCGAAACCGTCTGGCCGTCCGCGTCG
This sequence comes from Candidatus Acidiferrales bacterium, assembly GCA_035500415.1. Taxonomy (GTDB): domain Bacteria; phylum Eisenbacteria; class RBG-16-71-46; order RBG-16-71-46; family RBG-16-71-46; genus CAIXRL01. The sequence goes on along the minus strand of DATJXF010000142.1, from coordinate 6,516 downwards.
AGCCGGCAGAGATAGACGCCGGCCGGCATGTACGAGAGGTCGATCGACCACTCGAGGCGGCCGGCGGCCTCGGGCTGGCCGTCGAGCAGCGTGAGGACACGCCGGCCGGTCACGTCGTAGACCGCGAGCTTCACGCGGCTCGCAGCGGGCAGCTCAGCCGAGAGCCGCGCCGCACCGCGCGCGGGATTGGGGCCGCCCAGCGTCGGCGCGTTCGGTGGCTCGTGGCGCGAGACGACCGCTGCGGTCGCGGGCGCCCAATCGGTGCGATAGGCGCGATACGAGAACTGCCCGTCGACGAAGCTCATCTGCATCACCTTCGTCCCGTCGGGGGTCACCTCGATCACGTCGGGCTTGCCGATGCCCCAGCCGATCAGCGTGTTGCCGCTGGCGAGGCGCTGCACGTACCCCATCGCGCCGCCGTAGCTGTCCGGCGAGTTGCGGTACTGCCACTTGAGCGTGGCCGTCATGGCGTTCGGGTCGAGCTGCCACTCGAGCGCGCGTGAGAATTGCGGCTCGTGGTAGTTGCCGTTGTCGAACATCGTGTAGTCGCCGTTGGGCAGCACCCGGATCGCGTGCTGGTGCGAGAAGCCGAGCGTGTCGCCGACGGGCGTGAACTGGTTGTTCTTGCCGCCCCAGCGCCAGATCGTCTCGCCGGTGTTGCGATCGATCTTGGTGATCTCGTCCATGTGGCGGCAGGAGAGCAGCAGGTTGCCGTCGGCATCGACCTCGATCGCGTTCGCATGCACGTAGTCGATGCTCGGCGCGGTGAGATCCTCGTGCGTCGCGTCGGTGATCTGGTAGTGGTCCCAGCTCCGCCACTGGAAGATCACGTTCCGCTCGGCATCGAGCTCCTGGAGGATGATCCCGATCACGACCGCGTTGGGGTCGCCACCGGGGACGATCGCGCTCATGTCCACGATCTCGGGGTCGTCGCCGAGCAGCAGAGCATGCCCGTTCGGCAGCAGCCGCAGCTCGTGCACGTCGGTCGCGTAGCCGTTCCCGCACCCGATGCTGTCGATCACGACGTACGCGCTGTCCATCAGCACGAACTGGTTGGGCGGGCTCTCGTAGTAGCTGAGCACGCCGGTCGGCTGCAGCTTGAAGTCGAAGTAGCTCGGCCCGAGCGAGCGGCTGAAGACGGGGTTGCCGTAGTCGTCGACGATGAGCAGGTAGGACGGGTTCACGAAGTCGAGGCTCGCGAGGAAGAGCCGGCCGGGCGATGGCGTGCCGTAGATCGACGAGTCGATCTCGGGCAGGTCCAACGTATGGCGGGTGGCGAACGGCATGCTCGGGCGGGGCGGGGCGGCCGCAACCTCGGCCTGGCGCAGCGGATCGAACGCCGGCGCGCCGCCCGGTGTCACCGTGAACGTGTAGCTCGCGAGCAGCCGCTCGCTGGCCAGCTTGGCCGGCGCCTCGACGGCGACGCGTACCTCCTCGCCCGGCGCGAACGGGTCATCGGGATTGAAGAGCAGCGTGCGCCCGTCGCTCGAGAGATGGAGGCGGCCCTGATGCGCGCCGCTCGAGGCGCCCGTCACCGTGAAACGCGTCTGGAGCAGGGCCGAAGCTTCGACGCCCGCGAGACGCGCGATCAGGTTGGTGCGCGGCGAGACGAGGCGCGCGCCAGGCGAGGGCGAAAGGTAGACGAACGTCCGCCCGACGGCGGAGGCGTTGCCCGGCGCGAGGCCGGGGAAAAGGAGTGCGGCGAGGAACAGGACAGAGAGTGGCCGGCGAGTGGGGACGACAGCGGGCCGCATCGAGGGACCCCCCGGGTTCGACAACCCCAGCGCGTGCCGCATGCGGCACGCATGGACTTGGGAACGCGACTTTGCGGCGGCCCGTCGCGGCGCTCGCCGCAACGCGGGTACGTGGGGCACCCCTCGCGCTGCGCGGTCGCAGCCGCGCGAGCGTGCGCTCATTTCATAGCACAATCCGCGGGCTCGAAGCGAGTACAAGTCGGGCCTGCAGCCTCGAGCCCGTGCTGCCGAAAACGACGACGAGAGCCCCCGCACCGCCGATCGGTCGGCCGTAATGGACCTGGCCCGCCCCGGGGTGGTGAACATGGATTGGTTCGACCGAACGCTGCTGCTCGGACTCAACCATTACGCCCACCGCTCCCGCACCTTCGACGAGCTGATCGGCGGCATCGGCGAGTCCGATCTGCTCAAGGGCGGCATCGTCCTCTGCGTCCTGTGGTGGCTGTGGTTTTCGAGGCGTGAGGACATCCGCCTGGTGCGCGCCCGGTTGCTCGCGACCATCGCGAGCGGCGTGCTCGCGGTGGTGAGCGGCCGGCTGCTCGCGAACGGCCTGCCCTTCCGGCTGCGTCCGATCCACGAGTCCGCGCTCGGATTCCTGCTGCCCTACGGCGAGAGCCGCTCGCACCTGCGCGCATGGAGCTCGTTTCCGAGCGATCATGCCATGCTGTTCACGGCGCTCGGCGCCGGCATCTTCTATGTCTCGCGGCGCGCCGGCACGTTCGTGCTGCTCTGGACGCTGTTCGTGATCGAGCTGCCGCGCCTCTACCTCGGGCTGCACTATCCGAGCGACTTGATCGGCGGAAGCGCGATCGGCGCGCTCCTCGCCATCGTGCTCCAGCAGTCGTCGGTGCGCGACGGCGTCACCCGGCCGCTGCTCGCCTGGCACGACGGCCACCCTTCGAGCTTTTACGCCGTCATGTACCTGGTGACGCTCCAGGTCGGCACGCTCTTCGGCGACGCGCGCGATCTGATCCTGCAGCTCGCGGCGCTGCTCCACGCCCACACGGCCTGAGGCGCGAGACGGCCGCCGCCGCGCGACGGCGGCGGGTGCCGGGCGGTCAGCGCCGCGCGCGACGCGGTGGCAACGACACCACCGTCACCTCGGTGAGCGTGCGGCTGCCGATCAGCATCTGCCGGGCGGCTTCGGCGCGGGCGCGCGAGCGATAGACGCCGAGCACGATCCGGTGCGGCGTGGCCGCGGAATCGGCGGACGGCACGACCCACGCCCCGATGCCGACGAGTGACTTCAGGCTGTCGCGGCGCGCGAACGCCGAAGGCAGGTCGCTCGCGACCCCCACCTCGAGCGTGAACGGGCCGCGTCCGGCCGGCGCAGCCGGCGGCGAAGGTGGCCCGGCGGCCGGTTCGGGCCGCACCGTCGTGGCGGGCTCCGCGGACCGGGCGGCCGGCGCCGGGCGCTGTGCGATGCCGGCGGAAGTGCGCGCCGCCTCAGCGCGCGGATGCATGGCGCGGAGCCCCGCCCGGATCACGAGGCCGATCGCACCGCCCACGACGAACAGCGCGAGCAGCGTCGCGAGCGGGACGCCGATCGCGACGAGCCGGCGCTCGCGTGCGCGCGCAGGGGGTGGAGCGGAGCCGGCGCGCCGCGGCGTCTCGCCCGCGGTCGCCGGCTCCGCGCCATCGGCGGGGTCGAACGTGGCGCGCGTCCAGTCCGAACCCGGGCCCGCGCGCGAGCCGATCTGGAGCGGACCTGCATCTCCCACGAATCGCTTCACCCACTCCTGAGGATCCTGGCTCGCAGGCGTCGCAACCGGTGGCGACGCGTCGGACCTCCGGGCCGCGACCGGCTCGGGCCGCGGGGCGGGAGGCTGCGGGGCAGGCAGCACCGCGGACTTCGCGGCCGTGGCCGGCTCGGGCCGCGGGGCGGGCGGCATACGGGAGGGCGGAATGGACGCACGCGCTTCCGCTCTTTCGGGAGCGGGCGCGGGCGGAGCGCCCGGCGCGATCGCGCGGCGCGGGGCGGCCGGCACAACCGATGCCGAGGGCGCGGTGGCGCGGCGTGGCGCGACGGGCGTGACCGGTGCGACCTGCGGCTCGACCTCCGCCTCGTCGTCGCGTTCGCTCGGCGAAGGCGGGGACGGCAGGACACCGAGCGTGGCCGCTGCGGCCTCGACGTGCTCCGGCCCGACGCTCGCGGCTCCCGCCGCGCGCGCGAGCCGCAGCGCCGCCGACGCGAGTGCGTTGATGGCACGCGGAACGCCGCCGCTGCGTGACGCGATCTCGAGGCAGGCCGCACGTGGAATGAGCGCACCGCCGTCGCCGCCGCCCGCCGTCACGCGATGGCGCAGGTAACGGCGCGTCTCCCCCGCGCCCAGCGGCTCGAGCCGGTCGCGAAACGCGATGCGCTGGCGCAGGGGCGTAAGCGCCGGCTGCTCGAGCGTCGCCTCCAGCGCGGGCAGCCCCGCGAGCAGGAACTCGAGCCGCGCGTTCGCGTGCTGCGCAACGCCGGGCAGCAACCGCAGCGCTTCGAGGCACTCGCGCGGCAGCTCGTGGGCATCATCGATCGCCACGAGAGCGACCTGGCCGCGCGCCGCGATCGCCGCGAGCGCGCGCTCGAACGCGCCGAGCAACACGGGCCGGCTCGCGCCCGCCCCGGGCTCGCCGCCCAGGCGGCGCACGATCTCCTCCAGCAGCTCCGCGGGCCCGAGCGCGGGATACGCGACGAGCGCGCACGTGGCGCGACCCGCGAGGTGCGCGAGCGTCGCGCGCACGAGCTCGGTCTTGCCCACACCGGGCTCGCCGGTGAGGAGCAGCACCGGCTCACGCGCGCCGAGATCCTCGTCCACGCGTGCGAGCCAGCGCGCACAGGCGAGCGTCTCGAGGAACGTCGAGGAATCGGAACCGGGGGCGAACGGTGTCTCGGAGCTCACGCGTGGAGTTTCCTGCGGCGGGCGACGCGCCGAAATGGCGGTCATCGGGAGTTTTCGGCCGTCGCACCCTCGCGACTTGAGCGCTGATCGGGCGCTCCTGACGGGCATCGGTGCTACCGTCCCCCCGGCATGCGAGGGCTCGCCCTGCTCCTGCTCCAGCTCGTCGCGGTGGCGACGTCGACGCAGGCGCTGCCCGCGCGAGCGCGGACCCGATCCGGGCCGCCGCTCGTGGCGGTGGCGCCCGCCGTGGCTCCGCCGCGCTCGGAGCTGCTGCGTTGGCGACGCGAAGCCTCGCGCGTCACGATCGTGCGGGACGACTGGGGCATCGCCCACGTCCAGGGCCACAGCGATGCCGACGCGGTGTTCGGGATGGAGTACGCGCAAGCCGAGGACGACTTCGACCGCGTCGAGACCAATTACCTGGCCGCGCTCGGCCGGCTGAGCGAGGCCGAAGGTCCTTCGGCAATCGCGCGCGACCTGCGCGCGCGGCTCGACGTCGACGACGATTCGCTGCGCGCACTCTACCGCTCGAGCCCGGCATGGCTCCGCTCGCTGATGGACTCGTTCGCGGACGGGCTCAACTTCTACCTCGCGACCCATCCCGCGGTGACGCCGCGCGCGATCCGGCACTTCGAGCCCTGGATGGCGCTCAGCTTCACCGAGGGCAGCATCGGCGGCGACGTCGAGCGCATCGACCTCGATTCGCTCGCGGCGTTCTACGGCGCCGGCGATCCGGGGGCCGTGCCGCACGCGCGCGGCGACGGCGACGACGTGCTGCGCGAGCCCGAGGGCTCGAACGGCATCGCGATCGCGCCCGCGCTCACGCGCGACGGCCACGCGCTGCTCTGGATCAATCCCCACACGTCGTTCTACTTCCGCTCCGAGCTGCAGGTTTCGAGCGACGAAGGTCTGGATGCCTACGGCGCGGTCACGTGGGGGCAGTTCTTCGTCTACCAGGGCTTCAACCGCACCGCCGGCTGGATGCACACCTCGAGCGGCGTCGACGCGGTCGACGAGTTCCTGGAGACGGTCTCGCCGCGCGGCCGCGGCTACGTGAGCCGGCACGGCGACCGTGAAGAGCCCGTCGCCTCGCGCCGGATCTCGATCCGCTGCCTCACGCCCGAGGGCCTCGCGCCCAGACGTTTCACGGCGTACTTCACGCGGCACGGCCCGGTCGTGCGCCGCCAGGGCGCGCGCTGGGTGAGCGTGCGGCTGATGCACGATCCCGTTCACGCGCTCATGCAGTCGTTCCTGCGCACGAAGGCGGCGAACCTCGCCGGGTTCCGTCGCTCGCTCGAGCTGCACGCGAACTCGTCGAACAATACCGTGTTCGCCGATGCGCAGGGTCACATCGCCTACTTTCACGCCAACTGGATTCCACGGCGCGACACGTCGTTCGACTGGACGCAGCCGGTCGACGGCAGCGACCCGCGCACGGACGGACGCGGCGTGCTCGCGGTCGACGAGTCGCCCAACGTCGTCGATCCCGCTTCGGGCTGGCTCTACAATTCGAACAACTGGCCCTGGTCGGCGGCCGGGCCCTCGAGCCCCAGGCGCGCGGATTTCCCGCGCTACGTCGAGACCGGCGTCGAGGAGACGCCGCGCGGGGAGCACGCGCTCCACCTGCTCGCGGGCGCGCGCGACTGGACGATGGATGGCCTCACGGCGGCCGCGTTCGATTCCGAGCTGCCGGCGTTCCAGCACATGGTGCCCGCGCTCGTCGCGGCGTGGGAGGCGCTGCCCGCGACCGACGCGCGCCGCGCGGCGCTGGCCGGGCCCGTCGACACCTTGCGGGCGTGGAACGAGCGCTGGGGCGAGGGCTCGGTCGCGACCTCGCTCGCGGTGTTCTGGGGCGAGTGCGCGGCGCGGCGCGC
>DATJXF010000141.1:0-43446 GCA_035500415.1 Candidatus Acidiferrales bacterium | reverse complement strand
GTGTTCGCGCCGGAGGGGATTGCCGAGAGGGTCGGGCCCGCGTGGTGTCATGGCGTCTCGAAGCGGCCCGGGCAGGAGGTGCGGCGCACGGGACTCAATGCGTCAGCGCGTACTGGACGATGTTCATCGACATCTGCAGCGCCGCTTCGCGCTTTTCCGGGGGGTCGTGGTGGATTTCCTCGTCCTCGAGGCCGTCCCCCAGGTCGCAGTCGAAGGAAAAGAGTACACAGAGCCTGCCGTCGTGGACAACGCCGAACGCCCTCGCCGGGCCACCATCGTGCTCGTGGATCTTCGGCAGGCCGTGCGGGAAATCGTAGAGCTGGTGGAAGATCGGATGGTCGAACGGCAGCTCGACGAGCTCGTCGTCGGGGTAGAGGCGCTTGACCTCGCGCCGGAAGGCGGGCGCGATCCCGAAATCGTCGTCGACCCAGAGGAAGCCGCCCGAGTCGAGCCAGCGGCGCACGTTCGGCAGCTCGGCGTCCGAGAAGCGGAAGTTTCCGTGGCCGGCGGCGAAGACGAACGGATACTCGAACAGCGTCGCCGAGCCCGGCTCGACCACGGCGGCATCGTCGCCCGCGACCGGGATGTCGGTGCGCGCGCGCAGGGCGGCCATCAGGTTGCGCAGCGAGGTCTGGTCGCCATACCAGTCGCCGCCGCCGCCGTACTTCAGGCGCGCGATCCCGAAGGCGCGCGACCCGGGCGGCGTGGGCGCCGAGCGGACGGGTGCGGGCGTCCAGAGCAGCGCGGAGCAGGCGAGGAGCACCAACCGCCGTTTCACGGGCCAACCCGTCCTCTCGAAAGCGGGCGGACGAAGCGCCCGCCGCTCGGAGATGAATTTAGCGGACGGGCACCCGCAGCTGCATCGTGCTTCCGACAAATCTCACGGCCGCGGCACCGTCGGGGCTCACTGCGGGCGCGTTCGGGTGCGGCACCGAGTTCCAGGTCTCGAAGTCGTTGTTGTTGAACCCGTACGGGATGCCCGGAACCGGCAGCCCGGCGAGGATGATGACGCCACCCGCGGGGACGAGCTCGAACACCCCGCCCGGGTTGGGCTTGACCACCTGATAATCGCCCCGCAGCCGGTTGATGATCCGGCCCTGCGCGTCGACCGCGTTCACGCGCACGACGTAGAGCTGGTTCATCCGGAAGACGGTGCGCGTGAGCACCGTGACCGAGCCGTCGACGCCCATGAATTCGCGAACGTTCGCGAAGCTGCCCGCCTGGGCGAGCACGGGCAGCCCGACGCTCGCCTCGGGCGAGGTGACGCCGCGGCTGGGAAGCTGCGCCTGCGGCATGCACTCGATCCAGTAGCCCGCGGCGTTGGGATCGAGGGTCCAGCTCAGCGTGAAGATCGAGTCGGGCTGGATGCGCGACGCCGTAAACTGCAGCGTCTGCGGGATCGCGGGGTCGGGCGCGACGCCGACGTTCGTGAGCGGCGAGGCCGGGCCGGCGTTGCCGTTCACGACGCCGCGGCCCACGTACGCCAGGAAGGGATCGAACGAGGACGGCTGGTCGCTGAAGCCGTACATCTCCCACTCGGTGTCCGCCCAGCGCAGCTCGGGCACGAGGGGGAAGTCGAAGAGCTGGGCGTAGCCGCCGTTCGAAGTGCGGCGGAACACCTGGTAGCTCGAGGCGTTCGTCGAATCGAAGATCTCGGCCTCGATCCCGGGCGGACCGGTCATCGTGCTCGAGTAGCCCTGGAAGACGTTGGTCGTGAACTTGGTCACGCTGTCGGTGACGGTGAGATAGACGAGCGAGTCGATCGGCTGGTTCACCCACGTCACGATGCGCGCGTTCCGGTTCGGCACGCCTTCGACCTGCGTGTACCCGGCGTCGACCTGGGTCATCTTCTTCGCGCAACCGGAGAGCGCGGCGAGAGCGACGAGCGCGCAGGTCGCGAGCCCGGCCCAGCGGCGTGCAGGTGAGGTGCGGATCATCGTCTGCCTTTCGTCTATTCCGCCTGGATGCCCTTGCGGCGGTCCAGCCAGATCCAGATGTCGAGCGCCATGGCGCTGGCCACGTACACGGACGAATAGGTGCCGAACACGGTGCCGACGAGCATCGCGAACGAGAACGCGCGGAGCACCTCGCCGCCCCAGATGAACAGCGCCAGGGCCGTGAGGAAGACCGTGAACGCCGTGATGATGGTGCGCGAGAGCGTCTCGTTGACCGCGATGTCCATCACCCGCGAGTGGCGCTCCTTGCGGAGCGACTTGGAGCGCTCGCGAATGCGGTCGAACACCACGATGGTGTCGTTGATGGAGTAGCCGGCGATGGTGAGCAGGGCGGCGACCACGGTCAGGGAGACCTCGCGCCCGGTGAACATGAGGAATCCCAGAGTCACCCAAACGTCGTGCAGGAGTGCCACGACGCCGCCCATCGCGAACTTAAACTCATAGCGCCAGCCCACGTAAAGCAGAATCACGCCGAGGCTCGTCAGAATGGCCATGACGGCCTTGTGGCGCAGGTCGCCGCCCACCTTGGGGCCGACGGTCTGGATGCCGCGCAACTCGATCTTCGTGCCCGGCGCGCGCGTCTGGATGGCCTGCGAGATGCTGGAGAACGGGTCCTTGGCGTCGGTCTGGACGCGGATCAGGATCTCGCCGCGCGACTCCCCGGTCATCTGCTGGATCTCCGCGCCCTTCAACTCGGTCGCGTCCATCGCCGAGCGCACCAAGTCCGCCGAGATCGCCGGGGTCGTGCGGATCTGGATCAGCGAGCCGCCCGTGAAGTCCACGCTGTACTTCGGGCCGTGCGTGAAGAACCACACCGCGGTCGTGGCCACGATCGCACCCGAGAGGAAATAGGCCGCCCGCCGGTACTTCATGAACGGGAAGCTCGTGCCGTGCAGGATCTGGAACATGGTGGCCTTTCTCGGCTCAGATGCTCAGCCGCTCGACCTTGCCGCGGCTCAGCCAATAGTCGTAGATCATCCGCGTGAACAGCACGGCGGTGAACAGGTTGGCCACGAGGCCCGTGATGAGCGTCACCGCGAAGCCCTTGATCGGGCCCGTGCCGAACTGGAAGAGGAAGAGGCCGCTGATGATCGCGGTCGAGTGCGCGTCGAAGACGGTGCGGAAGGCGCGGTCGTAGCCCATCTCGACCGCCTGCCGGATGCCGCGGTTGTTGCGCAGCTCCTCGCGGATGCGCTCGAAGATGAGCACGTTCGTGTCGACCGCCATGCCGACCGTGAGCACGAGGCCCGCGATGCCGGGCAGCGTGAGCGTCGCGCCGAAGCCCGCGAGGCATGCGACCACGAAGAACGTGTTGAGCAGCATGGCGCAGACCGCGAGCACGCCCGAGAGCTGGTAGTAGACCACCATGAAAAGCACGACCATCGCCGTGCCGATGAGCCCGGCGAGCAGGCCGTCGTGGATCGAGTCGGCGCCGAGCGAGGGCCCGACGGTCCGTTCCTCGAGGATCCGGACCGGCGCAGGCAGCGCGCCCGCGCGCAGCACGATCGCGAGGTCCTTGGCGACGTTGATGTCGAAGTTGCCGCCGGTGATCGAAGCGTCGCCCGAGGGGATCTTGTCGCGGATGAACGGCGCAGACTGCACGACGCCGTCGAGCACGATCGCGAGCTGGCGCCCGACGTTGGCCGCGGTGACCCGCGCGAAGTCGGAGCGGCCCTGCGGCGTCATCTTCATGCTGACGCCCCACGCGCCCGGGTTCGTCTGGTCGAGGCCGACCTGCGCGTCGGCGCTCGCGACCGAACCCCCGGTCATCTCCGGCGAGGTCTTGAGCACGTAGATCGCGCGACCCGTGATGCCCTGCATCGCGACGTCGCCGTTGCTCCACAGCAGCTGGGTGTCGGGCGGCAGGATCGAATCGACGGGGGCCAGCGCGAGCAGCTTCTCGACGTCGGGCACCTCCTCCTTGCGCACGAAGCCCTGGTCCAGCATGCGGCCGGTGATCGGGTGCATGCGCAGCAGCGTGTCCGTTCCGCTCGGGGCGTGCGCGGCGAGCCAGCTGTCGAGCCGGTCGAACGCCGCCTTGGTCTCGTCGGCGGGACGCACGAGCTTGAACTCGAGGAGCGCCGTCTTGCCGATCAGCTCGATCGCACGGGCGCGATCGGTCAGGCCGGGAAGCTGGATCGCGATGCGGTCCTCGCCCTCGCGCTGGATCAGCGGTTCGGCCACGCCGAACTGATCGACGCGGTTGTTGATGATCTCCTTCGCGCGCTCGACCGCGTCCGCCGCCTCGGCGGCCGACAGGTGCGACTTGTCGACCTCGAGCAGCAGCTGCAGGCCGCCCTGGAGGTCGAGCCCCAGGTGGATCGCCTGCTTGCGGAGCTGCGCCAGCTTCTGCGGCGGCTGCGCATCCCGCTGGGCGGGGCTCATCGAGTAGAACTGGTACGACGGGAAGAGGTACCAGGCGGCGAGGAGCACGGCAGCCACCACCAGCGCCAGCTTCCACGAGTCCGAACGAGACATGGGTGCCCCCATACGATCAACCGCCGGGAAGGCATTGGACCCTCCCGGCGTGCGCAGGACGTTTGAAGGAGTGGGGCAGTCTAAGCGGGCGGTCCGAGAGGTGTCAACGCGCGCGCTCCGTTCGATTTCCCGCGTCGTATGCGGCTCGAACGCATGCCGGGGGAACTCCGGCCGGGACGGGAACGGGTTGGCGGCCCGTTCCGGACTTGGGCATGTTGCATTTCAGGTGGGCGGGGTGGGGAATGACGAAGCGGCGTGTGGGGTGGGTTCCCGGTCGGAGATCCCCGCGGCCACTGACGCAAACGCGGTGCCGGGGCGTCGCGCCGGGGCATCGCGATGCCGCGCAGTGCGCATTCGCCGGCGGTCGCTCGCGCCGGCGTCGCGCATCCGTCGCTCCCGTCGACGTTCGGACGCCGAAAGGTGCGGCGCGTCGTGCCCGCGCATCGCTCCCTTCGTGCGGCGCTGATCGCTTTTGTGCGCGGAATCCGGGGCAACAGTTGACACTCTGCGCGAGCGCTCCCTATAGTGCCGCGCTTACCCGACCGGGCGTCCTATCCCACTCGGAATGAGGAGCTTCCCCGTCATGTCCCTTCGCGCTCGCATCGCGAGCGTCGTGGTCGTTCTGTTGCTCGCGAGTGCCTCCGCGAGCTCGGCCCAGCAGGCGGATACGACCGCGGCGGTGCACCGGACCGGCGACAAGCCCGGCCGGGCGGCCATCGGAGGGCAGATCGGCGTGCCCTGGATCTTCGAGGGCGGCGACTACGCCAAGGGCGCCCAGCCGCGGCTGTCGTTCATGGGGAGCTACCGCTACCAGGTGACGCGCGGGCTGCGCTGGCAGGTGAGCCCGTACTTCGCGTGGAACGCCTACCGGACCGGAACGCGCATGCCGTTTTCGGATCCCGACTTCCCGTTCGCGCCCGGAAATCTCAAGTTCGGCAGGTACAAGGACAGCGTGCTCACGCAGATCGTCGGCGCGAACGCCCAGCTCCAGCTCACGCGCATCCGCAACAACTGGGTGCTGCACCTGGGCGCGGGGCCGTCGCTCTACCGCGTCGTGGTGCAGAACGAGCGCAAGGTGATCAAGGATCCCGTGACGTTCGACTACCACCAGGGCGCCTACCTCGGCGTCACGGCCGAGCTCGGGCTCGAGCGGTTCATGAAGTCGCTCCCCAACACGTCGCTCGAATGGACGATCGCGTGGCAGGAGCAGTATGCGATGCGCAACCAGCAGTTCCCGAGCGGTTTCAACGGCAATCCGCAGGAGCTCGAGATCCGCTTCGGCGCGCACTACTACTACGACTTCAAGCCGGAGAAGAAGACCGTCGAGCTGCCGAAGCATCCCTAGCCGCGCCGCAGCCACACCTCGCCGGAGGCGTCCGTGAGCGACCGCGTCGACTGGGCCGACAAGGTCGGGCCTGAGGCCCTCACCTTCGACGACGTTCTGCTCGTGCCGCGCTACTCCGCGGTGCACCCGCGCGAGGTCGACACCGCGTCGCGCTTCTCGCGCCACATCCCGCTGCCGGTCCCGATCGTCAGCGCCGCGATGGACACGGTGACCGAGGCCGGGCTCGCGATCGCGCTCGCGCGCGAGGGCGGCATCGGCGTGATCCACAAGAACCTCTCGATCGAAGAGCAGTGCTCGCAGGTCGACCGCGTGAAGCGCTCCGAGAGCGGCATGATCGTCGACCCGGTGACGCTTTCGCCCTCGGCCTCGCTCGGCGAGGCGCACGCGATCATGGCGCGCTTCCACATCTCGGGCGTGCCGATCACGGAGAACGGGCGGCTCGTCGGCATCCTCACGAACCGCGACCTGCGCTTCGAGGACGACCACTCCCGCCGCGTCTCCGAGCTCATGACGCGGGAGGGGCTCGTCACCGCGCCCGTCGGCACGACGATCGAGCAGGCGCGCGACATCCTCGCGAAGCACCGGATCGAGAAGCTGCCGGTGGTCGACTCCGAGGGCCGGCTGCGCGGGCTCATCACCGTCAAGGACATCGAGAAGCGCATCCGCCATCCGCACGCGTGCAAGGACGCGCTCGGACGGCTGCGCGTCGCGGCCGCCGTCGGCGCGGCGGGCGACTTCCTCGAGCGCGCGCAGGAGCTGCTGCGCCGCGGTGTCGACGCGCTCGTCGTCGACAGCGCGCACGGCCACTCCGCTGGCGTGCTCGAGGCGACGCGCGCGCTGCGCGGCGTCGTGCGCGACGCCGATCTCGTGGTCGGCAACGTGGGGACCGCCGAGGGCGCGCGTGCGGTCGCCGACGCCGGCGCCGACGGCGTCAAGGTCGGCATGGGCCCGGGCGCGATCTGCACGACGCGCGTCGTCTCGGGCGCGGGCATGGCGCAGATCACGGCGGTGCTCGAGGCGGCGCGCGCGCTCGAGGGCACGGACGTTCCGATCGTCGCCGACGGCGGCATCAAGTACACCGGCGACGTCGTGAAGGCGCTCGCGGCCGGCGGGCACTCGGTCATGATCGGCGGGCTCTTCGCCGGCACCGAGGAGAGCCCCGGCGAGACCGTGCTGTACGAGGGCCGGCAGTACAAGGTCTACCGCGGCATGGGCTCGCTCTCGGCGATGGCCGCCGCGCGCGGCAGCCGCGAGCGCTACTTCCAGGAGGGCACCGACGAGCTCGCCAAGCTCGTGCCCGAGGGCATCGAGGGCCGCGTGCCGTTCAAGGGCCCGCTCGCGACGACGGTGCTGCAGATGGTGGGCGGACTGCGCGCCGGGATGGGATACTGCGGCGTCCGCACGATCGAGGAGCTCCGCACGCGCACGCGCTTCGTGCGCGTCAGCATGGCCGGGCTGCGCGAGAGCCATCCGCACGACGTTCAGGTCACGAAGGAAGCTCCCAACTACGAGGCACGCTAGGCGCCCCGCTCGGGCGAGCGATGCGGTCTCACCGAAACGCACGCTCGAATGGCGCCGGGAGAGGCCATCCTTCCGGAAGGAGCAGGCCATGCGTTCCGTGGGAAGTCGCCGGGGCAATTCGGTGTTGTTCGCCTCGATCGAGCAGGCGTCGCGCCGCCGCTGGGCGGCGCTCGACCCCCACGCGGGCGGGCCCGCCGCGCCGCGCGACGCGCGCGAGGACCAGCGCTGGACGCGCGCGTTCTTCGAGCGCATTCGCGACTCGCTGCTGCCGCGCATGGCGCCGGCGCTCGAGATCGACGGCGCCGAGCTGCGCTACTTCGGCAGCGAACGGCTGACGCTGTGGGCGGTGAGCGCGCCCCACGCACTCGTGCTCGCCTACGAGCACGGCGACACGCCGGAGCTGCTGCGCGAGCGCAGCAGCCGCTGGCTCGCGTGCCTGCGCACGCGCACGGCGCCCGGCCTGGTGACGCCGCACTGGGGACATCCGGTCTACGGCGCGCGGCTCGACCCCGCGAACGACGAGCTCGACGTGGTGTGGGCCACACCCGGCGACTGGTGCGGCTTCGTGCTCGACGAAGCGCCAGCGCCGCGTGGCTGGAACGCGCCGCTGCACTGGGACGACGCGCTCACCGCGCGCTCCTGAAGACGCGGCGGGCGCGCGTGCTCCGCGCGCCCACCCGCGCCGATCACCGCGTGACGACGAAGCGCTCCGTGAGCTGTCGGCCCGGCACCTCGAGCCGCGCGAAGTAGAGTCCGCTCGGCGCGACGTGCCCGCTCGCGTCCATGCCGTCCCAGGCGATCGTCCACTCGCCTGCGGGCCGCTCGCCCTGCGCGAGTTCGCGCACGAGCCGCCCTGCAGCGTCGTAGAGCGTCACGCGAGCGCGCGTCGCCTGCGGCAGCGCGAGCCTCAGCGCCAGCGCGCCGTGCACCGGGTTGGGCGAAGCCAGCGCGAAGCCGAGTGCCTTGGGCAGCTCGCCGCCCACGCCGGTCGTGCCGAGCGGCAGCAGCGTCGTGAACGCCGACTCGTTGCCGTGGATGTCGTAGGCCGAGAGCTTGTACCAGCCGGTCGCCTGAGAGGCATCGGTGTAGCTCGTGTTGCCCGTGATCTGCGCGATCCGACTGCCGGGTCCGGGCACGAAGCCCGCGGAGCTGCCCTTGTAGAGCCGGTAGCCGGCGAGGTCGCTCTCGGAGTTGGGACCCCACGTGAGCAGCGTGCCGGTGCCGGGCACGTATGTGCCCGTGAACGGCGCCGGCGCGACCGGCGGCAGGTTGTCGATCGAGTAGCCCGAATCGGGCAGCGAGAACCAGTAGCCCCCGGCGTTGCCGTAGGCTTCGACCATGAACAGCGTGAGCGGATTGCCGCTGCCGGTCGAATCGCCGTCCGTCGCCGTGACATCGCTGTAGCCCGTCAGCGCGTTGGCCTCGACGACATCGATCTGCTGCCAGTAATCGACGGTGGTGCCGTTCGGCACAACGACGTAGCGCCGCGGACCGGGCGCTGCATCCGGGGTCTGCTTCGGGCGCGCGGCCGCAGCTTCATCCGGCGTCATGCCGACGGCGGCGCCGCTCCGGATCGCGACCTCGGCGGCGGCCTGCGGCGCCTGCTGATAGAGCGCGTAGTAGGCGATGCCGTACGTCGGATCGACGTCGAGCGGGCTGGGCGTCCAGCTCACGCGTACGTGACCGCCCTGGTCGTTGGGCACGTCCTTCACCGAGACGATCGCCGGCGCGACGTTGCCCAGCGCTCCGAAGTGGTCGACGCGCTGCGCGTAGATGTCCTGGCCGCTCGTCCCATACACGTTGCGATAGTCACTCCACGTCGCGATCGCGCCCCCCTGACCGTCGGCGGCGAGCACCACCTCGGCACCGGTGTAGCGTGAAAGCGCCGTGGGCCGGGTCCAGCCCTGGGCGAGCGTGCCGCCGGCGTTGTAGCGCACCGCCGCCGGGAATTGGTTCGTCGTCAGGTCGGCGGCGATCACACCTCCGCTGCCGTCGGAGATGATCGACTGCTGGGCGCCCGTGAGCGAGACGCCCCCCATTGGCCAGCCGGCGTAGGGGGTGAACGACGAGGTCAGCCGCCCCAGCATCTCGGTGACTGGCCCATCGTAGGCGTAGTAAGCGCCCTCGTAGCCATCCGGGATGATCTCGAACTGCGGGGCATAGGTCAGCGCAGGCGTGAAGTACTGCGGCGAGTTCCGCAGGCCGTTGGCGCCGAAGCTGCCGACGACTCCGTAGGCCGCCGGTGTGGTCTCCGCGCACGCGACGATGGCGCCGCCGCTGCCGTCGGGGGCGATGGTGGCGAAGCGGAAGCTCGTCGACGACAGGGACAGCATCAGTGCGTTGACCATCGGCACGTTGGAGGGGCTGTAGGCGCGGACGCGCATGGAGTAAGAGCTGCCATTCAGGTTGTCCTCGTAGGCGACCAGCAGGTTGCCGGAGGGATCGACCAGGCAGACCGGGTTGTTCTGGACGCCCAGATTGTTGTCGATGAGGAACTCGCTGTTGTAGACGAAACCCGCGTTGGCGTTGATCCGATTCGCCCAGATGTCGTAGTCGCTGCCGGCCGTGTAGAGCGAGACCCACACGACGTAGACGCCGCCCGAGTTGTCGGCCGCGATCTGCGGCGAGAAGTCCGTCGTCGCACCGCTGGTGTTGGTCGTGCTGCCGACGAGCAGCCCGGCGGCGGGCCAGCCGGTCGGGCGCGTGCCGTTCGAGTTCAGCCGCTGCAGATAGATGTCCTCGCTCGCCCCGCGATTGTCCCCCCACGCGAGATAGAATCCGCCCGCGCCATCCGGGGCCATGACGCCGGAGAACTGGGAGCCCGAACCTGCGCCCACGACCAGCCCGTTGACGGGCCATGCCGGGTCGAGCGTGCCTCCCGCCAGCACGTGCGTCGCGTAGAAGTTCTGCGCCACGGACCGCTCGTCGGCCCAGGCGACGAACTCACCGCCCGAACCGTCGCTCATGACGATGGGCTCGAACTGGGGGCCGGGCGCGGTGCAGATCGGCAGGTTGACGCCCGGGTCGGTGGGCCAGGCGGCGTGGGCGAGCGAAACGGTGAGGAGCGAGGCGGTCGCGAGCGCGACGGCGTGCAGAAGCGGGCGAACGGGGCGCATGCACCCTCTCATGGGCTCGGGGATACCGGCGACGTGTGGGGTGCGGCGCGACGATCCAACAGAAAAGTCTACGCCCCGCGCACGCGTTCGCAACGACGGACTTGCAGCGGTCGCGCGCGGGTCGCGCGCGGATCCGCACCTTCCACGCAGCTGCGGCGACGAAGAACCCCGGAGCGGACGCTCCGGGGTTCGGGTCGGCCCCGCGACTGGACGATCGCCCGGGCTCGCTTTGGCCGGCCGCGTTCAGCGGCGCGGCAGCTCGAACTTGAAGGTCGGGTTGATCTGGCGGATCTCGCCGACGACGCGCTCGAGGTTCTCTTCGACCTCGGCGTTCGGCGCGCTGCGCCAGGCGCTGTAGAGCTCGAGCAGCTCGTCCTGCTTCACGCGCAGCAGCTCCTGCTGCGAATGCTCGTCGATCGTGCGCTCGAGGTGGTAGACCTCGCCCTGCGAAAAACGCTTCATGAGGTCCAGGTACTCGCCGCGCATGTGCGAGAGGATGCGCAGGTACTTCTCGAAGCCCGTCGAAAGCTTCTCGAGCACCTCCGAGACGCCCGCGTTCTTGCGGTGCATCTGCTGCGAGTACGTGTAGGCGAAGTGATAGTAGGTCTTGCCGCGCCCGATGTACGCCTCTTCGCTCGGCTGCAGCCGGGCGCGCGCGACGGCCGCCGCCGCCGGGTTGTCGAAGATGCCGATCGAGACGAGCAGGAAGTCGGCGTTCGTCTTGTAGATCTGGTACTTCAGCCGGGCGTCGGTCGAGGAGGACAGCCGGCGGAAGACGTCGGTGTCGTACTTGGAGAGGAAGCGCTTCGACTGCTCGACGTACTCGGGGTTGATGAACGAGTGGAGCAGGTGCGCGAGGTAAACGTTGACGTCCTCGTCGTAGCAGTCCTGGTTGGAGACGAGGCCCGTCTCCATCCGGCTGTAGAGCAGGCAGTTGATCATGAAGAAGTACGTGGGCTGCAGGTCGCGGCTCGTATCCTTCAGATCGACGTAGTGACGCGGATTCATGTCCGCCCCCGTGCTCCGCCCTCGTGCGCTTCGCGACCGGCCCGCCGGAAGCGGGCCCACTCACCCGGGGAATCGAGCATCGGACGTGCCATGGGTCGTGAAACGCACGGGCGGCTGTGATACCAAGGCGGGCATGCGCTCGCGCGCCCATGCGACCCGCCGACGAACGGGCGTGAAGGCTGTAAGTTCGCGCCAGTGGCCCCGCTGGGCGGGTGGATTGACCCGCGTCGGGGAGGGTTGGGAGGTGCTTCGGCCACTCCGCGCGGCGCGCCGTGAGTCGCACGCACCCCGCGCAGCTCGCAATGATTTTTCCTGGAGCAAAAGGTATTTGACAGCACCCGGAACGCTTGCGCGAAGTGGCGCAGCGAGATGAACACCGGACTCGTGGATCCGACCGGGCGCGTGCATGGCGCACGATCCGGCCCCACGGGGGCTCCAGGCGCGCGATTCGGGACGGCCCGCGCGCGCGCGGCACCGAGGCATA
Source organism: Candidatus Acidiferrales bacterium (assembly GCA_035500415.1). Classification (GTDB taxonomy): domain Bacteria; phylum Eisenbacteria; class RBG-16-71-46; order RBG-16-71-46; family RBG-16-71-46; genus CAIXRL01. Next base: position 31,539 of record DATJXF010000141.1, on the reverse strand, counting down.
TGGCTTGCCTTGCTTGGGATTGGGAGGTTTGGGGAATTTTCTCTCGCCACGAAAGGTCGCAACGACCTCATGTCCGCGCCGCCCGCCAAGCCGACATCGCCCGCCGCACCCGCGCCGCCCGCGCGTGAAGCCTGGATCGGGCTGCGCGTACGGCTGTGGCTCGCGTGCATCTCGGGCGGCGCCGTCGCGGGCCTGGGTTCGCTGTGGGTGCTCGGCACGCGGGTTCGTCCCGGCATCACCGAGCCCGGCGAGCTGCTCGCGTGGCTCGCGGGCGTGGCGGTCGCTTCGGTGCTCGTCGGCATCCTGCTCGCGCTCTGGATCGATCATCACGTCATTGGGCACTTGCGCGGGCTGCTTCGTGGCCTCAACAGCGGTCGCGTCTCGGAGCTGCGCGGCCTTCCGGGCGGCGCGGGCTGGGGCGAGCTCTCGGAACTGGGCGAAGCGGTTCAGGGGATGCTCGCACGCACGCGCGCGCACGCGCGCTCGGGCGACGAGCTCGAGATCGCGCGGCGGCAGATCGAGGCGCTGCGCGCCGCGATCGAGCACTGGCAGCGCACCGAGGAGTGGGTCGCTCCGGCCGTCGGCAGTGGCGCGCTCGCCGACCTGAGCGAGACGCTCGGGCGCGGGCTCTCTCGCCGCGGCGTCGTCGACGAGCAGAACACGCAGGCCGCGCGCCAGGTCGCGGGCGAGCTCGCCGCGGCCGTCGCGGACGCGCAGGAGTCCGCGGAACAGGCCGAGCGCGGCTTCGTCGAGGCGACCGCGCTGCTTACGACCGTGCGCGAGCTGCAGCGGCTCTCGGGCGAGCTGCAGGGCGCCCTCGGCGAGGCGCACGCCGCGCCGGCTCCGGCCGCGCCCGACGCCACGCCGGCCCGCGAGGCGCTCGAAGCGCTCGTCGCGGCCTCGGGCGAGAGCGTCGATGCGATCGGCCGCGGCATGCTGCGGGTGCAGGACGTTGCGAGCGTCGTTCAGCAGCTCGCCAACCGCGCGACGCTGGTCGCCATCCACGCGGTCACGGCGGCGCGCCGCGACGAGAGCGGCGAGAGCGACGATCTGACGCACGAGCTCAAGGAGCTCGCCCACGACGTGCGCGAAGCGACCGAGAGCGCGGCGCAGTTCGCGCTCGAGATCGAGAACGCCGTGGCCGAGGCCTCGGCCCGCATGCAGATGGCGCGTGCGCAGGCGGCGGAGCGCCTCGAGGCGGCTCCCGCACCACCCGCGCCAGCCGAGGCGCTGCGCCTGGGCGACGCCCAGCGGCTGCTCGAGCGCGTGCGCGAGATGGTGCAGGACGCCGCGCGCAAGGGCGAGCGGCTCTCCGCGGCGGGCGAGCGCGCCTCGCGCGCGGCCGAGCGCCTCGCGCGGCGCGTGGGCGAGGAGGCGGCGGAGGCGCACGCGCTCGTCGTGCGCCTCGAGCCCGTGGGCGGCGCGCCCGCGGAGCCGTCCGCGGCCACGTCCGCGAGCCTGCGCCTGCTCGAGGGCGAGACGCCCGCGGGCGAACATTCTGTGGTGCCGGGCGCCGGACGCTCGAGCGAGGAGCGGCCGTGACCGCGCCGGGCTCGGGTGCGCGCGAGCTGAGCCGCGGCCTGCTCGAGGCGCTGCGGCCCGCGCTGGCCGCGGACGCTTCGACGCTGGCGCGCCTCGCGGCGCGCGACGTCGCGCAGGTGCTGGGGCTCGCCGGGCTCGAGGCTGCGCTCACCGAGCTCGGCCGGCACGACGCCGCGGTCCGGCCGCGCGAGGTCTCGCACCTCGCGGACCGCATCGCGCGGCTCGCCGACGCGGTTGAGCGAGCGGGCGACGTGACGCCCTTCGTCGAGGCCGACCGCGAGCTGGTCGCGCTCGCCGAGCGCCTCGCCTCGACCGAGTGGGGCGCGCCGACTGGCGCGCACGAGCCCGTTGCGCCGACGCTGAACGTCGCCGACGCGCTCGCCGACCTCTCGATCGAGGCGGGTCCGGAGGCGGACCGCGCGCGGCTCTCGCTCGCGGTCGCGAGCGCGTTGCGCGCCGCGCTCGACTGGCTGGGACTCGAGGAGGGCGCGCGCGTCGCGGTCAAGATCCAGGACTCGGCGCTCACGATCCTCGTGCGCGGCGTACACGAAGCGGGCCTCGGGCCCGCGGGCGCGGTGCTCGCGTCGGTCGAGGGCAGCCTCGGGCGCGAGCGCGAGGGCGGCTGGCTGCTGCGCGTGCCGCGCGCGACCGAACGGCCCTCGTTCCTGCTCGTGCGCCAGGGCCACCTCGGCTTCGCGCTGCCGTGGCACGCCGTCGCGCGGCTGCGCATGCTCGGGCGCGACGAGGCCGATCCCGCCGGCGCGACCCGACTCGATCCGCTCGTACACCCCGAACCGGGCGGCGTCGAGCGTCCCGCCGCGCTCGTCGCGCTCGGGCTCACGCGCGCGTGGTTCGTCGCCGATCGCGTCGTGTGGCGCATCGCGGCGCTGCCGCAGGAGCTCGACGAGCCCGCGCCCGTGCCGGGGGCGCACGCGGTCGTCGAGATGGAGGGCGGTGAGCGCTTCTGGGTCATGGACGTCGCGTGGCTGCTCCGCGGCGTCGAGCCGCTCGCGGCGCCTCCTCCGCTGCCGCGGCCGCGCATGGCGTCTCCGGCTCCGCCGGTGGTTCCCGTGCGCCCCGAGGCGCCTGCAAGCCTGGCGCCCGCGCGCGAAGCTGCGCCTGCGACCGAGCGGATCGCGCCGCCGCCCGAGCGCAGGGCCGCACCCATCCTCGAAGTGCTCTCACCACCGCCCACCCCGTCCGGGACTGCGCCCATCGTTGAAGAGTTCGCGCCGCCGCCAGCGCCCGCTCCCGAGGCTGCGCCCGTCGTCGGGGAGTTCGCGCCGCCGCCCACCGCTGGCCTAGCCGCGCGCGACCCCGCAGGCGAGCGCACGAGCCCCGAGAACGAGTCCATGGCGACCGCGATCGAAGGCGCGCTCGCCCAGCTGCGCGCGAAGCGTGCCGCCAGCGCGCCCCAGGCCGCACGGCCCGCGTCGCCCGCCGCGGCGTCGGGGGCAGCGCCCGCGCCGGCGCCGAGCCGGTCGGCATCGAGTCTCGAACCGCCCGCCGTCTCGCCGCCCGCCCCGTTGCCGAAGCGCCCGCCCGCCCCGGCGCCCACCCCGCCGCCCGAGGCTGCGGCGAAAGCGCCGTCGGCGTCGCCGGCTCCGGCCCGCGCACGCCGCGCCCTCGTCGCCGACGACTCGCTCGTCGCGCGCATGTTCCTCACCCGCATGCTCGAGAAGCGTGGCTGGATGGTCGTGAGCGTGAACGACGCGGCGAGCCTCTGGCAGGAGCTGGTCCATGGGCCGTGGGAGCTGGTCTGCGCGGATCTCGCGCTGCCCGACGCGCGGGGCCGCGGCCACGTGACGCGCCTGCTCGACTACATCGGCCGATGCGCCGAGCCGCCGATCTGCATCGTGCTCACGCGCGACGCCGCCGACGAAACGATCGCCCTCGACGCCGGCGCCACGCGACTGCTGCGCAAGCCGTTCGAACCCGATCGTCTCGACGCGCTGCTTCCGCGCTGACGCTCGCCCCGGAGACCATCGTGCGGCCCACGTCCCCGCCCTCCCTCCTGCGCACCACGCCGCTGCCGCTCGTGCTCATCGCCGACGACGACGCGCGCATCCGCGAGCTGCTCGAGATCGCGTTCCGCGCCGAACAGTTCCGCGTGAAGCTCGCGGCCGACGGGGACGAAGCGCTGCGCACCGCGCTCGCCGACCGTCCGGACGCCGTCGTGCTCGACGTGAACCTGCCGCGCAAGAACGGCTTCGAGGTCTGCGACGCGCTGAGACACGACCCCGAGGACGCGCAGATGCCGATCGTGCTGCTTTCCTCGGCGGGCGGCACCGAGGCGCACATCGAGAGCCTCGCGCGCGGCGCCGACGACTACCTGAGCAAGCCGCTCTCGCCGCGCGAGCTCGTGGCCCGCACGCGCCGCGTGATCGCCCGTGCCAGCGAGGCGCGCGCGCAGCGCCGCCGTGCGATCGCCCTCGAGCGCGACCTGGCGCGTGCCCATGGCGAGGTGCGCGCCGCGAATGCGAGCCTGGCGCGCGAGCGGCGGCTGCGCGGCGTCGCGCTGGGCACGGGTGCCGGGCTGTTCGCGACGCCGGATCCCGACGAACTCGCGGCACGCGTGCTGGTGGACGTGCAGGCCGAGCTGGGCCCGGAAGCGCTCGCGCTGCTCGGGCCGCCGGACGGTGACGCGGCCGGCGCGCGGCTCAGCGCGCTCGCGACCCGCGGCGAGCGACCCGAGCGCTTCGCGGCGCTTTCGCTCGATACGTCGGGCGAGCTCGCGCAGCTCGTCGCCGGGCTCGGCCGGCCGGTGCTCCGTCACGAGCTCGAGCGCCGGGGCGCCGCGGACCCCGAACGCGCCTGCTTCATCGCCGCGGGCGCGGCGCTGCTCGCGCCGCTGCGCGGGGCGCGGCCGCTCGATGGCCTGCTCGTCCTCGCCGAGCGCGCCGACGGCGCGGCGTGGCCCGCCGAGGACCGCGAGGTGCTGGGCGTGCTCGCCACGCTCGCGGGCGCGGCGCTCCACAACGCCCGGCTCTTCCGCGCCGCGCAGGAGCGCGAGCTCGAGCGGCTCGCCGAGCGCGCGCACCCGGTCGCACGTCAGCGCGCCGCGGCCGCCGAGGCGGTGGCGCTCGCGCTGGCCGCGGCGGAGCGGCTCGAACTGCCCGCGCGCGAGCGCTGGCTGCTGCGCCACGCGGTCGCGCTCGGCGCGTGGGGCTGGGGCGAGAGCGGACGTCGCGCGCTCGCCGAGCTCGTGCGCAGCGATGCCACCCGGCGCTTCGTCTCGCTGCGCGCGCTGGTCGAACGCGGCGAAACGCTCGACGCGGGCGAGGCGCTCACGGCCGGCGAGCGGCACGCGGCGCTCCTCACCGGCGTCTGCGTGCGGCACCTGGTCGGCCGCAGCAGCGGCCGCAGCCGGCTCGAGAGCTGGGACACGGCCGTCTCGTGGGCCGCGGCCGCGCTCGATCCCGCCCTCGCCGACGTGCTGGGCGGCGTGATCGCCGCCGAACGTCCGCGGCCGCGCGGCTCGCGCGCGGCCTGAAGCCGCGGCGCGAGCGCGCGGGAGCGGAGCTACTTGCCGGGCGGCGTCGACGCCGCGGGCGCGGGCGTGCCCGCAGCCGGCGTGCGCAGCCCGCTGAAGTCCACCTTCGGCACGGCCTTCGCGGCCTCGGGCACCGGGTACATCGCCGCGGCCTCGAAGTGGAACGCACCGGCGAAGAGGTTCGTCGGGAAGCTCTGCACCAGCACGTCGTAGTCGCGCACGGTGTCGTTGTAGCGCATGCGCTCGGTGGCGAGGCGGTTCTCGGTGCCGGCGAGCTCGTCCATCAGCTGGCGGAACGCGTCCTCGCTCTTGAGCTGCGGATAGTTTTCGACCACGACGAGCAGCCGCCCGATCGCGCCGTCCATTGTCTGCGCCGCGGCGATGCTCTGCTGCGGCGACTTCGCGCCCGCCATTTGAGCGCGGGCGTTCGCGATCTCGCCGAACACCGCCTGCTCCTGTCCCGCCGCGCCCTTCACGCTCTCGACCAGGTTGCCGATCAGGTCGTTGCGGCGCTGGAGCTGGTTGTCCACCTGCGCCCACTTGTTGGCGACGTCGTTCTTCCCGGCGACCAGCTTGTTGTAGTTGCCCGCCACGCAGCCGCCGAGGCCGAGCAGGAGCACCACCACGATCACCAGCCCGATCAGTCCCGCTTTCATCGAACCGCTCCTTTCATCCGTCCCAGCCGCGCCGTGTCGGCGCGGCGAATCGTCACCAGCTCGCACCCCCGCCGCCCCCGCCGCTGCTGCCCCCGCCGAATCCCCCGAACGACGCCCCGCCTCCACCGCCGCCGCCGAAGCCCCCGCCCCAGCCGCCGCCGAGCCACGGTCCGCCCATCCACAGTCCGCCGCCGCGATACCCGGTCGCGCGGCGCATCAGCCGCGAAACGATCGAGATCACGATGAACAGGACGAACACGATCGCCCACTCCGGGATCCTCGGCGTGCGTTCGTCGCCTCCGTCGTAGTGCAGCGCCTCGCCCGTCCACACCAGCGTCACGTTCTTCTCGCTGGCGATCCGCTGCGCGCTCGCCAGCACCGCAGCGGTGATGCCGTCGGCGAACTGCCCCTCGCGGAAGCGCGGCACGACGAGATCGCGCAGCATGCGCGCCTGCCAGCCGTCCGGCAGCGTGCCCTCGAGCCCGTACCCGGTCTCGAACACCGCGCGGTGCTCCTGCATCGCGACGAGGAGCAGCAGCCCCTCGTCCTTGCCCTTCGTACCGATCCCCCACTGCTGGAACACGCGCACCTTGTACTGGTCGGGCTCCTCGGGCGCGCACGAGTCGACGGTGAGCACGGCGAACTGGACGCCGGTCTTCTGGTGGAGCTGATCCAGGTAGGACTCGAGCTGCGCCGCGCGGTCGGAACCGATCACGTGCGCGACGTCGTTCACGTAGCCCGTCGACGCCGGAACGGGGGCGAGGTCCGACGCCGCCTGCCCGGGCCGCGTCAGCGCCGCGAGCGCGAGCCCTGCAAGCGCCAGCGCCGCGAACCCCAGGCGCCGGCGCGGCCCCGGCCGCCCGCTCATCGAACGTCGAGACCGTCGACGGCGTCGATCAGACGCTCGATCTCGGCCATGAACGCGAGGTAGAGCCGCCGCGTGCCGTCGTCGTCGGGGCGCTCGCCGTGCTTCAGGCGATGGGGCCCCAGCAGCGCGCCCGCGTCGAGCCCGTACGCCGCCGCGACGCGCTCGATCGCGTGATCGGTGCGCGGGGGCGGCTCCTCGCCGCGCAGGCGGATCACGGTGCGGAACAGCGCATGGAAGCCGCTCGCGATCCGCACGAGCACCTCGCGAAGGTGCGCGGCCTTGCGCGCCGAGCCCAGGTATTCGTGGCGCAGGCGCAGGTGCTTACCGCGCAGCTCGTGCTCGCACTGGGCACGCAGCCCCGTCCGCGACACCTCGAGCGCCGCGAGCAGGTCCTCGCCCTCGAGCCGGAAGTGCCGCTCGCGCAGATCCAGCCACTCGATCGGGAAGACGTCGAGCGAATCGGTGATCTGCGACGGCGTCATGAACAGCGGATCGAAATGGGGCGGGCGCTTCGAGGACGGCAGCGCGCCCGCGATGCGATCGAGCGTGGCGCCGTCGAGCTGGCGCGCGACCACGAGCACGTTGACGTGCGAATGCTTCGGATCGAAGCCGTGGCGCAGCACGCTGCCGGTGAGGTGCGCGGCCACGAAGTCCGGGCCCAGCGCGGCGCGCACGGGCGCAAGCCATGCGCGGCTGGCCGTCAGCACCGCCTCGGGCGGCTCGATGCGCGCTGCGGTGGTCGACATGCGGGCGACGATAGAGCAAAGCCGGGGGCGGTCAAGCGCGGCCCCGCCCCCGGAATTTGACCGCCCCGCGGGCGAAACGTACCGTCCATGAGCTGCCGCCCGCCTCATCCGGAAACGCCCGCGGCGCGCGCCGGCCGCGGCCCTCCCGCGGGCGAGCCCATCTCGAGGAGCGGATCCGAAGCGGATCCGACGACACGTGCTCAACGACTTCAGCATCCACGTCGCCACCGTGAACGGCTCCGGCAGCCAGACCGCGAACAACGTGCTGCTGCGCGCGATCCTCCAGATGGGCGTCCCGGTGAGCGGGAAGAACCTGTTCCCCTCGAACATCGCCGGGCTGCCGACGTGGTTCACGATCCGCGTGAGCGAGGCCGGCTACATCGCACGCTGCGCCCGCAACGACGTGCTGGTGGTCATGAACGCCGAGACCGCCGTCGACGACGTCGCGGCGATGGGCCCGGGCTCGGTCATCGTCCTCAACGACGCGATCAAGGTGCCCGCGATCCCCGCCGACCGATTCGTCTACGCCGTGCCGATGGCGAAGCTCATGGAGACGATCACGACCGACGTGAAGCTGCGCCGGCTGGTCGTCAACATGATCTACGTCGGCGTCGTCGGGCAGCTCCTCGGCATCGACATGGCCGAGATCGACCGCGCGCTGCACGCGCAACTGGGCCGGAAGCCCAAGGCGCTGGCGCTCAACCAGGCGGCGGTCAGGGCCGGCGCCGCGTACGCGGCCGCGAACCTCCCGAAGCGCGATCCGTACCGTGTCGAGCGGCGCAACCTCACCGCGGGCCGGATCCTGATCGACGGCAACTCGGCGGCGGCGCTGGGCGCGATGTTCGGCGGCGTCACGGTGGTGAGCTGGTACCCGATCACGCCGTCCTCGTCCCTGATCGAGGCGCTCATCGGCTACCTCGAGCGCTTCCGCCGCGACGAGGCGGGCGGTCGCGCCACCTACGCGGTCGTGCAGGCCGAGGACGAGATCGCCGCGATCGGCATGGTGATCGGCGCGAGCTGGGCGGGCGCGCGCGCCATGACCGCGACGTCCGGCCCCGGCATCTCGCTCATGGCCGAGTTCTTCGGCTACGGCTACTACGCCGAGATCCCCGCGGTCGTCTGGGACATCCAGCGCGTGGGCCCGAGCACGGGGCTGCCGACGCGCACGGCGCAGGGCGACCTGTCGTTCGCGTACGGCATCTCGCACGGCGACACGCAGTACCCCGTGCTGCTGCCCGCGACGGTCGGCGAGTGCTTCGAGTTCGGCCACCGCGCGTTCGACTTCGCCGAGCGGCTGCAGTGCCCGGTGCTGGTGCTGAGCGACCTCGACCTGGGCATGAACAATTGGATGAGCGCGCCGTTCACGTACCCCGAGCACGCCTGGGACCGCGGCAAGGTGCTCACCGACGCCGAGCTCGAATCGGTCGCGAAGTTCGAGCGCTACCGCGACGTGGACGGCGACGGCATCCCGTACCGCACGCTGCCCGGCACCAGGAACCCGAAGGGCACCTACTTCACGCGCGGCTCGGGTCACGACGAGGCGGCGCGCTACACCGAGAACCCGGACACGTACGCACGCGTGATGGCGCGGCTGCGCCGCAAGGTGGACGGCGCGCGCACGCTGCTGCCCGCGCCCGAGGTGAGCGAGACGGCGGGCGCTTCGGTGGGCCTGATCGCGTACGGCTCGTCCCACGGGGCGATGATCGAGGCGCGCGACCGGCTCGCGGCCGGGAGCGTGCGCACCTCCTACCTGCGCGTGCGCTCGCTGCCGTTGAGCCCGCGCGTCCACGAGTTCGTGAGGGCTCACGAGCGCATCGTCGTGATCGAGCAGAACCGCGACGGCCAGCTCGCGGACCGGCTGCGCGCCGAGGTGCCCGAGTGCGCCGAGCGCATCGAGTCCGTGCTCCACTTCACGGGTCTGCCGCTCGACGCACAGACGGTCGTCGACGGCGTGAGCGCCGGCGTCGCCGCGGGAGCGGGACGATGAGCGCGACCCAGACGCCGCCCGCCGGCCAGCCGACCAACCGCATCGGCCTGACGCGCGCCGACTACGACGGCAGCAAGACGACGCTCTGTCCGGGCTGCGGCCACAACGCGATCACCGGCGGCATCATCCAGGCCGCGTGGGAGGCGGGCCTCGAGCCCCACCGCGTCGCGAAGCTCTCCGGCATCGGCTGCTCGAGCAAGACGCCGGCGTACTTCCTCGGTCACTCCCACGGCTTCAACGCCGTGCACGGCCGCATGCCGAGCATCGCGACGGGCGTCCACGCCGCGAACCGCGAGCTGCTGCTGATCGGCGTCTCGGGCGACGGCGACACCGCGAGCATCGGCATCGGTCAGTTCGTGCACCTCGTGCGGCGCAATGTCCCGGTCGTCTACATCGTGGAGAACAACGGCGTCTACGGGCTCACGAAGGGGCAGTTCTCCGCGACGGCGGACGTCGGAAGCACGCGCAAGGGCGGCGAGGCGAACCGGCTTATGCCCATCGACCTGTGCGCGCTCGCGATCGAGCTCGGCTGCGGCTTCGTCGCGCGCTCGTTCTCGGGCGACCAGAAGCAGCTCCGGCCGCTCCTGCGCGCGGCGTTCGCGCACCGCGGCACCGCGGTGCTCGACGTCATCAGCCCGTGCGTGACGTTTGCCGACCACGAGGGCTCGACCAAGTCCTACGCCGCGGTCAAGGAGCACGACGCGCCGCTGCACGACATCGAGTACGTGCCCTACTTCGAGGACATCACGGTCGACTACGAGCCGGGCACGACGCGCGAGGTCACGATGCCCGACGGCTCGCACATCGTGCTAAAAAAGCTGGGCTCCGACTACGACCCGACGGATCCCGCCGCGGCGTGGAAGGTGATCCACGAGGCCCGCGCCGAGGGCCGGATGCTGACCGGGCTCCTCTTCGTCGAGCCCGGCACGCGCGCGTTCGACGAGGAGCTGAAGCTCGTCGATGCCCCGCTCGCTTCGCTCCCGCTCGAGGTCGTGCGCCCGCCGCGCGCGGTGCTCTCGCAGGTGATGAAGGAGCACATGGAAGGCACCGTCCCCACGGCGGCGGGCGGCGGGTGACATCCCGGCGGCTTGTCGCCCGGCTCGTCGTCCTCGCCCTCGCGCTGCCGCCCGCGCTGGCGTTCGCGAAGATCCCGGTCGGCGTGCCGATCGCGCGGCTTTCGACCACCGAGAAGGTGATCGCGCTGAGCTTCGACGACGGCCCGCGCGACAGCGTCGTGTTCGATTCGCTGATGGCGATCCTCGCGCACCGGAACGTCCACGCCACGTTCTTCGTGATCGGCAGCGAGCTGGTCCTGCATCCCGAGCTCGCGGGCCGGCTGCTCGCCGCGGGCCACGAACTCGGCAATCACACCTGGACGCATCCGCACCTCGACTCGATCCCGGTCGATTCGGTGCGGGTCGAGCTTGCGCGCACCGACTCGCTGCTGCGCGCGCTCGGCGTGCGCGGCCGCATCCTGTTTCGGCCGCCCTACGGCGAGACCGACGAGGCCGTGCTGAAGGAGCTCAAGCACGAGCACCGCGTCGTCGCGTTGTTCGACGTCGATCCGTCGTACGACTTCCCGACCCTCTCGAGCCCCGACAGCGTCGTCGCGAAGACCGTCAACTGGCTCGGGCCCGGCTCGATCCTCGTCATGCACCCGTGGTACGAGCGCTCCGACACCACGCTCGCGATGGTGCCGCTGATCGTCGACTGGCTGCAGCGCCTCGGCTATCGCGTCACGACGGTTTCGGATCTCCTGAAGACCCGGCACGCGAAGCCGGAGCTGTCGCTCTACCACAGGCCGGAGTGAGCCGGGGGCAACGGGCGTTCCCGGGCGGAGCTACGCCCGGAGGTCGTACTCGCGTGCGAGGATCTCCCGCGCGCGCGCCGCGAACGCTTCGCGCACGAGCAGGTAGTCGGTGTCGTAGGTCGAGAGCACGAACACCGGCACGCCGGCCGCGGCGAGCGGGGCGACGAGCCCGGCGATCACGCCGGTCGTCTCGAACTGCACCGGACCCTCCAGCTCGAAAGCGCGCCACGGCCGCTCGACGTGCGTCTCGAGCGAGGGCGGCAGGTCGTCCTCGGGACAGACGAGCGAGAGCTCGTGCGGCGTGCGCGTCAGGCTCCAGTACGTCGCCGAGGCATGGAACACCCACGCCGGCAGCGGCGCGTCGGCGGGCAGGCGCACGACCGCGAAGCGCTGGGGCAGCAATGTCAGCGTGCGTGGCGCGCTCACGGGAAGACGACCGCGCCCCCGTCGTCGAGCACGACGATCGCCGTGCACGGGCACGACTCCGCGGCCTCCATCACCTTCTCGGCCGGATCCGCCTCGGGGTCCAGCACGACCGAGCGGTTCTTCGAATCGAGCGCGAACACGTTCGGCGCGATGTCGACGCAGGCGCCGTGGCCGCAGCACTCGTGGCGAAGGATGCGGATCTGCATGGGCGGGCGGACCTCGAGGCGGGAAGGAACGGCCCGCGCATGATGCGGGTGGGCTCCTGGAGTGTAAAGGTTCCGCGCCGCGCTCGACGCGTCCGCGCGCGACGCGCACGGCACCGATTCCGCCGCGGAGATCCGCCGGTGGCGGCCTGCGCGCGAACCGGGCTACAGTTCCGACTCGTTCCCGACCATCGACACCGGCGTGGAGTTCCGTTCATGGACGCCCTGACGCAACATCTCGAGCTGAATCGCGATCGCTACGTCGACGATCTCAAGTCCGCGCTGCGCATCCCGAGCATCAGCGCCCAGTCGCAGTACGCGGGTGACGTCCGCCGTTGCGCCGAACACGTCGCGGCGCACCTGCGCGCGATCGGGCTCACGCGCGGCGAGGTCGTCGACACGCCGCGTCACCCGGTCGTCTACGGCGAGTGGCTCGGCGCGCCGGGCGCGCCCACGGTGCTGATCTATGGCCACTACGACGTGCAGCCGCCCGAGCCGCTCGAGCTCTGGACCACGCCGCCATTCGAGCCGACGATCCGCGACGGCAAGCTCTACGCGCGCGGCGCGTGCGACGACAAGGGCCAGGTCTACATGCATCTCTCGGCGCTGGCATCGCACCTCGCGGTGAACCGGCGCCTGCCCGTCAACGTGAAGCTGGTGATCGAAGGCGAGGAGGAATCGGGCAGCGAGAGCCTCGAAGGGTTCCTGCGCGCGTGGAAGGACCGGCTGGGCGCGGATGTGATCGTCGTGAGCGACACGAGCATGCTCGGACCCGACCAGCCCTCGCTCTGCTACGCGCTCCGCGGGCTGCTCTACACCCAGGTCGAGGTGACCGGGCCGACGCGCGACCTGCACTCCGGCGAGTTCGGGGGCGCGGTGCAGAACCCGGCGAACGCGCTCGCCGCGATCATCGCGGGTCTTAAGGACCCCGACGGTCGCGTCACCGTGCCGGGGTTCTACGATCGCGTGCGTCCGCTCACCGACGCCGAGCGCGCGGCGATGCGCGCGCTGCCGTTCGACGAGGCGGGCTTCCTGCGGGAGAGCGGCGCGCCGGCGCCGTTTGGCGAAAAGGGTTTCACGACGATGGAGCGCATCACCGCGCGGCCGACGCTCGACGTCAACGGCATCTGGGGCGGCTACATCGGCGACGGCGCCAAGACCGTGCTCCCGAGCGTCGCCTCGGCGAAGATCAGCATGCGGCTCGTCCCCGACCAGGATCCCGACGATCTGCTGCCGCGTTACGAGGCGCACGTGCGCGCGCTCGCGCCGCCGGGCGTCACGGTCAGGATCAAGGCCGACCACGGCGCGGTGCCGTTCATCACCGCGCCCGATCACCCGATGATGCAGGCGGCGGTGCGCGCGCTCGCACGCGCGTGGACCAAGCCGCCGGCGCTGATCCGCGAGGGCGGCTCGATCCCGGTCATGGCGACGTTCCAGGACGTGCTCGGGCTGCCGTCGATCCTCATGGGCTTCGGGCTGCACGACGATCAGGTCCACGCGCCGAACGAGAAGTTCTCGCTCAGCTCGTTCCACGGCGGCACGCGGAGCTGCGCCTATCTCTACGAAGAACTGGCGAAGCGCTAGGCGCGCCGGGCGCGCCGCGCTCGCGTTGGCGGCCGCCGCGCTGCTCGCGCTGGCGGCGCCCGCGCACGCCGGCATGGGCGATTCGCGCACGCTCGTGGTGCGCGGCCGCGTGACCGACGCGGCCGGCCGCCCGCTCGCGGGCGCGCGGCTCGAGATGCGCGGCGCGACCAGCATGTCGGCCTTCGCCGACACCGGCGGGCGCTACTCGCTCACCGTGCCGATCGGCTCGGCGGCGAGCCTCGAGCGCGGGCCGTTCGCGATCGAGCTGCGCGCGAGCGCGAACGGGCGCCGCGTCGCGCTCGCGGGCGGCGCGTCCGCGCTCGCGCTCGAGATCGCCGCGACGACGGGCACGCGCGTGCGCGTGCGCAGCAACCTGCGCGATGCGACCGACGCGCTGATCGCCGCGTTCGCGTGCAGCGGCGAGGCGACGGCGTGGGTCGTCGCGGACTTCGGCGCGGGCGGCGGCGGCGGGACCGCCGCGCTGCGCGAGGTCGCCGAGGTCGACGTCGAGCACCCCGAGGCGCCGACGGCAGCGGCCACGGCGCCGGTCGCCCCGGCGATGCCGGCGCCGGGCGCGGGTGCGGCGCAGGGGGACTCCGCCACCGCGCGGGCGAGGCCCGCCACCACGAAACCGGCCGCGCACCGCGCGGGCGTCGCGGATTCGGCGGTCACGGCGTCGCGCGCGAAACCGCCCGGGGCCGCCAGGCCCGCCGCCCAGCGCGCCACGAAGCCGCGCCGGCCGGCCCCCGCTGATACCGCCGCGCACCCGGTCGCGGCCACTCCGCCACGCCCCGCGCGCATCCGGCCCGCGGCGCCGCCCCTCGACAGCTGCAGCTGCCGCATCGTCGGCACGATCGAGGTCGACTGGGAGCGTCCGCTCGAGCAGGACTTCGACGTCACGCTGTCGGCCGTCGGGCCGGACTCGGCCGCGGCGCGCGTTCACCTCTTCATGGGCTCGCCGCGCGAGTTCGCGATCGGGCCCGTGCGCTGCGGCGACTACGCGTTCTCGATCGCGACCCGGAGCCGCCAGCGGTACGCGCTCGCAAGCGAGGACAGCGTCGTCGGCTGCCGCGGCCGCACGCAGGTCCGGGTCGTGCTCGTGCCCGCGAGGCACTGACGCGCGCCGCACGCCACGGGCGCGCGAGCCGCGCCGCTACCGCGCGTAGACGTCCGGCGTCCAGCGCTCCATCCAGCGCTCGGGGGCGGCGAGCGGCGTGAAACCGACCTGTGCGTAGAGCGCGTGTGCGTCGCGCGTGAGCAGCGACCAGCGCCGCAGGCCCTGCAGCTCCGGGTGGCCGACGATCACGCGCATCAGCCACTTCGAGAGCCCGTGGCCGCGCCAGGGCTCGAGCACGAACACGTCGCCCACGTACGCGAACGTCGCGCGATCGGAGATGACGCGCGCGAAGCCGACCTGCCGTTCGCCCTCGTACAGCCCGAAGTTGAGCGCGTGCTCGAGCGAGCGCTCGACGGTCTCGAGCGGGATGCCCTTCGCCCAGTAGCAGGTCGTGAGGAAGCCGTGGATCATCGTGAGATCGAGCCGCGCGGGGTCGGTGCTGATCGTGAAGCCGTCCTGCTGCCACGTCGTGTGCACGTTTCTCTTCCTAGTTGGTGCGAAAGTTCTCGAACTTGAGCTCGGCGCCGAAGTCGTGCTGGCGCAGCAGTGCGATCGCGCCCTGCAGGTCGTCCTTGCTCGGCGAGCTGATGCGCACGGCGTCGCCCTGGATCGCGGCCTGCACGCGCTTGAGCTTCGCCTCCTTGAGCACACGCACGACGTCGCGGCACATCTCCGACGTGAGCCCCTGCTGGAGCTCGATCGTCTGCCGGAGCGCACCCGCCGCCGCGGGTTCGGCCTTGCCGGGCTTCACGTTCTTGAGCGGCACCTTGCGTTTGACGAGCTTCGACTGGAGCACGTCCCAGATCGCGGTCAGCTTGTACTCGTCCGGCGCGGCGAGCGTGATGCGCTTCTCCTTGGGATCGAGCGCGATCTCGGCCTTCACACCCTTGAAGTCGTAGCGCTGCGTGATCTCCTTGGTCGCCTGATCGACGGCGTTGTGGACTTCCATGAGATCGACGCCGGTCGTGACGTCGAACGAGCTGTTGCTGGCCATGGGTTCTCCTAGCCTCTGGCGCCGCGGCGCGTCGCGCGTGCGGCAGGCGTGGTCCGGGACGGCCGCGTGCCGAGTGCGAGGCCCGCGATGCGCGCGGTGATCTCGCGGGCGTGCGGGGCGGAGTTCGAGCCCGGACGCGCGAGCACCTCGGCGCGCACCGCGTCGAAGGCGATGCGTTGCGACGCCCAGTGCACGCGCCTCGCCGCGGTGGCGCCCGGAAGGAAGGCGTACGCGTCGTGCTCGTGCGAGAGCTGAACGGTGTCGGCCGCCGCCACCTCGGCCGCGAACAGCGGCACCGCGTGAACCGCGTCGCGGGCGGGTTCGTAGTAGACGGTGAGATGCTCGAGTGCCCACCAGCGCAGCGGCCGCAAGCCCGTCTCCTCGAGCACTTCGCGCGCCGCCGCGCGCCACGCGACCTCGCGCCGCTCGATGCCGCCCGTCACCGGCTGCCAGACGCCCGGAAGCGTGCGCTCGCGGCTGCGGCGGACGAGCAGGAACTCCGTGCGCCGGCCGCGCCGGCGGAACACGTAGACCTCGATCTGATGGCTGCGAACGGGGGGCATGCCCCGACCTTACGGGATGCCTTTCGGCCCGCGCCAGCCACAGCGGGCGCCCTGCGAGCCGCGCGCAAAGGCCGCGGGCACGGCGTGGCCCCGGGCGCCTCGGACGCGCGTTTCGCCCGCTCGGGGCGCGGCTCGGGCGCAGCTTGACCGGCCCGTTGCGTTCCCCTACCTTGTCGCGGCTTTCTCGGCATCCGTGCATCAGGGTCGGGTCGCCGAGCGCTTGTGAAAACTTTCACTGGGGCGCGCCGCATGAGTCGAACCAGCGGGCGGAAACCCGACCGCTCGGGGCTTCGGTCCGCTGGCATGCTGCTCGCCATCCCGTCCCTGCTCATCGTCTCGCCCCTCGTCGGGTTCTTCCTGGGCAGGGCCGCGGATCACTGGCTCAAGACCACTCCCTGGCTCTCGCTCGTTGGCGTGTTCCTGGGCTTCGCCGCCGCCGGTCGCGAGACCTGGCTGATCGTCCGCAAGGCTCAATCCGAAGATCAGGAGAGCGATTCCGGCTAGCCCCTCGCTGAGGTCTGGCCGCCGCCAGCATGGGACTCGAATTCCTCGCACGTTTACGCCGCTCGTCGTTCGTCGCGGGCTGCGTCGCCTCGCTCCTCGCGATGAGCGCGGGAGCCGTGCTGCCCGCGGGCGGGCTGTTCGCGGGCGTCCTCGCGAGCCTGCTGAACCTGGAGCTCGTGCGGCTCGTCGTCACCGGGCTGCTCTCGCCGGACCGTGGCACGGCGCCCGCCGTCAAGCGCGCCGCAGCTGGCCTCGTCGGCACGCCGCTTCTCTTGGGCGCCGGCTGGCTGCTGCTTCGGGTCCTGCCTCCGGCGTGGCTCATGGCGGGCTTTCTGCTGCCGTTCGCCGTGCTGCTCCTCAAGGCCTGCTCGACGCTCCTGCTCGGGAGCCGCGCGTGGGCGACGCTCACGCGTTCGCGCTGGCGCGGCGCGTTCGTGGTCGGTGCGCTCGTCGTGCTCGCCTGGCTGGGCGCGGGCGCGTGGGCGCGCGCCCACGCGGCGCCGCACGTCGAGGACGCGCCCCTGGCCGCTCCGGTCAACGTCCCGGGCGCGGCACGCGCCAATCCCGAAACCCGGAAGGACATCGGCTTCCCGACGCTCGTCTCGCTGCTCGAAGCCTCGGCGCCGCACGCCCGCTGGGTCGAGTGGGTCGTGCAGTACGAGGCGGTCCTGTTCGCGATCTTCATCGCCGCGTTGCTGGCCTTCCTGGCCTGGCTCGCGGGCCGCAAGCCCCAGCGGATCCCGACGCCGCTGCAGAACCTGGTCGAGTGGATCGTCGAGTACATCCACGACTTCGTGGTCGGCATCCTCGGGCCCAAATACGGGCCACGCTACGTGCCGTTCCTCGGCACGCTCTTCCTCTACATCTTCGCGATGAACCTGTTCGGCCTGATCCCGCTCATGCACTCGCCGACCTCGAGCCTCAACGTCACGGTCGCGCTCGCGCTCACCGTGTTCGTCTACGTGCAGTACACGGGATTCCGGGAGCTGGGCGTCGTCGGCTGGTTCGACCACATGCTCGGCAATCCGCGCGACGTCACCGGCTGGGTGCTCGCGCCGCTCATGCTGCCGATCCACCTGCTCGGCGAGCTCGCCAAGCCGATCTCGCTCTCGTGCCGGCTCTTCGGCAACATCTTCGGCGAGGACATGCTGCTCGTCGCGTTCGCCACGCTCGGCATCTCGATCCTCTCGGGCCTTCACCTGCCGTTCGGACTGCCGATCCACGCGCTGTTCTTCCCGCTCGCCCTGCTCGGCAGCGCCCTGCAGGCGATGGTCTTCACCGTGCTCACCACGATCTACCTCCTCCTCATGCTGCCCCACGAGCACCACGAGTCGGGCCACGAGGCGGAGGCGACTCACGCCCACTAAACCAGGAGGTCGGTTCCATGGATACGCACGCTGCACTTTCACTCGGTCTGCCCATCGGCATCGGCATCGCTGCGATCGGCTCGGGCATCGGCCTCGGCCTCATCGGCCAGGGCGCCATGCAGGCGATCGGCCGCCAGCCGGAAGCCACGGCGAGGATCCAGGTCGCGATGATCATCGTCGCCGCGCTCGCCGAGGCGCTGACGATCTACGCCTTCGTCACCATGTTCCTGCTCTCGCCCAAGATCTGACGACCGTCGATCCGCTGCGGCGTCCGCCGTCTTCCCGCGGCGCCGCGCAGGAGTCCGCATGAACCTCATCGACATCCGGCTCGTCGGCACGCAGATCCTCGGGTTCCTCTTGCTGCTCTGGGGGCTGCGCAAGTGGGCGTGGGGCCCGGTGCTCCACGGGCTCGAGCAGCGCCGTCAGGGCATCGCGGGCCAGTTCGCCGACGCCGAGCGCCGCAAGGCCGAGGCCGAGCAGCTCAAGGCGAAGTACGAGGCCGATCTGCGCACCGTCGAGGCCCACGCGCGCGCGCGGCTGCAGGAAGCCATCGCGGAAGGCCAGCGCGTGGCGGGCGAGATCAAGGCGCAGGCGCAGCAGGAGGCGCAGGAACGCCTCAAGCGCGCCGAGGACGAGGTGGTACGCGAGCGCGACAAGGCGCGCGAGCTGCTCAAGGAGCAGGTCGTCGGGCTCTCGATCCGCACCGCCGAGAAGATCCTCCGCACGAAGCTCGACGATCCCGCGCAGCGCAGGCTCGCGGGCGAGTTCATCGACCAGGTCGGGGCGCTGCGATGAAGGATGCGAGCGTCGCGGGCCGCTACGCCCGGGCCCTGCAGCTCCTCGTCGAGTACGAGGCCCGGCGGGGCCGGCTCGCGCACGCCCAGATGATCGAGCAGCTCGACCGCACGCAGGCCGATCTCGACTCGCTCGCCGAGCTCGTCGCGCCCGGCACGCGGCTCGAGCAGCTCCTCTCGCACCCGAAGATCGCTCCGGCCGACAAGCGCGAGCTGCTCCGCCGCGGCCTCGACGGCCGCGCCGTGCGCGCGATCGTCGTGTTCGCGGACCTGCTGCTGCGCAAGAAGCGGCTCGCGATCGTCGGCGACATCGCGCGCGACTTCGCGGCCCTCGTCGAGCGCGCGAAGGGGCTGCAGCACGCGCGCGTCGTGAGCGCGATCGCGTTCGGCGCGGCGGAGCTCGAGCGCGTGCGCGCGGGGCTCCAGCGCTGGACGGGCGGCCCGATCGTGCTCTCGAACGAAGTGGACCCGTCGCTCATCGGCGGCGCCTACGCGCGCGTCGGCGACCGCATCCTCGACCTCAGCGTCCGCAGCCAGCTCGAGACGATCGCGGACCAGCTCTACGAACTCCGCGTGTGACCACGCGCGACCTCTTCACCCTCACGTCACGGGGCATTTTCGCATGAGCTTTCGACCGGAAGAAGTGAGCGCCGTCCTGGCGCAGGAACTCGAACGCTACGAGACCAAGCTCGAGACCAAGAGCGTGGGCACGGTGCTGTCGGTCGGCGACGGCATCGCGCGCATCTGGGGCCTCGAGGACGCCATGGCGGGCGAGCTGATCAAGTTCCCCGGCGACGTCATGGGCATGGTCCTCAACCTCGAGGAGGACAACGTCGGTGTCGTGCTCTTCGGCTCCGACAAGAACATCGCAGAGGGCGACCGCGTCGAGCGCACGAACCGCATCGCCTCGGTGCCGGTCGGCCCGGCACTGGTCGGCCGCGTCGTCAATGCGCTCGGCCAGCCGGTCGACGGCAAGGGCCCGATCGCGACGGAGCAGTTCCGCAACGTCGAGTTCAAGGCGCCGGGCGTGATCGAGCGCCAGCCCGTGAAGGAGCCGCTCCAGACCGGCATCAAGGCGATCGACTCGATGATCCCGATCGGGCGCGGTCAGCGCGAGCTCATCATCGGCGACCGCCAGACCGGCAAGACCACGATCGCGGTCGACACGATCCTCAACCAGAAGGGCACGGGCGTCATCTGCATCTACGTCGCGATCGGCCAGAAGGAGTCGACGGTCGCGAACGTGGTCGGAACGTTCGAGAAGCACGGCGCGATGGAGTACACGATCGTGGTCACCGCATCGGCGTCGGAGTCCGCGCCGCTGCAGTACATCGCGCCCTACGCCGGCGTCGCGATGGGCGAGGCGTTCACGTATGCGGGCGGCCACGTGCTGTGCGTCTACGACGACCTCTCGAAGCACGCGAACGCCTACCGCCAGCTCGCGCTGTTGCTGCGCCGGCCGCCGGGGCGCGAGGCGTTCCCGGGCGACGTCTTCTACCTCCACTCGCGGCTGCTCGAGCGCGCCTGCAAGCTCTCGGACGAAAAGGGCGGCGGCTCGCTCACCGCCCTGCCGTTCATCGAGACGCAGGCCGGAGACGTTTCGGCGTACATCCCGACCAACGTCATCTCGATCACCGACGGACAGATCTTCCTCGAGGGCGACCTGTTCTACTCGGGCGTGCGGCCCGCGATCAACGTCGGCATCTCGGTGTCGCGCGTGGGCGGCAACGCCCAGATCAAGGCGATGCGCCAGGTCGCGGGGCGCCTGCGGCTCGACCTCGCGCAGTACCGCGCGCTGGCGGCGTTCGCGCAGTTTGGCTCGGACCTCGACAAGGCGACGCAAGCGCAGATCACGCGCGGCGAGCGCATGGTCGAGCTCCTGAAGCAGGGCCAGTTCCAGCCGATGGCGGTCGAGGCGCAGGTGATCTCGATCTGGGCGGGCACGAACGGCTACCTCGACGACGTGCCGGTTGCCGCGGTGCGTCGCTTCGAGACCGAGTGGCTCGCGTTCGTGAACCAGAAGTACGCCGAGGTTCCGCACAACGTGCGCACGGCGAAGGCGATCTCGCCCGAGGACGAAAAGCGCCTGCACGAGGCGTGCAAGGCGTTCAAGAGCGCATTCAAGAGCTAGGCGCGAGGCGATGGCGTCCCTCAAGGACATCCGGCGGCGCATCCGCGCCACCAAGAGCATGCAGCAGATCTTCAAGGCCATGGAGATGGTGTCCGCGGCCAAGCTTCGGCGTGCCCAGGCGCGCGCCCATGCGTCGCGGCCCTACGCGCGCAAGATCACCGAGATGCTCGACCACCTCGCGGGCGCGGCCGCGGACCTCGAGAACCCGCTGTTCGAGACGCGCGAGGTGAAGCAGTCCGCGCTCCTCGTCATCACCGCCGATCGGGGTTTCGCCGGCACCTACAGCACGAACGTCGTGCGCGTTGCCGAGGCGATCCTGCGCACCCGCCCCGCGGGCTCGGTCAGGCTCGTGACGCTCGGCCGCAAGGGCCGCGACTACTTCCGCCGCCGCGGCTATGCGCTCCACGCCGCGCACGCCGAGCTCCCCGGCGAGGCGAACCTCGAGCTCGCGCGCCGGCTGACCGACGAGCTCGTCGCGCTGTTCCTCTCGGGCGAGGTCGACCGCGTCGAGGTGCTCTACACGCACATGGTCAACGCTCTCGTGCGCCGCGTCGAAACCGAGGTGTTCCTGCCGATCGGCGCGGGCCGCAAGACCGGGAGCGCGGACGCGAACTTCATCTTCGAGCCCGACGCCGAGCACCTCTTCGCCGAGCTGCTGCCGCGCTACGCCACCGCGAAGCTCTACGCCGCGATGGCGGATTCGTTCGCGGCCGAACACTCCGCGCGCATGGTCGCGATGGGCGCCGCGCGCAAGAACGCGGGCGAGCTCGTCGACTCGCTCACCCTCACCCGGAACCGTCTCCGCCAGGCGGCCATCACCCGCGAGATCGCGGAGCTGGTCGGCGGCGCCGAAGCGCTGAAATAGAGGAGCTGCAGCATGAACGTCGGAAAAGTCGTCCAGGTCATCGGCCCCACGGTGGACGTGGCGTTCGAGCCGGATCAGCTGCCGAAGATCTACAACGCCATCGTCATCGAGGACGGCGCGCGCGGCATCCACCTCACCGTCGAGGTCGCGCTGCACGTGGGCGACAACGTCGTCCGCTGCATCGCCATGGACTCGACCGACGGCCTCGTGCGCGGCATGAAGGCGACCGACACCGGCGCGCCGATCGCCGTGCCGGTCGGCGAGATCGGCCTCGGCCGCATCTTCAACCTCACCGGCGACACAATCGACGGCAAGCCGCCGATCCCGGCGGACACGAAGCGCATGCCGATCCATCGCTCGGCGCCGGCTTTCGACGAGCAGGAGACGCAGAAGCAGCTCTTTGAGACCGGCATCAAGGTCGTCGACCTGCTCGCGCCCTACCAGCGCGGCGGCAAGGTCGGGCTCTTCGGCGGCGCGGGCGTCGGCAAGACCGTGCTCATTCAGGAGCTCATCCGCAACATCGCCACCCAGCACGGCGGCTACTCGGTGTTCGCGGGCGTGGGCGAGCGCACGCGCGAGGGGAACGATCTCTATCGCGAGATGACCGAGTCAGGCGTCATCGCGAAGACCGTGATGGTGTTCGGCCAGATGAACGAGCCGCCGGGTGCGCGCCTGCGCGTCGGGCTCACCGGCGTCACGATGGCGGAGTACTTCCGCGACGAGCAGGGCAAGGACGTGCTCTTCTTCGTCGACAACATCTTCCGCTTCACGCAGGCCGGCTCCGAGGTATCCGCGCTGCTCGGCCGCATGCCGAGCGCCGTGGGCTACCAGCCGACGCTCTCGACCGAGATGGGCGCGCTCCAGGAGCGGATCACCACGACGCGCAAGGGCTCGATCACGTCGGTGCAGGCGATCTACGTGCCCGCCGACGACCTCACCGATCCCGCGCCCGCGACGGCGTTCTCGCACCTCGACGCCACCACCGTGCTCGATCGCGCGATCTCCGAGCTCGGCATCTACCCCGCCGTCGATCCGCTCGCCTCGACGAGCCGCATCCTCGATCCCGCGATCGTCGGCGAGGAGCACTACCAGACGGCTCGCTCGGTGCAGCGGATCCTGCAGCGCTACAAGGATCTCCAGGACATCATCGCGATCCTCGGCATGGACGAGCTCTCGGACGACGACAAGGTCACGGTCGCGCGCGCGCGCCGCATCCAGCGCTTCCTGTCGCAACCGTTCTTCGTCGCCGAGGCCTTCACCGGCGCGCAGGGCAAGTACGTGAAGCTCGCGGACACCGTGAAGAGCTTCAAGCGCATCGTCGACGGCGAGCTCGACGAGCTGCCCGAGCAGGCGTTCTACATGAAGGGCGGCATCGACGAGGTGATCGAGGCGGCCGAGAAGATGAAGGCGACCGTCTAGTGGCCGCGAGCTTCCAGCTCTCGATCCTCACGCCCGAGCAGACGATCTACGAGGGCGAGGTCGAGTACGTTCAGGCGCCGGGCACCGAAGGCTACGTCGGCGTGCTCGCGCACCACGCCGCGCTCGTCACCGCGCTCACGTCCGGCAAGCTGACCGCGCGCGCGAAGGGCGGGGCCGAGCAGCACTGGCAGGTGAGCGGAGGCTTCTTCGAGGTCTCGCACGACCGCGCGACGGTGCTTGCGGACACGATCGGCGAGACGGGTTAGTATCCCGGCGTCTCGCGCGACCGGGGGCGGACTCAGGCCCGCGACACCGCGCGAACGAGCCGCCCGGAGGCAGGACGCCACCGGGCGGTTTCGCTTCTCGCGCGACCGACCGGACGCGGACTCATCCGGGCGGTCTCGGAGTGGACTGAGTTCGCCCCGCGCGGGGAAGGAGAACTTCAGGTTGAAGCCGATGGGAAACTCCGAAGCGTTCCCGGCGGACCTGGATCGCCGCGGACGGCGCGGAACACGCCGGGAGCACGGCTCCCGCCCGGGCCCATGACCGAGGGCACGTTCCGCAGACTTGCGCTGAGTCTTTCGGGCGCGGAAGAGGGCGAACACCAGGGTCACCCGGATTTTCGGGTGGGGCGCCGGGTCTTCGCGACCCTGGGTTATCCGCGGCGCGGCTGGGCCATGGTCAAGCTGAGCCCCGAAGCACAAGCCGCTTTTGTCGGGCAGGCGCCCGATGCGTTCGTGCCCGTGAAGGGTGCGTGGGGCGAGCGGGGATGCACGAACGTGATCCTCGAGCACGCGGCGACCGCGCACGTTCGCGCGGCGCTCGCGCTGGCCTGCGAGGCGGCGGCGCATGCGGGCGAGAGGTCTGCCACCTCCGCGCGTGTGGCTGCGGCGTCCCGCAACAAGCGTCGCGGTTCCGTGAGCTGAACAGGCGCCATTCCCGGAGATCGAGGGACCGCTCAACTGCGGACGGCGGCGGACTCAAGTCCTGCCAACGGCGCGAACGAACGGCCAGGAGGCAGTGCGCCACCAAGCGGTTTCGGTCGAGTGGCGCGCGCGCTGCGCGGCGACTCGGGCCCGAAGCTCACCGCGATTCCCGAGACGGCTGCGCTCGCGCCCGGGATCTACTGCGCACGCCTCGAGCAGGGCGGAGGTGCGCGGCTCGCACGCATCGTGCTGCCGCGCCGGAGTCCTTGCCGCTAGCCTCCGCGGCCCTCTTCGAGCTCCTCGAGCGTGCGCGGCCAGTCCGAGCGCAGCAGCCGCGAGAGCGCGCGATCGGCGAGCAGCCGGCCGCCGGTCTGGCAGCGCGCGCAATAGTTGGTCTCGTTCCCGGCGTAGCGGATGCGCTGGACCGGTGCGCCGCAGTCGGGGCACGGCTGGCGGTAGCGCCCGTGCACGGCCATCGCGCCGCGGAACGCCGTGACGCCCTCGGGGAATGCATCGCCCGACTGGGCGCGCAGCCGCTCGGTCCACTCGCGCAGCGTCGTGCGCACCGCCTCGTACAGCCGCGCGGTCTCCTCGTCGGCGAGCTGGGGCGTGCGTTTGAGCGGCGAGAGCCGTGCGCGGTGGAGGATCTCGTCGGAGTAGGCGTTGCCGATCGCGGCGAAGAGACGCGGATCGGTGAGCGCGCGCTTGAGCGTGTGGTCCTCGGATCGCAGCCGCGCGGCGAAGGCCTCGAGCGTCGCGTCCATCACTTCGAGCCCGCCGGCGTCGAGCGAGGCGAGCCCCGACGCGCCGGCAAGCACGTGGAGCGCGGCCCGGTGACGCGTGCCCGCCTCGGTGAGGCTGAGCACGCCGCTCGTGAACTCGAGACGCGCGAGCGGACGCCGTCCGCGCGGCGCCCGCCCGGGCTTGGCCCAGTGCAGCCGCCCGGCGATCATCAGGTGCAGCGCGAGGTGGAGATCGCCCGCGAACGACGTGACGATCCGCTTGCCGAGCCGCGTGACGCGCTCGACCTCGCGGCCCCCGAGCGCATCGAGCGGGGGCTCGAACGTGCGCAGCAGGTTCGGGCCGGAGACGAGCGCACGCTCGAGCCTCGTGCCGACGAGGCGGCGCGAGAGGTGCTCGACGTAGACGGTGAGATCGGGATACTCCGGCATTTCGGGCCGCAATCTAGCATTCCCTCCGGTGCGGGCCCGGGTGCGGGCCCGGGTGCGGGCCCGGGTGCGGACCCGGGTGCGGGCCCGGGTGCGGACCCGGGTGCGGATCCGGTGCGCGTCACGCCCCGGCGCTTCCGGCGTAGAATGCGGCGAGACGCGCAGCCACGCGCGTCAGGCCCGTGTCCGGAGGTCGTCCTCATGTCGTTTCGCCCGCTGCTCGCACCGCTCGCCGCCACGTTCCTCCTCGCCGCGCTCACCACCGCAGCGGGCACCGCGCTCGCCGACGCGCCGGCGGCGAAGCCCGCCGCGCACAAGACGGCGCTCGCCACGTTCGCGGGCGGCTGTTTCTGGTCGATGGAGACGCAGTTCGACGGCTTCCGCGGCGTCAGGAACCTCACCGTCGGCTACTGCGGCGGAACGACTCAGCACCCGACGTACGAGGACGTGAGCACGGAGACGACGGGGCACATGGAGACGCTGCAGATCGAGTACGACCCGGCGCTCGTGACGTACGACCAGCTGCTCGATCGTTACTGGCACAGCATCGATCCGACGCAGGCCGACGGGCAGTTCTGCGATATCGGCGAGAGCTATCACTCCGCGATCTTCGTGCACGACGATGCGCAGCGAGCCGCGGCGCTCGCATCCAAGGCGCGGCTCGAGAAGTCGGGCGTGCTCCACGCGCCCATCGCCACCCGGATCCTGCCCGCCGCGACGTTCTGGCCGGCCGAGGACTACCACCAGCACTACGCGCGCAAGAACCCCGAGCGCTACCGCGACTACCGCGAGGGCTGCGGCCGCGACGCGCACTCGCAGCGGATCTGGGGCTCGGCGTGGGCCAAGCCGCTCACCGAGTGACGCGCGTGCCCGTCCACGTTCCGGCGCCCACGACGGTCGAGAGCGCCGGCAACCGTCCCAAGCGCATCGACGAGTACTTCGGCCGCGTCAACACGCGCGATGCCGGCCTCAGCGTCGCGCACATGCGCAGCCCGGGCGGCTGGGTCGAACCCGCGCAGCGCCCCGAGTTCGACGAGTACACGGTCGTGCTGCGGGGCCGGCTCCACGTCGAGCACGACGGCGGCGCCATCGACGTGCGCGCGGGCGAGGCGGTGCTGACGCGTGCCGGCGAGCGCGTGCGCTACAGCACGCCCGATCCCGAGGGTGCGGAGTACGTGGCGGTCTGCCTGCCCGCGTTCTCGCCCGAGACGGTGCACCGCGAAGGTTGAGCGCCGGCGGGCGTTCCGCGCGGTCGGACTCGGGCGCTACGCGACCGGCGCGGCCTGGCGCTCGTGCGCCTCGAGCGCGTAGAGCGGCTGGTACTTGCCCCAGAGGTAATTCATGTAGGGCTCGATCGACATCGCCGAGCCGGTCGCGCGCTGCAGCACCTCGTCTGCGGTCAGCTTGCTGCCGTGCTGGTAGACGTTGTCGCGCAGCCAGCCGCGCAGCGTGTCGAAGCGTCCCGAGGCGATCTGCGCCGGGATCTCGCCGTGCGCGCGCACGGCGGCGTCGAAGAACTGCGCGCTCATGATGTTCCCGAGCGTGTAGCCCTGGAACACGCCTCCGATCGGGCCCGAGTACCAGTGCACGTCCTGCAGCACGCCGCGGCGATCGTCCGGCACCGCGATCCCCAGATCCGCCTCGAAGCGCTCGCGCCAGACGCGCGGCAGGTCCTTCACCGCGAGCCGGCCCTCGAGCAGGTCGATCTCGAGGTCGAAGCGCAGCATGACGTGCAGGTTGTACGTCACCTCGTCGGCGTCGACGCGGATCAGCGAGCGTTCGACCTTGTTGATCGCGCGGTAAAACGTCTCGAGCGGCACCGCGCCCAGCTGCTGCGGGAAGCGCTTCACGAGCCGCGGATAGAAGTGCTCCCAGAGGCCGCGGCTGCGGCCGACCAGGTTCTCCCACAGGCGCGACTGGCTCTCGTGAACGCCCGACGACGTGCCGCCCGCGAGCGGCGTGCCCTCGAGCTCCATGCGGATGCCCTGCTCGTAGAGCGCGTGGCCGCACTCGTGGAGCGTCGAGAACAGCGCGTCCGTCATGTCGTCGTCGCGCACGCGCGTCAGGATGCGCACGTCGCCGAGCGAGAACTTGGTCATGAACGGATGGTGCGTCTCGTCCTGGCGGCCGCGCTCGAAGTCGTAGCCGAACGATCGGATGACGTCGACGCCGAACGCGATCTGCTCGTCGTGCGGCGCGTACTGCCTGACGCACGCGTCGTCCGGCGGCGTCCGTGACGTGATCGCCCGCACGAGCGGAACCAGCCGCGCACGCAATCCGGAGAAGATGGTGCGCACGCTCGAGGCCTTGAGGCCGAAGTCGAAGAGCTCGATCAGCGGATCGGCGATGCTCTCGTAGCCGGGGAAGCAGTTGGCCTGGCGCCGGCTCAGCTCGAGCGTCTTCTCGAGCAGCGGGCGCAGGGACTCGAAGTCGTTCGCGGGCCGCGCCACGGTCCACGCCTGGTAGATCCGCGTGGCGTGATCGTTGAACTCCGCGACGAGCGCCGCCGGCACCTTGACCGACTGGTCGAACAGCCGGCGCGTGACGCGCGTCAGCGACGCCTCGTCGGAGTCGTAAGGCAGGCCCGCCGTCTCGCGTTCGGCCGCCTCGAGCAGGGCGCCCGTCTCGGGCGCCGTGAACTGCTCGTGCGCCAGGCGCGCGAGCGTCGCGAGCTGGCGGCCGCGCGCGGTCGCCCCGCCGGGCGGCATGTAGGTCATCTGGTCCCAGCGCAGGAGCGAGGCCGCACCGTTCACGTCGTCGATCTCGATCAAGCGGGCCTTCAGCCGATCCAACGCGCGCATGGACGTTCTCCGTTGAGTTGGGCTGCGAACGAGGCAACGCATGGTAGAGGGCCGCGAAACCGCCCGCAAACGCGGCGGCCGCCGGGCGAGCGCTGTCCGGCGGCCGTGCGGGATCTCCCGGGTCAGGCGGCGATGGCAGAGGGCGAAGCGGGCTGCGCCGTCGCGGTGGAGGCGGGCGGCGCGACGTCGGATGCCGCGCTCGCGCCGTCGGTCGCAGCGGCGCCGGGGGCACTCGACGCGCCGTTCGATGCGTCGAGGGTCGTGCTCGTCTGGATCGTCGCGGCGAGGCTCGCGAGCGAACGGCCGCCGACGCGCTCGAGGTTCGCGAGCGAGGTCGGGCCGCCCTGCAGCGCCGTCTGCAGGTCGTGCAGGAAGCGGCGCACGATGCGGCCGATGTCGTGCCGCTCGCGCGGATCGAGCGAACCCGAAACCGTGACCGAGACGCCCTGCTGGCCCTTCACGACGAGCGAGCCGGGCGTGGACGTCGCGCCCGGCCGGTAGGTGAGCGAAGCGGCGAAGCTCGCCGAGATCTCCACCGTGTCGCCGTCCCGGGTCGTCAGGTCGAGCTCGCCCGAGACCTGCCGCGTCGCGTCGAGCGCGGCGCCTGCCGCGGGCGCGGACGTGCCGCTCGCGGGCGAGGGCGTGTTGCCGTTCGCGGCCGGCGCCGCCGTGCCGTCGGCGGGCGAGAGGACGCCGATCGGAACGGGAACCGGTGCGATGTAAAGGCCGAGTGCGGACACCATGTCGAGAGTCTCCCCTGGTGAGTCCCGCGCCGCGTTCTGCGCGCCGCGGGAGCGGTCCTTCACGCCGCGCGTGCGCGCGGCCCCCCCAGCCAGCGTTCGAGCGAGGCGGCGAGCGCCTCCTCCTGGATGGGCTTCGAGATGAAATCGTCCATGCCGGCCGCGAGGCAGCGCTCGCGGTCGCCGGCCATCGCGTTCGCGGTGAGCGCGACGACCGGGGTGCGGCGACCGCCGGCTTCGAGGCGGCGGATCTCCTGCGTCGCCTCGAAGCCGTCCATCACCGGCATCTGGCAGTCCATGTAGACGATGTCGTAGGGCAGCTGGCCGAAGAGCTCGAGCGCCTCGCGGCCGTTCGCCGCGACGTCGACGCGGCAGCCGTACTTGGCGAGCATGCGCGTCGCGACCTTGACGTTGACCGCGTTGTCCTCGACGACGAGCACGCGCGCGTGGGCGACCTCGGGCGAGACCGCTCGGTCGGGCTGCGCCGCATCCTCGGCGAGCAGGTGGCGCGTGATGAAGCCGCTCGCGCCCTCGGCCTCGCGCGAGCCCAGCACGACCGCGAGCGCGTCCTGGAGCAGCGAGGGCTTGAGCGGCTTGACGAGGTAGCCGTCGAAGCCGAGCTCGGCGAAGCGCTTCGCCTCGCCGCGCCGGCCGCTGCTCGTGAACAGCACCATCGCGACGTGCGCGATCGCGCGGTCGGCGCGGATCCGCCAGCCGAGCTCCTCGCCGTCCATCTCGGGCATCAGGTGATCGAGCAGCGCGAGCCGGTACGGATCCGCCGTGCGTGCCGCCGCACGCAGGAGCGTGAGCGCCTCCTGGCCCGACGAGGCGGCGTCGACGCGCATGCCGAAGCTCGCGAGCTGCTCGGTGAGCACGCGGCGATTGACCTCGTGGTCGTCGACGATGAGCGCGCGCACGTCCTCGAGCGGCAGGCGCGAGAACTTCTCGAGCCGCGCGTCGTGATCGACCGGCAGCCGCAGCGTCGCGGTGAACGTCGAGCCCACGCCCGCGACGCTCGACGCCGTGATGTCGCCGCCCATGAGCTGGGCGAGCTGGCGCGCGATCGCGAGCCCGAGCCCGGTGCCGCCGAAGCGCCGCGTCGTGCTCGTGTCGGCCTGCTGGAAGCGGTTGAAGAGCAGCGGCAGCTTGTCGGCGGGAATGCCGATGCCGCTGTCCTCGACCGCGATGCGGATCTGCGCGTCCGCTTCGGTCACGGCGATCGCCTCGACGGCGATGAAGACGTGGCCGGTCTCGGTGAACTTGATCGCGTTGCCCGCGAGGTTCATGAGGATCTGGCGGATGCGGCCGGGATCGCCGATCAGGCGGTGCGGCGTGCCGGGCGCGTAGCGCACGACGAGCTCGAGGCTCTTGTCGCACGCGCGCGAGGAGAGCAGCTCGGCGACCTCCTCGACCGCGACGCGCAGGTCGAACGGCAGCGGCTCGACCGTGAGCTTGCCGGCCTCGATCTTCGAGAAGTCGAGGATGTCGTTGATGATCGCGAGCAGCGCCTCCGCCGAGGAGCGCGAGGTCTCGGCGAAGTCGCGCTGCTCGGCGTCGAGCGTCGTGTCGAGCAGCAGGCCGAGCATGCCGAGCACGCCGTTCATCGGCGTGCGGATCTCGTGGCTCATGGTCGCGAGGAAATCGCTCTTCGCGCGGTTCGCCGCTTCGGCGGCGTCCTTCGCGGTCAGCAGCGCCTGGTTGGTGTTGCGCAGCTCGCGCGTGCGCTCCTCGACCTCGGCCTCGAGCTCCTGTCGGTGGCGGCGCAGCGCCTCGTCGTCCCGCTCGATCTTGGACAGCATCTCGTTGAAGCCGTCGACGAGCGCGCCGATCTCGTCCGAACCGGCGCGCGGCGCGCGCACGGCGAAGTCGTGCTGGTCCACGACGCGGCGCATGACCGCGGCGAGCGCGAGGATGGGGCCCGAGATGAGCCGCTGGAGCTGACCGGCGAGCAGCAGCGCGAGGAGCGAGGCCGCGACGAACACCGCGCCGAGGATGCCGAGGTAGCGCCGCTCGCGCTCGCGCAGCTCGTCGAGGTCCATGCGGATGTAGACCGCGCCGATCACCTCGCCGTCGAGGCGGATGTCGCGCGTCGTCGCGAGCCAGTCGTCACCACGCGACTCGCCGCGGGCTCCGACGTGCCGCGGCGTGAGGCGCGTGCCCCTGCCGCCGCGCTCGAACTCGGCGAACGGTTCGCCGTTGTGGTCGAAGATGCCGGCGGAGACGACGTGCGGCTGGGCACGCAGGGCGCTCAGCGCCTCGTCCGCCGCGGCGCGATCGTGGAACGAGAGCGCGCCGGTGCAGTTCGCGCCGATCACGTCGGCGAGGATCGCGAGGTCGCGCGTCATCGAGCGCCGGAACGTCCACTGATCGAGGCCGAGCACGGCGA
The DNA here is from genome assembly GCA_035500415.1 of Candidatus Acidiferrales bacterium. Taxonomy (GTDB): domain Bacteria; phylum Eisenbacteria; class RBG-16-71-46; order RBG-16-71-46; family RBG-16-71-46; genus CAIXRL01. Next base: position 448 of record DATJXF010000141.1, on the reverse strand, counting down.
AGCAGGCCAGCACGAGAGCGGTCACCGACGTCGTCATCGCGACGAGCGTCAGCTTGCGGCGCAGCGAGAGGTTCGCGAGCAGGGAGCGCATGGTCAGGGCGAGGGCGTGACGACGTGCGCCAGGGAGAGCAGCCGCGAGCTGATCTTGAGACCGGCCTCGTCGGCGCGCGCGAGGCAGATCTCGAAGCGCAGGTTGGGCGCGACGCCGGTGAAGTCGACCATGCCGCCGTGGGTCGCGAAGCCGTCGAGATCGGCGAGCGTGAGCGTCGGCGTGCCCTTGAGCGCTTCGACGATCTCGCCCTGGTGCGCGATCTCGGAGCCCGCGATGTAGACGATCTGGCAGCCGCGCACGTCCTGCGGGCGGCGCGCGAAGCGGACGAACACCGGCTTGCCGTTCACGCTGCGCGTGCTGAGCACGCTCGCGATCGCCGCGGCGAGGTCGTCCTCG
>DATJXF010000140.1:0-10410 GCA_035500415.1 Candidatus Acidiferrales bacterium | reverse complement strand
AAGCGGATGAAGACGGGCTTGCCGTTGACGGTGCGGCTGCTCAGCACCGACGCGATGGTCGCCGCGAGCTCGTCCTCACCGAGGACCGCCACGACGAGCTGGCCGTGGTTCTGCGTCATGACGGCTTCGGGCCACTGCACGAACTTCGCCATGTTGCAGAGCATGTCCGCCTTGAGCGCGTTCGGATCGCCGTTGTCCGAGGCGCGCGCGCGCGGCAGCGGCGCGAGCGCGAGCGCGAGCGCGAGCAGCCCGATTCCCCGGCGCCTCCACGCGAGAGCGGCGCCGCGGACGAGCAGGCGGATCGAGGGCACGATGCGACGAACCATCCATGTTCTCCGCGCGTGGGGCCGGGCAGGAACGTGCTGGCACAGCAGCTTGGAGTCTCGGAGCACGGGGGGCCGACTTGAGGCGCAGCGCGCGCCCGTGCGAAACGCACGGCGCAGCGGAGGCGTCGGGGCGGGGCCTCCGCCGTGCTCCCGGCTGCATCACGCCCGAGCGCGGGGAATTGGCCGCGCGGGCCTCACGCGCCCGCGGGCAGGGCCTCGACCGTCACGCGCTCCATCACCAGCCGCTCGCTCGGACGGCCGGCGGGGCTGCCGCAGCGCTCGAGCGCCGCGAGCACGTCGGCGCCGCCTTCGACGCGGCCGAAGATCGTGTGCTTGCCGTCCAGCCATGGCGTCGGCACGAACGTGAGGAAGAACTGGCTGCCATCGGTGCCGGGTCCGGCGTTCGCCATCGAGAGCAGCCCGGGCCGGTCGTGATTCACCGACGGGTCGAACTCGCCGTCGAAGCGATAGCCGGGACCGCCCGTGCCCGAGCCCAGCGGACAGCCACCCTGCGCCATGAAGCCGGGGATCACGCGGTGGAACGTGAGGCCGTCGTAGAAGCCGAGCCGCGAGAGGAACGCGAAGCTCGTCACGTGAGCGGGCGCCGTCGCGGGCAGCAGCTCGATCGCGAGCTCGCCCTTGCTCGTCGTCATGCGCGCGCGCCAGCGCTCGCCGGGCGCGAACGCGATGGAGCCGGGCGCCTTCAGGCGCGTGCGCCATTGTCCGGCGTCGTCCTTCTTCACGGCCGCGGCGGCGATCAGCTGGTCGATGCGTTGCATGGGTTCTCCCGATGGTGGGGGCGGACGCGGGCCCGCCGGGTGTGCTTTGACCGAAACTAGGCTTCGAGCCGGCTCGGCCGTGCGAGTCCGAGCGAGACGATGCGCGTGAGCAGCGCGCGATAACGCAGTCCGGACGCCGCCGCCGCGCTCGCGAACTCCTCCTTCTCGGCGATCTCCGGATTGGGGTTCGCCTCGAGCAGGTAGAGCTCGCCCTGCCCGGTCAGGCGATAGTCGACGCGGGCGTAGCCGTCGAGCTCGAGCATGCGGTAGACGCGGCGCGTGACGCCACGCAGCTTGCGCTCGAGCGCGGGGTCCAGCTCCGCGGCGCGCCGGATGTCGATGCCGTGCTTCTTCTGGTAGTCCGGGCTGTGCTTGACGCGCGCGGTGGCGATCGGCTCGGCGCTCTCGGGGAGCTTGCCGAAGTCGAGCTCCCACGTGGGCAGCACGCGGACGCGCTCGTTGCCGATCGCGCCCACGTAGAGCTCGCGGCCCTCGATGTACTCCTCGACCAGCGCATCGGTCTCGATGCTGTCGTGGATGAACCGCACGCGCTCGGCGAGCTTCTCGTCGCTGTCCACGATGCTCGCCTGCGAAATCCCCAGCGAGGCCTCCTCGCTCACGCTCTTCACGAACAGCGGGAAGCGCAGGGACGCCGGCCGTCGCGCGCGCCGGCCGCGCGGTACGACCACGAACGCGGGGACGCGCACGCGGTGGTAGGCCGCGATCTTCTTGGTGATCGCCTTGCTGCGCGCCAGCACGAGCCCGCGCGGGTTGCAGCCGGTGTACGGCAGCCGCAGCAGCTCGAGGTAGCTCACGACGTGCTGGTCGAAGTTGGAGAGCCCGTGGAACTCCTCGAGCAGGTTGAAGACGATCTCGGGCTTCCACTCCTCGGCCGCGACGCGGATCGGATTGAGCTCGTCTTGGACGCCGAGCGCGTGCACCTCGTGCCCGAGCTTGCGCAGGGTGCTCACGACGTCGTACTCGGTCTTCCAGGTGTTGATCTCCTCGGGCGTGCGACCTTTCAGCGAATCGGGCGGCACGAGCGCCGGATGGAGCAGCACGAGGACGCGCAGCGGCCGGCTCACAGCGCCACCCAGTTCCGCCGGCTGTAGTGGAAGTGCACCGTGCGCACCGCGAGCAGCAGCGCGAAGTCGACCCGCAACCGCCGCTCGTGGCCCGACGCACGCAGGTCGAGCGCGCCGCAACGCGCGATCACGTCGTCGAGCGTCCGCTCGAGCGTGAACGCCGACTCGCCCGTGAAGCGCGACACGAGCCGCCGGATCTCGGCGCGATTGCGACGCAGGAAGCGCTCGGCGGGCTCGCCGCGCCGGCCCGGCTCGGCGGCGAAGAGCCGCTGCAGGTCGCGATCCTGCACCGACGGCCGCCAGCGCGCGTACGACGCCTGCTTCGCGGCGTAGTGTTCGCGCAGCGTGCGGCGCACCTGCGCGAGCGGCTCGACCTGGCGGCGCGACCGCACCGGCGGCACCTGCTCGCGCAGCGAGCGCATGAGCTCGTCGACGTACTCGAGCTTGCGCAGGGCCGGCCAGTCGGCGTAGCGCCGCCGCCACCCCGAGCGCGGGGCGAGCCAGACCGCGAACGTCTCCGCGAAGTCCTCGTCCGGGTGGGCCTGCGCGTAGTACTGCCGCAGGTGCTGCACGAACCGCTGGCTCGCGGGATTGGGCCGGTAGATCTCGGGGTAGTCGCGCGCCGAGTCGCCGAACAGCCGCCGCCACGCCTCGCGCCGGTGGAGCCGCCACGCGTGCTGCATGCAGTGGCCCGCCTCGTGGCGCAGGATCGCGAGGCACTCGTCGCGCGAACCGCCCTCGACCTCGAGCATGCGACTGCGCTCGAGCCGGGTCAGGCGCGGGTGCGCGAGGTAGAACGGCAGCGCGATGCCGGGCACGCCGTCGGGCGAGAACCACTCGGTCGAGAGCCAGACGTGCGGCTTCAGGCGCAGGCCGCGCGCGCCGAGCTCGGCCCACACCTCGCGCATGCGCTCGTCGAGCCAGCTGCCCTCGAGCCGGAGCCCCAGGTCGCAGAAGCGCAGATCGAGCAGCCGCTCGTCGTCGAACCGGACCCAGCGGGCACCCGCCCGCGCCCCGCGCGTGCGAACGGCCATTTCCCTCCACTGCGGCGCGGCGCGCCGGTTGACGCTGTGACGGCGCTCTTCGACCATGCCCGGCCCGGCGGAACGCCCGCGGCGCCCGCGGGCACGAACCGCCGCATCTTACCCGAGGATCGCACGATGAGGGACGTCCGCGCGCGGCGCGACCGGCACGCGTTCTACGAGGTGGCGGTGCAGGGACCGGAGTGGGACCTCGACTTCATCGCCCGCGTCTACCGGCGCCGCAACGGCCGCGAGGCGCTCACGCTGCGCGAGGACTTCTGCAGCACCGCCGCGCTCGCGACCGCGTGGGCGATGCGCAGTCCGCGCCATCGCGCCTGGGGCGTGGACCTCGATCCCGAGCCGCTGGCGTGGGCGCGCCGCCACCGGCTGCCGTGGGCGGGCGCGGCGGCGAAGCGCGTCACGCTCGTACGCTCGGACGTGCGGCGCGTGCAACGGCCGCGCGTGCACGTGGCGTGCGCGCTCAATTTCTCGTGGTGGGTGTTCCACGCCCGCGCCGATCTGCTCGCCTACCTGCGCGCCGCGCGCGCCGGCCTCACGCCCGGCGGCGCGCTCGTGCTGAACGCGTTCGGCGGCGTGCGCGGCGAGCGGGCGCTCATCGAGCGGACCCGCAAGCGTGCCGCGAACGGCCCGGACGGCACGCCCGTGCCCGCGTTCACCTACGTCTGGCAGCAGGCGAAGGTCGAGGCGATCGGGCGCCGGCTGCTCGCGTACATCCATTTCGAGTTCGCGGACGCGCCGCGCATGGCGCGCGCCTTCACCTACGACTGGCGGATGTGGACGCTGCCGGAGCTGCGCGAGGCCGCGCTCGAGGCGGGCTTTCGCGACTTCGAGGTCTGGAGCGAGGGCTGGGACGCGCGCCGCCGCACGCACACCGGGGTGCTGCACCGGCGCGCGCGGCTCGACAACGACGACTGCTGGATCGCGTACGCCGTGGCGTACCGCTGACGGGCGGGGAGCCGCCTGACGCGGGCCAGCCGGGCGGCTCCGCCGCGCCGCCCGGGCTTGCTAGACTGTTCCCCCCGCTCGTCCGTCCGAGGCCCGCCATGACCGAAGCGCTCATCGTCTTCACCACCTTTGGCTCGGAAGCCGACGCCGCTCGCGTCGCGCGCACGCTGCTCGAGGAGCGGCTGGTCGCGTGCGCGAACCTGCTGCCCGGCGTGCGCTCGCTCTATCGCTGGAAGGACGCGATCGCCGACGAGCGCGAGGTCGTCGTGCTCATGAAGACGCGCAAGCAGGACTGGACCGCGCTGCTCTCGCGGCTGCACGATCTCCACCCGTACGAAACGCCCGAGTGCGTCGCGGTGCGCATCGCGGCCGGGGCGCCGCGCTACATGGCGTGGCTCGACGAGGCGCTCGCGCCGGAGGGCGCGTGAGCGCGAACGCGGCGCGCCTCGTGCTCGGCATCGAGACGAGCTGCGACGACACCTCGGTCGCGGTGCTCGAGGACGGCCGGCGGCTCCGCTCGCACCTGATCGCCGCGCAGGACGTGCACCGACTCTACGGCGGCGTGGTGCCCGAGCTCGCCTCGCGCGCGCACCTCGAGCTCCTGCCCGAGCTCGTGGGCCGCGCGCTCGCGGAGGCGCAGCTCGCGCCCGGCGAGCTCACCGGCATCGCGGTGACGAACGCCCCGGGGCTCGTGGGCTCGCTGGTCGTGGGCGTCGCGTTCGCGAAGGCCTGCGCGGCCGCGCTCGGCATCCCCGTCGTCGGCGTCAACCACATCGAGGCGCACCTGCACTCGGCCACGCTCGAGCACGGCGGGAGCCCGTGGCCCGCGGTCGCGCTCGTCGTCTCGGGCGGACACACCGAGCTCGTCGAGGTGCGCGGCTTCGGCGAGTACCGCTGGCTCGGCGCGACGCTCGACGACGCGGCGGGCGAGGCCTACGACAAGGTGGCGAAGCGCCTCGGCCTGGGTTTTCCCGGCGGGCCCGTCATCGACCGGCTCGCGGCCGAGGGTCGCGCCGACGCGTTCGACTTCCCGCGCCCGATGCTCGACCGCCCGGGCTTCGACTTCTCGTTCTCGGGGCTCAAGACCGCGGTCGGCGTCGCGCTCGCCGCCGAGGGCGGCGGGCCGCTGCCGCGCGAGCGGGTCGCCGATCTCGCCGCCTCGTTCCAGTGCGCGGTCGTCGACGTGCTCGTCGCGCGCGCGCTGCGCGCCGTGGACGCGGTGGGCGCGCGCGCGCTCAACCTGGGCGGCGGCGTCGCGTGCAATCGCGAGCTGCGGGCGCGGCTCGCCGGGGCGTGCGCCACGCGCGGCGTCGCGCTGCGCATTCCCTCGCCGCGGCTCTGCGCCGACAACGCCGCGATGATCGCGCTCGTCGGCGCCTGGCGGCTCGCCGCGGGCGAAGTGGCTCCGCCCGAGCTCGACGCCACGGCATCCCTCGAAGCCTCCGGCCTTTCGGGGCTCTGAGCCGCGCTTCTCACCGCGCCCGCAGGGGCGCGGGCCCGCCGGAAAGCCCGCAAGTGCCGCCGCCACCGTGCCGATGACCCGGGTTGGACCACGCCCACCGTGAGGCCAGGGCGGGCCCGTTGTCTCGGCATGGAAGCCGTCCGGGGGCGCCACCCCTCGGGCGGAGTACCACCCGACGGGGAGCGCGCGTGGCCCATTCCCGGATCCTGATCGCAGAAGACGAGTTCAGCCTGCGGCTCGTGCTGCGGACGATTCTCGAGCGCGAGGGCTTCATCGTCATCGAGGCCACCAACGGCGCCGAGGCGCTCCGGCTGGCGCGCGAGCAGATGCCGGATCTCGCGCTGCTCGACGTCATGATGCCCGACGTCGACGGTTACGAGGTCTGCCGGCAGCTGCGCGCCTCGTTCGACACGCGCCACATCCCGGTGGTGATGCTGACGGCGCGTACGGAGCACAGCGACAAGGTGCGCGGGCTCGAGGGCGGGGCGAACGACTACGTCACCAAGCCGTGGGACAACCGCGAGCTCATCCTGCGCATCCGCAACGTGCTCGACTGGAGCGCGCAGCAGCGCGCCGCGAGCCCGCTCACGGGCCTGCCCGGCAACCATTCGATCAACGAAGAGATCCATCGCCGTCTGGCGAGCGGGCAGCCGCTCTCGCTGCTCCAGCTCGACGTCGATCACTTCAAGGCCTTCAACGACTACTACGGCTACGCGCGCGGCGACCAGGCGATCCAGATGCTCGCGCGCATCCTGATCGAGGCGACGCAGCGTCACGGCGGACCGGATTCCTTCGTGGGCCACATCGGCGGCGACGACTTCGTCGTGCTGACCTGGCCCGAGTGCGCCGAGCCGCTCGCGGAGGCGATCCTCGACTGGTTCCGCACCGCCTCGTGCGAGCTCTACGACACCGAGGACCGCGAGCGCGGCTACGTCGAGGTGCTGAACCGGCGGCACGTGGTCGAGCGCTTCCCGCTCATGAGCCTCACGATCGCGCTCGTCAGCACCGACCGCGTGCCCGTCACCCACCTCGCGGAGCTCATCGACATCGCGCAGGAGCTCAAGGCGCACGGCAAGGGCATCCCGGGCAGCGTGCTCGTGGGTGAGCGCCGGCGCCGCGCGGACTCCGCCCCCGGAGCCGATCGGCCGGCGGCATGAGGCACGACGCGTGAACGGCGACCATCCGACCGGCCTGCTCGACCTTCCCGGCGAGGCGCTCGCGCTCCTCGCCGAGGCCGTGCTGGCGCTGCGCACGACCGGCGACCTTGGCGTCTCGTGGGGCATCGCCAGCGCGAGCGCGACGCGCGCGCTCGGCGCCAGCGACGCACGCATGCTGCGCGTCGATCCGCGCAGCGGGGCGATGTTCCGGTGCGAGGAATCGGGCGTCGAGATGCCCTACCTCGCCGAGCACGGCGGTCCGGTCGAGTGGGTCATGCGCCACGACCGGCCGCTGTTCGACGAGGGCCGCGGCGATCCGCGCGCACCGCGCGAGACGCTGCTGTGGCAGCAGGCGCCGGCGGCGCTGGCGACGCTGCCGCTCGTCGCGAGCAACACGCATTTCGGCTTCCTGCTGCTCGCCTTCGGCGGGTCGCGCGACTTCTCGAACGCCGAGCGGCTGTTCTCGCAGACGCTCGCCGACGCGCTCGCACTCGCGCTCGAACGCGCCGACCTGACGGCGCAGCTCGACCACGAGCGCGTCCACGTCTCGGCTGCCGAGCGGGCGCTCGCCACCGCGCAGGACTCGGCGTCGCGCCTGATGGCGATCGTCGCGCACGAGCTGCGCAGCCCGCTCTCGTCGATCAAGGCCTACGCCGAATCGCTCGCGGGCAACCTCGACAATCCGAGCGCGCCCCGCGAGCGCTTCCTCGAGGTGATCAACGAGGAGTGTGACCGCCTCTCGGCGCTCGTCACGAACGTTCACGACCTCTCGCGCATCGAGAGCGGCGAGTGCACGCTCCGGCTCGGCCACGTGCCGCTCGCGGATCTCGGCCGCGACGTCTGCATGCGTCTCGCCGACGCGGCCGGCAAGCGGGACGTCACGCTCGCGCTCGAGACCACGGGCGATGCGCGCGTCGAGGTCGACCTCGACCTCGCGCGGCGGGTGATCGGCAACCTGATCCAGAACGCGATCGAGTTCTCGCCCGAGGGCGGCACGGTCTCCGTGAAGCTCTCGCCGCGAGGCGACGAGTGGACGTGCTGCGTCACGGACCAGGGTCCGAAGCTTCCGGCCGAGGACCTCGCGCACGTCTTCGAAGGCTTCTACCGCGCGCGCCGCCAGCTCCCCGACGGCCGGCCGTCGCACGAGGGCACGCGCATCGGGCTCGCGATCGCGCGTAGCATCGCGCGCCTGCACGGCGGGCAGATGTGGGCGGAGCAGCCGGAGGCGGGCGGCGCGAGCTTCTGGATCGCGCTGCCGCTCCGCCAGCTCGCCTCGGCGCGCGCGCGGCGCATCGCGCGCCAGACGGTGGGTCGCGACGACCTCAAGCGCCTCTTCGATGCGATCGTCGATCTCGTCGCGGCCTCGCTCGAGGCCGGCATCGTCTCGCTCGTGCTCGTCGATCCGGATCGCGGCGACCTGTTCGTTGCCGCGGCGCAGGGGCTCGAGCCCGTGGGCGCGAACGGGCGGCGCACGACGCTGCGCTCGGGCGTCGCGGGCGCGGTCGCGGCGTGGGGCCGGCCCGTGCTCGTCGAGAACATCGAGACCGACCGGCGCTTCAAGCGGCTCAACCATCCGCAGTACCAGACCAAGTCGCTGCTCTGCGTGCCGCTGCGCGTCGAGGACGAGGTGATCGGCGTCATCAACGCGAACAACAAGGCGAGCGGCGAGCCGTTCGACGACGACGACCTCGCGCTGCTCGTCATGCTCACGGAGCGCGTCAGCAGCATCATCGAGCGGGCGTGCGCCTACCCGGACAGCGCGCGCGTCGTCGAGGACGCGCTCGAGGCGCTGCGCTGCATGACGCGCCTGAAGCGCGAGCTCTCGCTCGGCGGCCGGGCGCTCGTCAAGCACGCCCGCGCCGTGGCGCGCGAGCTCGGCATGTCGCCTTCGGACGTCGACGTGATCGGCTACGTCGCGAGCATCCACGACCTCGGCATGGTGCGGCTCGCGGCCGAGACCGCGCACCCGGGCCGGCTCGACGACGCGCAGCGCAACGCGCTGAGCGCGCACCCGGAGGTGAGCGTCGAGATCCTGCGCCCGATCGAGTACCTGGGCGTGGTGCGCGAGTACATCCTGGGCCACCACGAGCGCTGGGACGGCACGGGCTACCCGCGCGGGAGCTCCGGCGAGTCGATTCCGCTCGGGAGCCGGATCCTCGCGGTCGTGGACGCCTGGGAGAGCATGACGACGGCCCGGCCCTATCGCGCGGCCCGGTCCGCGGCCAACGCGGTCTCCGAGCTGCGCCGCGAGGCCGGTCGGCAGTTCGACGGGCAGGTCGTCGAGGCGTTCCTGCGCGTCCTCGCCCGCGAAGGCGATCTGCCCGCGGCGGCCTGAAGCCGGGCGAAACCGCCCTCAAGCCGCTTCGCGAGCCCGCCGATACCTTCAAGGTCGGCACGTCCCCTGCCGGCCGCCCGTCCGGGCGCTCCGGGGACGCGCAGCCCGGCGGACATCCGCGAGGGGGGCTCAGGGAATGGCCAAGGGCAAGATCCTGGTGGTGGACGACGAGATCTACATCGTCCATATCCTGGACTTCAGCCTGGGCATGGAAGGCTACGAGGTCGTCACCGCGCTCGACGGCGAGCAGGCGCTCGACAAGGCCCGCTCGGAGCGGCCCGACCTCGTGGTGCTCGACATCATGATGCCCAAGCTCGACGGATACGAGACCTGCAAGCGCCTCAAGGCGGACGACGCGACCAAGCACATCCCGGTGATCCTGCTCTCGGCGAAGGGCCGCAACGTCGATCAGAAGATCGGCTTCGAGGTCGGCGCCGACGACTACATCACCAAGCCGTTCAGCCCGCGCAAGCTCGTCGAGCGCATCAACGCCGTGCTCGGCCAGGGCAACTCGAGGCAGCGGATCGCGTAGTTCGCGGCTCGAAGGGTGAGCGGCGCCGCCCGTGCTAGCTTCGCGCCATGCCGTTCGCGCTCGTCGCCCTGCCACTCCCGGTCCGCCAGACGTTCGCGTATCGCGTCCCGCCGGAGCTCGAGCGCAGCGCCGTGCCCGGCGCGCCCGTCGAGGTGCCGTTCCGCGGCCGGGCCGCGCGCGGCCTCATCGTCGAGCTCGCAGCGACCAGCACGCTCGCGCGCGTCCGCGACGTCGCGCGCGTGCTCGGCGCGCCCCTGCTCGATGCGCACCTGCTGGCGCTCGCGCGCTGGGTCGCGGAGTACTACCTCGCGCCGCCCGGCGAGGTGATCGCCGCCGCGCTTCCCGGCGGTCACGGCGGGCTCGCCGGCAGTCGCGCGCGGCGCGCCGCGCGCGAGGACGCCGTTGTGGAGCTCGCGATGCCCGAGCGCGTGACGCTCACGCCCGCCCAGCGCACCGCGATCCGGGCGATCGAGACCGCCATCTCCGCCGGCGCGTTCCGCCCGTTCCTGCTGCACGGCGTCACCGCGAGCGGCAAGACCGAGGTCTACCTGCGCGCGGCGCGCGCGGCGCGCGAGGCCGGCGGCCAGGCGCTGATCCTCGCGCCCGAGGTGGCGCTCGCGGCGCAGGTCGCGGCGCTGTTCGAGAAGCGCTTCGGCGGGCGCGTCGGCATGCTCCACAGCTACCTGTCCGTCGGCGAGCGCCGGCGCACGTGGGAGCTCGCGCGCCGCGGTGCGCTCGACGTCGTG
>DATJXF010000139.1:0-4588 GCA_035500415.1 Candidatus Acidiferrales bacterium | reverse complement strand
CGCGCGATCGATCGCGAGATGAAGCGGCACGGCGACGCGCACGTCTGGCTCGACATCACGCACATGCCCGCGGCGCGGGTGCGCGCCCGCTTTCCCAACATCGACGCGCAGCTGCGCGCGCTCGGCATCGACTGGACGCGCGACCCGGTCCCCGTCGTCCCGGCGGCGCACTACCTGTGCGGCGGCGTCCGTGCAGGGCTCGATGGCCGCACCGCGATCGCCGGCCTGCTCGCGATCGGCGAGGTCGCCTGCACCGGCCTGCACGGCGCGAACCGGCTCGCCAGCAACTCGCTCCTCGAGGCCCTGGTGAGCGCGCACCGCGCCGAGGACCCGGTGGCCGCGCGTCTCGCCGTGGCGAAGCGCGTGCGGCGCGCGGCTCCGTGGCGCACGCACGGCACGCGGCCGCCGCACGAGAAGGTGGTGTTTGACCACAACTGGGACACGGTGCGTCGCGTGATGTGGGACCTCGTCGGCATCGTGCGATCGGACGAGCGTCTCGCGTTCGCGGCACGCAGGCTCGGGATGCTGCGCGAGGAGATCGAGCGCGACTACGACCGGCTGCAGCTCTCGCCGGACCTGATCGAGCTGCGCAACATCGCGCTCGTCGGCGCGCTCATCGTGGCGTGCGCGCAGCGCCGCCCCGAGAGCCGGGGACTCCACTTCAACCTCGACCATCCCAGGACGCTCCGGTCGTGGGACGGCCGCACGGTCCGGCTGCGGCGGCCCTCGCGCGCGGGGGCGGCGCTTGTCCCGGGCTCGCCGGGCGGCCTATAGTCCGCTCGGCATGTCGGGCGAAACCGGATTCTGGGACGCGGTGGACGCGCTGCGAGCGCAGCGCCGCCGCTACGCCCGCGAGGCGTACGGGTTCGTGGTCGGCGCGCTCGGCGCGACGGTCCAGGCGCTGCCCGAGGCGCGCCGCGCGGACGCCGCCACGCGCCACCTCTCCGGCCAGGAACTGCTCGGCGGCGTGGTCGCGCTCGCGCGCCGGGAGTTCGGACCGATGGCGCCCACGGTTTTCGCCGAGTGGGGCGTCGTGGGCGCGCTCGACGTCGGCGAGATCGTGTTCGAACTCGTGGGCTGCGGTCAGCTGAGCGCCCGCCCCGAGGATTCGATCGAGGACTTCCGGGGCGGGCCCGACCTGATGCGCATGCTGGCGGGCGATCCGTCGCGCCCGGGTCCGGCGGACGAGGCGCCCCGGGATCGTCCGCGCCGCACGGCCTGACGGCGTGCGCGCCTACCTCCGGCTCGTCCGGCTGCTGCGGCCCTACCGCGGGGTCATGGCGACGTCGATCCTCTTCCGGGTATTCAACGCGCTCGCGACGACGCTCTCGCTGACGCTCGTCCAGCCGTTCACGCGGCTGCTGTTCACGGCCACGACCGCTGGCGCCGCCACGCCACGCGACGAGCCGATCGGCGGGCCGCTCGCCACGCACGGCCTGCTGGCCGCCCCGCTCGGGGCGTGGAACCTCTGGCTGTTCGGCGCCACGCCGATCGTGAGCTTCGAGCGGCTCTGCGCTGCGATCCTCGTGCTGTTCCTCGTCAAGAACCTCACCGACTACCTTGCCGTGTTCCTGAGCGTCCAGGCGGAGCAGTCCGCAATGCGCGACCTGCGTGGGCGCGTCTACGCGCACCTGCAGCAGCTCTCGCTGCGGTTCTACCACGGCAGTCGCGCCGGCACGCTCATCTCGCGGCTCACGAACGACGTCGATGCGCTGCGGGATTCGCTCGCCTCGGGCGTGGGCGACGTGCTCAAGGACGGACTCACGCTGATCGGCTGCCTCGTGGTCGCGCTTTCGGCATCGTGGCGGCTCACGCTGTTCGCGATGCTCGTCGTGCCGCCCGCGGGCATCGCGCTCACCGTCGCGGGGCAGAAGATGCGCCGTCGCTCGGGCCGCGCCCAGGAGCACATGGCCGAGCTCACGACCGTGCTCCAGGAGAACATCAACGGCGTGCGCGTGGTGAAGGCGTTTGGCATGGAGCGCTACGAGGAGTCGCGCTTCGATCGCGCGAATGCGGCCTATCGGAACGCCTACGTCCGGCTGCGCGGGATCGCGATCGCGCTCAAGCCGTTCGCGGAGTTCGTGACCATCCTCGTCGCGGTCGCGATCGCGTGGGCCGGCGCGCGGGAGATCTTCGTGCACCGTGGCATGCCGCCCGAGCGCTTCTTCCAGTTCGTCACCGCGCTGCTCGCGATGATCTCGCCGATCAAGGGGCTCTCGGAGGTGAACAGCAAGGTCGCGGCCGGGCTCGGCGCGGCCGACCGCATCTTCGGGCTGCTCGACACCGCGCCCGACATCGGCGACCGGCCATCGGCCGCGACGCTCGCGCCGCTCGCCCATGCGATCCGCTACGAGGGCGTCGGCTTCGCCTACGACGAGCACGAGCCCGTTCTGCACGACGTCACGTTCGAGGTGAAGCGGGGCGAGGTCGTCGCACTCGTGGGCGCGAGCGGCGCGGGCAAGAGCACGACGCTCGACCTGCTCGCGCGCTTCTACGATCCGAGCGCGGGCCGGATCACGTTCGACGGCGTGGACCTGCGCGAGGTCACCGTGGCGTCGCTGCGACGCCAGCTCGGCATCGTCACGCAGGAGACGATCCTGTTCCACGACACCGTGCGCGCGAACGTCGCGTACGGGCTCGACGGCGTGCCTGACGCCGAGCTCGAGGCCGCAACACGCGCGGCGCACGCGCACGAGTTCGTCGCCCGGCTGCCCCGGGGCTACGACACCGTGATCGGCGACCGCGGCGTGCGACTCTCGGGCGGCGAGCGCCAGCGGCTCGCGATCGCGCGCGCGCTGCTGCGCAATCCGCCCGTGCTCCTGCTCGACGAGGCAACGTCGTCGCTCGACACCGAGAGCGAGCGGCTCGTGCAGGACGCGCTCGAACGGCTCATGCGCCAGCGCACCGTGCTCGTGATCGCGCACCGGCTCTCGACCGTCCAGCACGCGAATCGCATCTGCGTGTTCGAGGCCGGACGCATCGTGCAGCAGGGGACGCACGCCGAGCTGCTCGCCGACGCGGGCGCCTATCGGCGCCTCTACGACCTGCAGTTCCGCGACTGAGCCGACGCGTGCGTGCGCCCCGCCCGGTTCCGGTGCCCGCCGGCGGTTTCCGCCAGATCGCGGTGCTGCGGCTCTCCTCGCTCGGTGACGTCGTGCTCGCGCTGCCGGTCGTTCGCGCGCTGCGCGCGGCGTGGCCCGCGGCGCGGCTGCACTTCTGGGTGAAGGAGGAGCACGCGGGCGTCGTGCGCGCCGAGCCCGCGATCGACCACGTGCGGGTGCTCGAGAGGGGCGCGCGCCGGATCGAGGACCTGGTTTCGATGAGCGCGGAGCTCGAAGACTGCGATCTCATCGTCGACCTGCACGGCAACCTGCGAACGCGCGTCCTGACGGTGCGCCAGCGCGGGGTCGTGCTGCGCGCGGCGCGCTTCCGATTCCGCCGCACGCTGTGGGTCCACGCGCGCTGGCTCGGGCCCGAACGCGTGCCGGGCGCGCTCGAACGCTACGCGGCCGCGCTCGCGCCGCTCGGGCTCGCCGTGCCCGGAACGCCTCGGCTCCTCGCGGGGGAAGTGGCCGAACGCTGGGCCGACGCCTGGCGCGCCGGCTGGGCGGAAGGATCGCCCGTCGTGGCGCTCTGCCCCGGGGCTGCTCACCCCACCAAGCAGTGGCCCGCGTCGCACTGGACGGAGCTCGACCGCCGGCTCGCGGCCGAAGGGATCGCGCGCGTTTGGATCTCGACGCCCGCCGAGCGCCTGAAGCTGGCCGAGCTTTCGGCCCGCGTCGGCGCGGATGCGCGCGCGCGTTGGGTCTGCGAGAGCGTTCCGCACGTCGCGGCGCTGTTTTCGCGCTGCGCGGCGGTCGTGACGAACGACTCGGGGCTCATGCACGTCGCGGCGGCGCGAGGCGCCCGGGTGATCGCGATCTTCGGCAGCACCTCGCCGGTGCTCGGCTTCTCGCCGGCGGGAGAGGGGCACGTGGTGCTCTGCCGCAACGAGCCCTGCCAGCCCTGCACGCTCCACGGGCGCGAGACCTGCCCGCGCGGCCACTTCCGCTGCATGACGGGGATCACGGCGGCGGAGGTGCACGCGGCGCTCGGCCGCGTGCTGGAAACGACCAGGAGCTGACGCCGCACTTCGGCGGGATGAGGCGGCGGCCACCCCCGGACGGGAGTGGCCGCGAAAGGATGCGCGAGCAGAGGCCGACGGGTTGCGGCCGGCTAGCGGTAGAGCGCCTTGATGCTGCCCCAGGTCGTCGTCTTGCCCGGCGTCGCGCGGTCGACCGCGAAGCCGACGTTGACACCGATGCCGTCACCGCGCAGCTCGCTCTGGACGACGGTGATCGAGGCGACCGGATCGTCGATGCGGACGACGGCAAGCTGGGTGTTCCACCACGGGTCGATGCCGCCCGGGCCGGTCGTCGAGTTCATGAGCGTGAACGTGCCTGCTCCCGGCGTGAACTGCGATGCGCCGAAACCCTCGCCGCTGTCGAAGTCCCCGAGGAACGTGCCGTTCTGGTTGACGGTCGTGGTCGATGCGCCGCCGCCGAAGCTCGTCGTGGCGCCCAGCCCGCCCGCGCCCACGAAGACCGAG
>DATJXF010000138.1:0-18968 GCA_035500415.1 Candidatus Acidiferrales bacterium | reverse complement strand
CGCGTTCGGCCCGGCGGTGAGCGAGGACCTGCAGCCGCTGCGCGGGCTCGCTTCGCTCGCGATCGCGCGACGCCTGCACGCGAACGGGCGCGTGACGCCGGAGATGCGCGAGGCCGAGCTCGCATCGCGTCGCGCCACCGTCGCGCTGCAGGAGCGCGTGCGCGAGCTCGAGACCGAGATGGCGCGGCTGGGCGCCGAGAGCGCCGCGCGGCGCGCCACGCTCGCCGCCACGCAGCGTGAAGCGGAGGTGCTGCGGCAGCAGGCCGAGGAGGCGACGACGCAGGGCCAGCATCTCGGCCAGCAGCACGCCGATCGCGCCGAGGCGCTCGAGGAGCAGGCCGCCGCGGCCGGCATGCACCTGAGCGACGCGTTCGCCAAGCTCGCCGAGACGCAGGGACGGCTCGACGAGATGGGCAGCACGCTCGAGATCGTGCGCGAGGCGTTCGACGTGATCGCGCACGATCCGGATTCCGGCTCGTTCACGCGCGCGTTCGTGGCGTGGTTCTGCGACCGCTTCCAGGCCGGCCGCTGCAGCCTGATGCGGGTCGATCACGAGGCCGGCGATCTGCGGATCCTCGCGCACCAGGGCATGGATGCGACGCTCGCCTCGCGCGTGCGCGTGCGGGTGGGACAGGGCGTCTCGGGCTGGGTCGCGCACCACGGCCAGCCGGTGCTGATGCGCGATGGCGCCGAAGCCACGCCGGTGCGGCCGACCGGGCTCGATCGCTACAACTCGGACTCGTTCATGTCGCTGCCGCTCGTTCACCGGCGGCGCGTCGTCGGCGTGCTCAACCTCTCGAACAAGCACGCGGGCGAGCCGTTCGACGCGCTCGACCTCGATCGCGCACAGCTCGCGAGCCACGTGCTCGCCATGGCGCTGGGCGGGGCGCGGGAGAAAGTGGCGTAGGGAGCGAGCGCGGCTCGTCCCGGTCCGAGCCCTCCGCCTCGCGCGGTCCGGCCGCTCGCTCGTCACCCGGGCGGTCGCCGCGAACGGACGCGCCCGGGTTCGGCCCGCCTCTACGCCGCGGGCCTCAGCCCGTCGGCGAGCGCCTTCTGGAGCTGCGCGACGAGGGCGTTCAGCTTGACCGGCTTCGCGATGTAGTCGTCCATGCCGGCCGCGAGGCAGCGCTCGCGGTCGCCTTCCATGGCGTTCGCGGTCATCGCGACGATGCGGACGTGGCCGCCCTCGGTGGCCTCGCGCGCGCGCACGGCCCGCGTCGCCTCGAAGCCGTCCATCTCGGGCATCTGGCAGTCCATGAACACGACGTCGTAGCGCCGCGCGGCGATCTTCTCGACCGCCTCCCTGCCGTTCACGGCCGCGCTCGCCATTGCGCCCAGGCGCTCGATCATGCGCAGCGCGACCTTGCGGTTGACCTCGTTGTCGTCGACGAGCAGCAGCGAGAGCAGGCTGAGATCGTCGGACGCCGGCACCTCGGTCGCGCGCGCGCGCGGCGCATCGGCGCGGCCGAGCACGCGCCCGATCGCCGAGACGAGCGCGACCTCGCGCACCGGACGCGTGAGCCAGAGCGCGACCGGCTCGCCCTCGCCCACCGCGAAGCCCGGCGCGGGCCCGGCCGACGACAGCATGACGACGGGCGGCGCCTCGGTGCCGCGGCGCAGCCGCATCCGGCGCGCGGCCTCGAAGCCGTCCATGCCCGGCATGCGGAAGTCCATGAGCACGAGATCGAACGTTCCCCTGGGCGCGTCGCCGACGCGCGCGACGGCCTCTTCGCCGCTCGTCACCGTGACGGCCTCGGCGCCCCACTGCGCGAGCGTGCCCGCCGTGATGCGGCGGTGGACGGCGCGATCGTCGGCGATCAGCACGCGCAGGCCCTTCAGCAGCGTCATCGCCTCGCTCTCGCGCGCCGGGCCGGCCGGCGGCAGCGGCAGCTCGGCCCAGAACTCGCTGCCCGTGCCGGGTTCGCTGCTCACGTGGACCGAGCCGCCCATCAGCTGCGCCAGCTGGCGACAGATGGTGAGCCCGAGCCCCGTGCCGCCGTACTTGCGCGTCGTCGAGCCGTCGGCCTGCGTGAAGCTCTCGAACACCGCGCCCAGGCGCTCGGGCGGGATGCCGATGCCCGTGTCGCGCACGCGCAGGCGGACGGCGTGCGCGACGCCGTGGCTCGCCGCGTCGGCGGCGAGCTCGACCTCGCCGCGGTCCGTGAACTTGATCGCGTTCGACGCGAGGTTCAGCAGGATCTGGCGGATGCGCGTCGGATCGCCGACCAGGTGACGCGGCAGTGCGGGATCGACCGCGACGAGCAGGTCGAGGCCACGCTCGCGGGCGCGCGGCGCGAGCAGCTCGGCCACGTCCTCGAACAGCGGCCGGAGCTCGAACTCGACGCGCTCGATGTTCATCTTGCCGGCCTCGATCTTCGAGAAGTCGAGGATGTCGTTGATGATCGCGAGCAGGGCGTCGGCGCTCGTGTTGATCGTGCGCACGTAGTCGCGCTGCTCCTCGCTCAGCTCCGAGGCGCCGAGCAGCTCGGTCATGCCGATCACGCCGTTCAGCGGCGTGCGGATCTCGTGGCTCATGTTGGCGAGGAACTCGCTCTTGGCCTGCGCGGCCTGCATCGCCTTGTCGCGCGCGTCCGCGAGCTCGGCGGCGGCGCGGCGCTCGGGGGTGACGTCCTCGAACGTCAGCACGAAGCCGCCGATGCCACCCCGATCGTCGCGCACGGCGTTGGCGCGGGCGCGCACCCAGCGCGGCTCGCCGTTCGCGGCGCGCATGCGGAACTGATCGTCGAAGCGGCCGACGCGCAGCACGCAGTCGCTCCACAGCGCCTTCACGTGCTCGCGGTCCTCGTCGTCGACCGCGTCGAGCCAGTTCGTGCCGGATGCCGTCGGCGCATCCAGCCCAGTGATCTCGAGCCAGCGCTCGTTGCTGTACTCGCAGCGGCCGAGCGCGTCCGCCTTGAGGATGCCGACGGGCGACGCGGACGAGAGCGAGCGAAAGCTCGCCTCGCTCTCGCGCAGCCGCGCCTCGGCGAGCCGGCGCTCGGTGATGTCGGTGAGCGAGCCCGCCATGCGCACGGGCTTGCCGTTGAAGTCCCACTCCGCCGAGCCGCGCGCGCGGAACAGCCGGTACTCGCCCGTTGGCGTGCGCAGGCGCAGATCGAGCGTGTACGACGCGTGGTGCTCGAGGTGCTCCTCGACCGCCTGCTTCCAGCGCGCGACGTCGTCGGGGTGGAGGTGATTCTCGTACCACGCGAGCTCACCGTGGTCCTCGCCGGGCTCCAGCCCCAACCGCTCCTTGAAGTCGGGCGAGAGGTAGAGCCGCCGCGTGCGCAGGTCGAACTCCCATACGCCGTCGTTCGAGCCCTGCAGCGCGAGCTCGAAGTGCCGCTGCGTCTCGGAGAGCTCGGCGGTGCGCTCCTCGAGCTCGGTCGCGAGGCGCACGAGCGAGACCTGCGCCTCGTCGGCGCGGCGCGCGGCGTCCTGGGAGACGCGGCGCGCGTGGTCGCGCTCCAGCTCGACGAGCCGGCGCACCGACGCGATGCGGGCCGCGCCGAAGATCGCGGTCGCCGTCGCGGCGGCGAGCAGCGCGCACGCGCTCGGCCAGATCGCGGCGTGGGTCGCGACGATGGCGCCGAGGGCGAGCACCCAGAACGCGGCCGCGTACCAGCCGTGGAGCCCGTGCTTGCCGCCGGCCGCGGCGCGGACGGCGGTGGGTTGGGTGGCCAACGAGCGGTCTCCGAGGGGGCGAAGCGGACTGCGGGACGCGAGCCAAGCGCTTCGCGTCGTGAGAGTTCGCGCTCTCTAGGTTCGGTCGGCGACCGTAAACTTGAAGTGGTGCCGGGCTGGAGCGGCGTGGCCACGGGCCGCGCGGCCGCCGCACGCGCAAATGCCGGAAAGTTCGAACGCGTCCGGTCCCCGCCTCGTGCAGCGAGCGCGATCAGCCGTGCGAGGCGCTCCGGCCCTGCCGCCCGGCCAGCTCCGCGAGGGCGCGGCGGTGCGATTCGAACGCGAGGTCGGGCGGCAGCTCGCCGAGCGGAAACCACTTCGCCTCGGTCGCGTCGTCGCCCGGCACGAGCGTGCCGCCCGTGCGGTCGGCTTCGTAGAGGATCAGCACCGAGCGCACGCGCGGATCGTCGAAGCCTGCGTAGACGTCGAAGAGTCCCGTGAGCCGCGCCTCCAGGCCCGTCTCCTCGCGCAGCTCGCGCAGCGCCGTCTGCTGCGGGGTCTCGCCCGCCTCCATGAAGCCCGCGGGCAGGCACCAGGCGCCCGCGCGCGGATCGTACTTGCGGCGGACGAGCAGGACGCGGCCGTCCGCGAGCATCAGCACGCCCGCCGCGGGAACGGGGTTGCGGTACCAGATGAAGCCGCACGCCGGGCACGTCGGCCGCGTCGTGCCGTGCTCGGAGCGCGGTTCGAGCGCGTGGGCGCAGCGCGGGCAGTACGCGGGCTCGAACGGTGGCATGACGGGGCGCAGCGTATCCGAGCCGCCCTCCAACGCGAAGCCCGGCGGATCGCTCCGCCGGGCCCTCGTTTCACCGCCGCATCATCGGGAGCGCCGCGCTGCACCTTCCCGCCGAAGACTTCGCCCCATGCTTTCACCTTGCGGTGTCGGCAGGTCGGACGACGCCCCCGGATGCGACGGCGTTTTCCTGGTCGCGTCGCGCCTGCGCGCGTCGCGCTCAGTCGTGCTTGTGATCCTCCAGCTCCTGCTTGAGCTCGCGCAGCTGATCCTTCAGGTCCTGGAGCTGCTGCCGCAGATCCTGATCGTCACCCGACGAATCGCGGTCACGCACGCGCTTCCCGGTCCAGTTGGGCGCCGGAGCGTTGTCGCCCGAGCCGCCGTCGCGCCGCACGCGCGGAGCCGCGTCGAGCTTCGCCTCGACCGTGCGGCGCTCGCCCTTGCGCCACACGCCGAGCGAGGCGCTCTCGCCGGCGTCGGCGATTGCGCGCACGAGCCCTTCGGCGTCGGTCACGCTGTGGTCGTCGACCGAGCGGATCACGTCGCCCGCGCGAAGGCCGGCACGCTCCGCGGGAGTGTCCTTCATCACGCCGACGACGAGCACGCCGTCATGGTCGGGCGCGCCGAGCGCCGACGCGAGGTCGTCGTTCAGCGACTCGATGCGCACGCCGAGCCGCGTGCGGCCCATGCCGAGGAAACGCATGTTGCCGAGGTTGCCCAGATTGCCCAGGTTCGGCAGCTGCTGCGCCCAGTCGTGCGTCCCCTGGCCGTCCGGCGAATCGCCGTCCATGCGATAGACGTGCGTCTGACCATCCGAGTCCCCGTCCGGCGTCACGATCTTGAACTTCATCGCGTGCGGCGCCCTGGGCGCGGACGGCGCCTCGGGTGTCTCGGGCGTCTCGGGCGCTTCCGGCGCGTCGGGCGCGCTCGGTGGCGCCATCTCGTCCTCGTCGGTCGGACGCTCGGCGAGCGTCACGTCGATCGAGCGTTCCTGGCCGTCGCGCAGGATCGAGAGCGAGACCTCCTGGTCGTGGCGCGCGTTGCCGACGAGCCGCGCGAGATCGTCGGGCGCGGTCACGTGTCTGGCATTGAACCGCTCGATCACGTCGCCCTTGCGCAGTCCTGCGCGATCCGCCGGGCTGCCGTCGACGACGCGATCGATGATCACGCCATCGCCATCGTGAAGTCCCATGCCGTCGCGAAGCTCGCCCGTGAGCGACTGGGTATAGACGCCCAGCCACGGTCGCGCGGACGCCGCGCCCGCGAGCAGCATGATGGTCGATGCGACCGTTGCGATCGCAGCCAGATGAAGCCAGCCGCGGGACGTGCTCCTACGCATGTACTCCCCCTGTGTTAGCGTGCGGATCCTGGGCGGGGATCACAGGTTCATGCCCAATTAGACAGGGCACAGACCCGTTTGGTTCCCACGACCTTGGCAAGCTCCGGCGATTTCACGAGATGAAAGTCAGAGAGCTGTTAACGCTGGACGTCGAGGATCTCGCGCTCGGAGGCAAGGCGCTCGCCCGCCACGAAGGTCGCGTCGTGTTCGTCGACGGCGGCCTGCCCGGAGACCGCGTCGTCGCGCGCGTGACGAAGGTGCGCCGCACGTTTTCGGAAGCGCACCTCGAGCGGATCGAGCGGGCGAGCGGGCAACGCATCGCCGCGCGCTGCGTGCACGCCTCACAGTGCGGCGGCTGCCGGATGCAGGACCTGCCCTACGACGCGCAGTGCGCGCTCAAGGCGCGCCAGGTCGAGGAGACGCTGCGCCACCTCGGCCGCGTCGCCGAGCCGCGCGTGCGACCGATCGTGCCCGCGCCCTCGGCATGGCACTACCGCAACAAGATGGAGTTCAGCTTCCTGCGCGGCGAGGACGGCGCGCCGATCCTCGGACTGCACGAGCGCGGCACGTTCGATCGCGTCTTCGCGCTTCGCGAGTGCTGGCTGCCCTCGCCGCTCGTCGGGGAGGTCGTCGCGCTCACGCAACGCTTCGCGCGCGAGCGCGCCTGGCCCGCCTACCACCCGGCGCGGCTCGACGGCGTCGCGCGCTTCCTCGTCGTGCGACATCTCGAACAGGCGCACGAGTGTGCGGTACACCTGATCGCGTCCTCCGAACAGCTCGCCGGGCTCGCCGAGTGGGCCCGCGCGGTTGCGGCGCTCTCGCCCGAGGTGAAGACCGTGACGCTCGGCCTCAACGCTTCGCGTGCGAGCATCGCGTACATGGAACGCGAGATCCCGCTCCTCGGGCCCGGCGCGATCGTCGAGCGGCTGCTCGGGCTCGAGTTCGAGGTCGTGGGCAACGCTTTCCTGCAGACGAACAGCGCGCAGGCCGGGGCGCTCTACACGCTCGCGCTCGAGGCGGCGGCGCTGGGCGACGGCGACGAGGTGCTCGATCTCTACTGCGGCGCGGGCACGCTCTCGCTCGCGCTCGCGCGCGCAGCGGGGCGCGTGACCGGCGTCGAGTCCGTCGCCGAGGCGGTCGAGCGCGCGCGACGCAACGCCACGCGCAACGGGCTCGCGAACGCGCGCTTCGTCTGCGGCGACGCGCGCCAGGTGCTGCGCGAGTGGGCGCGCGGCGAGCGCGAGGGCGCGGTGCGGCCCGACGTGGTGGTCGTCGATCCGCCGCGCGCGGGCCTGCACCCGCGCGTCGTCGCGCGCTGCGTCGAGCTCTCGCCGCGCCGCATCGTCTACGTCTCGTGCAACCCCGCGACGCTCGCGCGCGACGCGCAGGCCTTCGGCGCGCTCGGCTACGCGCTGGGCGAGGTGACGCCCGTCGACATGTTCCCGCACACGCCGCACATCGAGTGCGTGACGTGGCTCGAACGCGCCGCTTCCTGATCTGCGAACGGCGGCGGCGGAACGCTGTGCTAGGCTCCGTTTGGAAACGCCCCGCGACGCCGCGAGCCCGATAACGGCCGCGGGGCAAGAAGCGAGGAGGAGATGCGTGTTGGGCACACGATCGACGACGAGCGACGCTGCCCGGCGGCCGTTCTCGGGCTCGCCCTCCGGGTTGCGGGCAACGCCGGGCCGTTCTCGGCGTCATGGCTCCTCGACCGAGTGTGAACTCTCGTCTCGTCGCCGTTCCTTGCGACCGCTCCGGCGGTGCCTGCAACGGCGTCGTGCGGTGTTTCCAAACGGAGCCCGGGCTTCTCGCCCATGAACGTCCGCCGGCTCCCCACCCTGCCCGCGCTGCTCCTGCTGCTCGCTCCTGCTGCCGCGCCTGCCCAGGAAACCACCTCGACCGTCATCGACAGCGGCCGCCTCGTGCTCTACGCGCACGGCCGCGCGATGGGTTCCGAGGAGTTCCAGTACGAACGGCGCAATGACTCGCTGTTCGTGACCGCGCACGCCGACCACATCGCGCCGGGCGCGGACGGCACGCCCAAGCACTTCGTGAAGGACATGGGGCTGATCGTCGACTCCGACGACTTCGGGATGCGCAGCTACACCTCGAGCGAGCGCTTCGACGGGCACCAGGTCAACCGCACGGTGACGCCGCAGGACACCACCTTCACCGCGACGCTGGAGGTCGACGGGCGCGGCACCGCCGACCGCCTCGTCATGCCCCCCGGCCGCGTGTTCGTGCTCGACGGCGGGGTCTACACGCTGTTCGACATCGTCGCTCGCAACCTGCGCGGGCACCTGTTCGGCGAGCGGCCGGTCTCGATGCTCGCGCTCGGCAGTCCGACCGCGATCGTGGACGCGACCGCGCGCGACGCGGGCCCCGACACCGTGAAGTGGGGCGCGAAGCGCATCGTGAGCCAGCGCGTCGTGCTCAGCGATTCGACGAGCACGTTCACGCTGTGGATCTCGCCCGAGGGCCAGCTGCTGCGGCTCGAGCCCGCGGGCGTCGACATGGCGGTCGTGCGCGAGCCGCCCAGGGCCGCCAGCGTGCCGAAGCGCCGACGCAAGCCGACGACGCCGGCGCACTGAGCGCGCGCGTTGCGGCGACCCGCCCGGCGAGTCCTCGCGCGGGCGCGCCAGGCGGCGCGCGCCGCTCCGCCTCAGGCGCGCGCGAACGCTCCGAGCCACTCGACCAGCAACCGCACGCCGAACGCGTTCGGGCCGCGCGCGGATTCCGGGCGCGCTTCGTAGGTCCACGCCGTGCTCGCGATGTCGAGGTGCGCCCAGCGCAGGCCGCGCGCGAAGTGCTCGAGGAACGCGGCCGCCGTGCACGCGGCGCCCTCACGCCGCTCCGATGAGTTGACGAGGTCCGCCGTGTCGCCGCCGCGCATCTCCACCCGGTAATCGTCCCAGAGCGGCATGCGCCACAGCCGCTCGCCCACGGCCTCTCCGGCCGCGATCAGCCCGGCCGCGAGCGCGTCGTCGCGCGTAAAGATTCCCGCCGCGAAGCGTCCGAGCGCGAGCGAGATCGCCCCCGTCAGCGTCGCGAGGTCGACGACCAGGTCGGGCTCGAGCCGCTTCGCGTAGCCCAGCGCATCGGCGAGCAGCAGCCGGCCCTCGGCGTCGGTGTTCGTCACCTCGACCGTGGTCCCGTCGAGGGCGTGAAGCACGTCCCCGGGCTTGACCGCGCGATCGCTCACCATGTTCTCGGCGCTCGGAATGAGTCCGACGAGCCGCACCGGCAGATCGAGAGCGGGCAGCGACGCGAACACGCCGAGCACCGCCGCCGCGCCCGACATGTCGTACTTCATCTTGCTCATGCCCTCGCGGGGCTTGAGCGAATAGCCGCCCGTGTCGAACGTGACGCCCTTGCCGATGAGGACGATCGTGAGCGGCCTGCCGCCACGGCGCTTCGTCTCGCGCGGTGCGTGCTCGAGCACGATGAAGCGCGGCGGGTTCACGCTGCCGCGACCGACGCCGAGCAGGCAGCCCATGCCCAGCCGCTCGAGCGCGGGGACGTCCATCACGGTCACCTTCGCGCCGGTGCTCGCGCCGATCTCCTGCGCGCGCGCAGCGAGCGCCGACGGCACGAGGTCCTGGCCCGGCGTGTTCGCCAGGTCGCGGGCCAGGCACACCGCCTCGCCGCGGCGCACGCCGCGCCCGGCCGCCGCGACGAGCGCTTCGCTCGCGCGCGGCACGAGCAGTTCGACGCGCTTGAGCGGCGCCTTCGATCCGCTGCGGTACGCGGTGTGGCGATGGTGCCCGAGCAGCACGCCCTCGGCGATCGTCGCGATGTCCTCGGGGCTCGTGGCCGCCGTGCCATCCAGCGCGATCGCGAGCGTGCCCGCGCCGAGCTCGCGCGCCTGGCGCGCCGCCAGCGCCGCCGCGCGCAGCAGCGTGGTCCGCTCCGGAGACGCGCCGCGCCCCAGGCCCACCACGAACACGCGCCTGGCGCGGAGCCCGCGCGCGTAGAGGAGCGCGGACTGCCCGGGCGCGCCCGTGAAATCGCGCGTGGCGAGCAGCGCGGCGAGCGCGCCATGCGTGGCGCGGTCGAGGCGCTGCGCCGGGCCGGCGAGCGGCGCGCGCTCGGCAACGCCGACGGCGAGCAGGCCCGCGGGGCGGGTCGCGGGATCGGCCTTGCGAACGACGACGTCCATCGAATCCCTCCTCCTGAAACCGGGTCGCGCGCGGCGCGTGGGGTCGTCGCACGATACGCCGCGCATCGGCGCGCGGCCACGTCCGCCCGCGCAGGACGCGCGCCGGCGCACGCCGGAGGCAAGGGCGTGGCGCTTGCAGAAGCCGCGGGCGCGCGGCATTCTCGCCGCCGGCTTCGGACCAGCACATGCTCCGAACCGTTCCCGTTCCGGGATCCATCGCCCCGCCTCGGCAGGGATGCCGCGATTCCCATGGAGGACCCATGACCTTTCGTCGCCTCGCACCATTCGCCGTCCTTGCGGTCGCGCTGACGCTCGCGCTCACCGGCTGCGGCAACAAGACCGCCACCAACACGGGCACGGTCGCCAGCGACAGCACGCTCGCGAGCAACCCGGTCGAGCAGTCGCAGGGCCAGATCCAGCCGCAGGCCGGAGCGCAGGCGGGCGGCACGCAGCAGCAGACCGCGCCCACGACCGAATCCGGCTCGACACCGGCGCCCGAGCACCCGCATCACTCGACGACGCACCGGGCCTCGTCCGGTTCGTCCGGCGGCGAAGCCGTGCAGGCGCAGGCGCCCGCGGAGCCGGCGGGCGTCACAGTGCCGGCGGGCACGACGCTCAAGGTCACGCTCGGCGCCGCGATCACCTCCGAGACCGCGCAGCCGGGCCAGAGCTGGTCGGGCACGCTCAAGGAGGCGATCACGGTCGGCACCGCCGCGCCGTTCCCCGCGGGCAGCACGGTGATGGGCGTCGTCGACGGCGCGACGCCGGCGGCGAAGGGCGGTCGCGCGTTGCTGCTGCTGCGCGTGACCTCGATCCAGGTGAACGGCACCTCGCACGACATCAGCGCGAGCGCGGACAGCATGGTCGCCGGCTCGACGCGCAAGCGGAACGTCGGCGCGATCGCGGGCGGCGCGGCCGCGGGCGCGCTGCTCGGCAAGGCGCTGGGCGGCGGGGGCAAGGGCGCGGTGATCGGTGGCCTGCTCGGCGCGGGCGCGGCGACCGGTGCCGTGGCGGCGTCGAAGGGCTTCCAGGTAACCGTGGCGCAGGGCCAGGACATCGACTTCCACGTCGATCACGACACGCACGTGCGGCTCTGACGCGGCGCCCCGAGCGCAGCGGCACACGGACGGCGCGGCCCGGGCGGCCGCGCCGTTTCGCTGTCCCGGGCCGTACCCGGGCGTGGCGCTGCTGCCCCTGTCGGTACACGGCTGCGACGGATGGCTTCGCGGTCGCGTTGCGGCGCAAGGAGTTGGTGAATTGACTGAACTGGCACATGGAGTGCTCGGGAACCAGAGGGTCGCACCGGGAGTTCGACACCTAGGAGGCCGACGGTCACGCTCGACCGGCCGCCGTACTGGAGGACCCACATGAAGAAACACCTCGCCCTCGCGCTCGGTCTCCTGTTGATCGGCGCCGCTCTCGCTGGCTGCGGCAAGTCGACCAAGCCGAGCTCGTCGCTCGACGGCTCTAACGTCGGCTCGATCTCGGGCGGCAGCTCGGTCGACGCCGCGCAGGTCACCGACACGCTCTCGCAGCACCCCGAGCTCGTCGAAGAAACGCTCTACGAGGATCCGACACCGATCCTCTACGCCGACGCGCCGGTTTCGAGCGCGCTCGCCGCGATCCAGCCGTTCCGCTGGTGGCGCACGATCACCTCGGACACACGCACGGTCGACATCACGTTCTCGAACCCGGATTCGAGCGGGCAGCCGACCGCCGCGCTCGTCACGATCCACCGCCATCTGCTCGGCACGTTCAACGTCATCGCCGGCGATACCGCCGCCACCGACTCGGTGCCGCGCGATTCGATGCGCGCCGACACGACGCGGCGCCTGATCCGCAAGCCGCTCGACGATTCGTGGGTCCGCGAGCTGACCTTCGAGCGCATCGTGGACCCGGACTCGGCTTCGGATGGCCGCCATCACCAGCGGCACTGGCGGATTCTCGGCACGTCGGGCGTGGTCGTGACCTCGCTCAACGCGACGACCGCGATCAACAGCCTGCGCATCCAGGCGGGCGCGATCGACACGACCATCACCGATCCGCTCGCGCTGCGGTTCCGGCCGCGTCTGATGCTGTTGCCGGCGCTCGCGATGATCAAGGTCACGGTGACGACCGGGCGCAACAACGACGTCGTGGTGCTCTACCGCGACTTCATGAGACGCCGGTTCGTGAACAACGGTGACGACACCTACACGGTCACGTTCCCGTCGTGGGACTTCTGGGGCATGCGCCACTTCGGCGTGAACGCGCTCTCGCACGGCACGCTGTTCGACGACACGGCGCCGTACGATTCGAAGGCGTGGATCCTGCCCTTTGCGTCACGGGTCGCGTACTGCGACGTGGGCCGCGACTGACGGCATCCGGTGCGGGCTCGAGCCCGCGACGTGACGGGCGGCGACCGCGAGGTCGACCGCCCGTTGCGTTGGGAGCGGCGAGCCCCGCAGCGGCGCCGGTCGGCCGGGGGTCAGTCGTCCCGCTCGCCGGGCCGCGGCGCGCGGAAGACCTTCGCCCACTCCTCGAGCTCGGCGCGGCTCAGCGTCGTCGGCTTCTCGTCGCCGGGCTCCTCGTCCTTGGCGCGGCCGAGCGCGCTCGCGAGGAACAGGTCGCTGAGCGCGATGTCCGCACCCATCGCGCGCGCGTGACGCGCGACCTCGAGGTCCGCGGTCACGACCGTGACGCGCTCCCCGCGCGCCACCTCCTGCTCGACCAGCCGGCGGATCAGGTCGTCCGCCTTCTCGGGCGGGCGCGACCATCGCACCTGCACGCGCCCGCTGCCCTCCGCTTCGTCGCGGCCGTGCGGTTCGGCGCCGTCGAAGACGACGATGAAGCGCGTCGTCTCGCCCCCCATCATCCACGCCAGCAGGTTGAGCAGCTTCTCGCGCGACTCGCGCAGCGTGCGATCGGAACCCGGGCGCAGCTGCGGCGTGCGGTGGATGACGTTGTAGGCATCGAGGACGACGGTGCGCTCGCTCATGCGCCCGACGGTGGGCGAACGGGCGCGATCCCGTCAAGCGGGACGTGCGGGGCCGCCGGGCGACTGAAACGAGCGTCACGCCGCGAGCGACGGCCCGGCGCGCGGTCTAGTTGCCGCCGTGCGACGTGTGCACGATGCGTCCCGTCGCGCCGACCGCCCACCCGCGCTGGTCGTCGAGGAAGAAGACGCCGTTCAGCGCGACCGGGCTGTTCGAGGTCTGCGGCATCCACGTGAGGCCGCCGTCCACGCTCTTCTCGATCAGCCCCGCGGGGCTCGCGCCCACGGCGTAGGCGGTGAACGGATCGACGAGCTGCACGGCGTTGAGCTGGTTCACCGTGCCGACGTTGCCGAGCGCCCAGGCGAGCGAGTCGGGCGTCGCGCCCGTGCGCGCCACGGTGCCCTGCGCGCCGACCGCGAGCGCCAGCGAATCGAACGCGACGCCGGCGACGCGCCACACGCCCTTGAGCGCGATCGCGGTCACGGCCGGCTGCACGACGTACCAGCTCGTCCCGCCGTCGTGGCTGCCGACGATCACGCCGCCGTTGCCGACGGCCCAGCCGTTGAGCGAATCCGGGAACGAGACGCCGTTCAGCGTCTGCGCGGTCGGGAACGAGCGCACCCACGTGCCGCCGCCGTCGTGCGTCGTGGCGACCAGGCCGCCCGCGCCCGTGATCCAGCCGTGCAGCGCGTCGCTGAAGCGTACGCACGTGAGGTTCTGCGACGTGCCGACGTTGGTCTGCTGCGTCCAGCTCGAGCCGCCGTTCATGGTCTTCATCACCGTGCCGGCCTTGCCGACCGTCCAGCCGACCGACGTCGAGGTGAACCAGACCGAGGCGAGGTCCGACAGCGTGCCGCTCGTCGCAGGCGACCAGCTCGTGCCCGCGTTGGTCGTGGTGACGAGCGTGCCGGCGTCGCCGACCGCGTAGCCCGTGGCCCCGTCGGGCTGGAAGAAGACGCCGGAGAGGTTCTGCGTCGTGCCGCTCGTCTGCGTGAACCAGCCGGTCGTCGCGCCGTAGACGAGCACGGTCGCGGTGTCGGACTTCCCGCCGCTCGAGGCGATGATGAGCGCGACGCCCTCGCCCTGCGCCGTTGCGAGGCCATTCAGCCCGACGCTGCAGACGCTGGTGTTGCTGCTCGACCACGCGATCGCCGCGCCGGCCACCACGGCGCCGCCCGTGTCGTACGCCGTCGCGACGAAGAGGTGGTTGCCGCCGACCGTCAGCGTGTCGGCGTGCGGCGCGATCGTGACGCGCGAGAACAGGGCGCCCTTGGCGCGCACGATGGTCTTCGTGCTGCAGCCGGCGACGAGCGTCACCGCGGCAGTCAGCGCGCCGGCGGCCGCAAGACGCGCCGCGGCGCGGAAGAAGCGTTCGACTCGCATGCGCGGGATCCCTCGCGATGGCCCGGACGATCGAAACGAGCCCGTCCGGCGGCCCGACGGGCGACCGGAGGAGCGGCGCACGGGTTATCGGCCGCTCCAGCCTCGCACCTCACCGTGATTTCGGCCAGCCTCCGCACTCGCGGCCGGCGCGCCCGCCGCCGTTCTCCGCGGGTGGCTTGTGCGGGCCACGCGCGGGGCCTAGGCTCTGTCATCGGGTGCCCCGCGGCGGCGCGCGGCGCTACCCGGACGAGGCCCGGGCGCGCGAGGTGCAGCGCCGCCGGGCCCCGCTCGCGCCCGGCTCTCCGAACGTTTCCGAACCGCGAACGCGGCCGCCCCGGGTTCGCCGGATCGGCAGTCCCCTCGCAGGAAGGCCCCATGCTCGAAGCCCGCCAGGTTCGCAAGGTCTACGACACCCGCGCGGTCGTGAACGACGTCTCGTTCGAGGTCAACCCGGGCGAGATCTTCGCGTTGCTCGGCCCGAACGGCGCCGGCAAGACCACGCTGATCCGCATGATCACCGACATCCTGAAGCCGGATGGCGGCACGATCACGCTGAACGGCAAGCCGCTGACGGGGCCGAACCGCCCGCGCATCTCCTACCTGCCCGAAGAGCGGGGGCTGTACAAAAAGGTGCCCGTGCTCGACGCGCTGTCCTACTACGGCGAGCTCAAGGACCTCTCGCCGCGCGACGCACGCGCGGCGGCGGTCGCGCTGCTCGAGGAGTTCGAGCTGGCGGCGTGGGCGAAGAAGCAGGTGCAGGCGCTCTCGAAGGGCATGCAGCAGAAGCTGCAGCTCTGCACCGCGCTCATCGGCGAGCCCTCGCTGCTGATCCTCGACGAGCCGTTCAGCGGCCTCGATCCGATCAACGTGCAGCTGCTCGAGGACGTGCTGCGCCGCCGCCGCGCGGCGGGCTCGACCGTGCTGCTCTCGACGCACCAGATGAACAAGGTCGAGCAGCAGTGCGATCGCGCGCTGATGATCAACCGCGGCCACATGGTGCTCTACGGCAAGGTCGGCGACATCCGCCGGCAGCACGCCGAGCACGCGTTCCTGGTCGAAGGCGGCGACGTGCCCTCGGGCGTGCCGGGCGTGCGCGCGACCGAGCGCGTGAACGGCTCGGTCAAGATCACGCTCGAACGCGCGGCGCAGCCGAGCCAGGTGCTGCGCGCGCTGCTCGAGCGCGGCGTCGCCGTCAACGGCTTCACGCCCGTCATCCCCCCGCTCGAGGACATCTTCGTGAACGTCGTCGTGACCGGCGCCGGGCTCGACAAGGGCCGCAGCGGCCCGCCCACCATCGACCAGGAGCCGCTCCTCGGAGGTGCGCGATGAAGTTCGCGCTCGCACGGGCCCTCATCATCGCGCGCCGCGAGTACCTCACGACGGTCCGGCGCAAGATGTTCGTGTTCTCTCTGCTGCTGACGCCGGGACTCATCTTCCTCTCGACCATGCTGAGCAAGGGCGGCGCCGACGAGGCGCGCAAGCTCGCGCGGCACGAGCGCGTCGTGGCGCTCGTCGACTCCTCGGGCGTGTTCGCGAACGCGCCCGCGCACTTCAGCCTCGTCGTGCCCGCGGACGCGCCCGCGGCGCGCGCCGCCGCGACGCGCGCCGCGGATGCCTCCCCGCAGGTAGTGCCGCTCGTCGCGCGACGCTTCACGAGCCAGCGGGAGGCGCTGGACTCGCTCAACGCGGGCACGGTGAACACGGCCGTCGTCGTCGCGGCGAACTACCTCGAAAGCGGGCACGTGCGCCGCTACGAGCACGACACCCGCGCCTTCACCGAAACGGCGGACGATCGCGCGATCCGCACCTGGCTCACGCGCTCGCTGCTGCAACCCACCACCGACTCCACGCACATCGACCGCAGTCTCGCGCTCGACCGTCCGATCGATCTGTTCGTGCCGAACCGCGAAGGGCACTACCAGCTCAAGGACGACTCGCGCGAGCTGTTCGCCTTCTTCTTCCCGTTCGCGATCGCCCTGCTGCTGAGCGTGGCGATCGTCTCCGGCGGCCAGTACCTGCTCCAGGGCGTCGCGGAAGAAAAGGAGACGCGCATCCTCGAGTCGATGCTCTGCACGGTGACGCCCGGCGAGCTCATGGTCGGCAAGCTGATCGGTCTGGGCGGCGCCGGCCTGACGCTCGTGGGCGTCTGGCTCGTGCTGGGACTGACCGCCGCGAGCGGGATGCTCGCGACCATGCAGATCGAGGTCTCGCCGGTGCTCGTGGCGCTCGGGATCACCTACTTCGTGCTCGGCTACCTGTTCTACGCCAGCATCATGACCGGGCTCGGAGCGATCGCGAACAACCTGCGCGAGGCCCAGCAGTTCGCCATCGTGTTCACGATGATGAACTTCATCCCGTTCTACGGTCTCACGCAGATCCTCAACAGCCCGCGCGCGCCGGTGACGCGGTTCTTCTCGCTGTTTCCGCCGACCGCGCCCACCACGATGATGCTGCGCCTCTCGGTGAGCTCGGTGACGGGCGCCGAGGTGCCGTCGTGGGAGATCGCGACGTCGATCGGGCTGCTCGCGCTGACGGCCATCGCGGCGCTGCTCGCATCGGCCAAGATCTTCCGCATCGGCCTGCTGCTCTACGGCAAGACGCCGAACATGCCGGAGATCATGCGCATCCTGCGCCAGCGATGATCGGGCGTTGAGCTCGCCGCTTCCCGACGCGCCGGCGTTCGCACGCTGGCGCGTCTTTCCCCCGGTCGCGCTCGGCGTCATCATGGCCACGCTCGACGCGAGCGTCGTCAGCATCGCGCTGCCGACGCTCCAGCGCCGCTTCGCGGCGCCGTTCACGACCGTCGAGTGGGTCGTGCTCGCCTACACCGTGACGATCACCGGCCTGCTGCTCTCGGCCGGCCGGCTCGCCGACCTGCGCGGACGGCGCAACGTCTACGGCATCGGGCTCGCGCTCTTCACGCTCGCCTCGATGGGCTGCGGCCTCGCGCCGGGGCTCGCCGGCCTGATCGCCGCGCGCGTGCTGCAGGGCGTCGGCGCCGCGCTCGTCACCGCGAACGGCGCCGCGCTGCTCGTCTCGGCGTTCCCGCTCGAGGAACGCGGGCGCGCGCTCGGCGCGTTCGGCGCGATGGTGGGCGGCGGGCTCGCGCTCGGCGCGCCGCTCGGCGGCATCGTGATCGCGCACGCGTCGTGGCGCTGGATCTTCTTCGCGAACGCGCCGCTCGGCATGCTGGCGCTCGCGCTCGTGCGCGCGCGGATCCCCGCCGACGCCCCGCGCCCCGGCGCGCCACGCATCGATGGCGCGGCGGCGCTCGCGTGGTGCGCCGCGCTCGTCGCGCTCATGCTCGCGCTCTCGCGCGGCCCGGCGCTCGGCTGGCGTCACCCGCTCGTGCTCGCACTCTTCGTGGCGGCGGTCCTCGCGCTCGGCGCGTTCGTCCGGATCGAGCGCCGCTCGCGCGAGCCCATGCTGCCGCTCGGCCTCGTGCTCGGGCCGCTCGGCGCGGCGGTCTCGCTCACGCTCCTGAGCCAGGCGCTGACGATCGCGGTCGGGCTCCACGTGCCGCTCTACCTCGAGGAGGTGCTGCACGAGAACGCGCAGCAGAGCGGCTTCTGGAATGCGCTGCTGCCGCTCTCGGCGCTGCTCTTCGCGCCGCTCTCGGGCCGGCTCGCCGACCGCATCGGGGCGCGCGTGCTCACCACGCTGGGCATGGCGATGACGGCCGCGGGACTGCTCGTCCTCGCGCGCCTGGGCGTCGCGCCGGCCGCCGGGACGCTCTTCACCGGGCTCGCACTGGTGGGCGCGGGGCAGGGTCTCTTCACGGTGCCGAACGCGAGCGCGCTGCTCTCGCTCGTGCCCCGCGAGCAACTCGGGATCGCCTCCGGGCTCCAGGGCACGACGCGCAATCTGGGGTTCTCGTCCGGGGCGGCGCTCATGGGCGCGCTCGTGGCCTCGAGCTACCTGCGCCACGCCGGGCGAGCGCTGGAGGGCGCACGCGCCCCGGTCGACGCCGCGGCGTTCGCCGCCGCCACGCGCGAGGCGTACGCCGTCCTCGCCGGGATCGCCGGGCTTGCGACGCTGCTCGCCGCCCTCCAGCGGCGCTCGGCGCATTTGCCCGAGGGGACGCCGGTCCAGAGGTCGTAAAGCCCCACGACGTGGGCGTTCCGCACCGGTTGTGGTGCAGGTTGGCTGCCCCGTCGCAGAATGAAAACGGGGCTTGAGTCCGGCCGGGGACGCGCCGACAATAGGATACGTGGTCGCGGGGCGGCCCGGACCGTGAGGAACGGTCCTTGCAGCTTCGAGACCCTGCTGCCGGCCTGCGAGCCGGCGCATCAGGTGCGTCAGGAGCCCGAGCGCGAACAGTAAAGACACGGGTCCGAGAGACCCCTGCCGCGATCGGGTCGGAGCGGAAGCTCGGGGCAACAAGCGCCCCAGTGCCCAATCCCTCTTGCGCCGCGGTCGGACGCGTGCGCGTCCCTCCGCATGAACGGGATCGCCCGGCTCAATGCCGGGCGCTTTCGTTTGTGGCGGTGGGGTTCGGCCGCCGGAGCCACGGCCGCTTGCGCGCCCGCGACTCGCCCCGCACACTCGTCCCATGCGCGTCATTCGGCTGGGCCTGGCGCAGATCAACCCCACGGTCGGCGATCTGGACGGCAATTTCACGCGGATCGTGGCCGCGATCGAGGCCGCCCGCGAGCAGGGCGTCGACCTGGTCGCGTTGCCGGAGATGGCGCTCCC
>DATJXF010000137.1:0-4659 GCA_035500415.1 Candidatus Acidiferrales bacterium | reverse complement strand
GGCGACCTCGGCGACGTCGCGCCGCCCGAGCGGGGCGAAGGCGAGCACCTCGTCGATGCGGTTGTAGAGCTCCGGCGGCAGCGCCGCCCGCGCCGCGCCGCAGAGGGCCTCGGCGTAGGCGTGCACGTCGCGCTCTTCGTTGGCCCCGAACCCGATGCGCCCGCGCGAGACGGGTCGCGCGACGTCGGCGCCGAGGTTCGAGGTCATCACGATGACCACGTTGGTGAAGTCCACTGTGCGCCCGCGTCCGTCGGTCATGCGGCCGTCGTCGAAGACCTGGAGGAACGCCTCGAGCACGTCGCGGTGCGCCTTCTCGATCTCGTCGAGGAGCAGCACCTGGTACGGCCGCTTGCGCACGGCCTCGGTGAGCTGACCGCCGGCCTCGTGCCCGACGTACCCGGGCGGCGCGCCGACGAGGCGCGCGATGGCGTGCGACTCGGCGTACTCGCTGAGATCGAGGCGCGTCATCGCGTGGGGCGAGTGGAAGAGACACTCGGCGATCGCGCGCGCCGTCTCGGTCTTGCCGACGCCCGTCGGGCCGAGCAGCAGGAAGGACCCGATGGGCCGCTGCGACCGGAAGCCGCTCGCGTTGCGCCGCAGCACGTGCGCGATTCGCGAGAGCGCATCCGTGTGGCCGACCACGCGCGCCGCCAGCAGCTCCTCGAGGCGGAGCATGCGCTCTCCGTCGGTCTCGAGGAGGCGCTCGATGGGCACGCCGGTCATCTCGGTCAGCACGTCGGCCACCTGCTCGCGCCCCACCTCGCGCTCACCGCGCCGGCGCGCGCGGGCGCCCGCGAGGTCGAGCACGCCGACCGCCTTGTCCGGCAGGGCGCGCTCGGGGACGTAACGCGCGCTCCACGCGACGGCCGCCGCGATGGCCTCGGGCGCGAAGGACACGTCGTGGTGCCGCTCGAAGATGGGGGCGACGCGCTCGAGGGCGAGCATCGCCTCGTCCGGGGCGAGCTCGGTGACCTCGATGGCGGTCATGCGGCGCGCCAGGCCCGGGTCGCCGAGCACGACGCGCTTGTACTCCTCCACGGTGGCGGCGCCGATGCACGCGAGCTCCCCGCGGGCAAGGGCCACCTTCAGCTCGGCGGCGATCTCGTCGTCGCCCGTCAGCACCGCGTGGAGCTCGTCGAAGAAGAGGACGATGCGCCCCTCCGAGCGAGCCACCTCGGCCTTGATCTGCGCGATGCGCTCCGCCAGCGCGCCGCGCACGCCGGTGCCCGAGAGCAGAGCCGCCGCGTCGATCTCGATGACGACGCGGTCGTCGAGCGTCGCCACGTCGCGCCCCTCGGCGATGCGCTGCGCGAGGCCGCGCACGACGCTCGTCTTGCCGACGCCCGCCGTGCCGACCAGGCACGGGCAGTTGGCCTGGCGCTTCGCCAGCACGTCCAGCGTGCGGTCGATCTCGGCCTCGCGGCCGAACACCGGATCCAGCTCGCCACGCTCGGCGGCCGCCGTGAGGTTCTTGCCGAGCGAAGCGAGCACCGGGAACTTCTTCGCGTCGAGCTCGAGCCGCGCGCGCCCCTGCGGGGCGGGCGCGTGCGCCGGCGCGCGGTGGCGCTTGGGCCGCGCGGGGTGCGCCGCCGGCGCGGGCGTCGCCACGACCACGCGAGCGGACGCCGGGGCCGGCGCGGGCGACGCGGCGCGCGCCGGCGTCGTCGGCGGCAGCGAGAGCTGCACCGCGGGCGTGCTGCGCGGCTGGCTCACGATCCCCATCGCCACCTGCATCGCAGCGGTCCGCAGCTTCGCCACGTCGAGCCCGCACTGCGCGATGGCCCGCGCCGCGACCGTGTCTCGCTCCTGGCAGAGCGCGTAGAGGAGATGGATCGCGCTCGGCTCCCGCAGCGGCGAGCGCGCGGCGAGCTCGCGGGCCCGCTGCAGCGCGCGGCCGACGGCCTTGCCGTCGTCGTCCTCGAAGAAGCGCGCCGCCTTCAGCAGCATCTCGGGCTCGAGATGGCGCTTCTTGAGCAGGTCCCCCGCGCCGCCCGACGTCGACGCGATGGCCGCGAGCAAGTGCCCGGTGGTGGGGCGCTCGTTGCGGGCCTTGGCCATCTCCTCGGCGAGCTTTCGGAGGCCCGCCAGGTCCTGATCGCGACTCCCGGTCATCGCATGCCAATGGGTCACGAGTGGCCCTGTTTGGCCAAGAAAGTCGCGCTGGTGCATCATTGAATCCCTTGACGGCAGCCGCCGTCGATCACAGGGGAGAAACGCGATGAAGCGCCTCGTCGTCGTCGTCCCGCTCGTGGCCGCCTGGGTCGCGGCCTGCAGCTCCGGCAGCGGCTCGGGCAACTCGAGCTCGGCGAGCGAGTTCGGCCAGGAGTTCTGCCAGACCCTCCAGCCGTGCTGCGCCGATGCCGGCCTCTCCACCAGCGGCAGCGTGTGTCAGGCCTTCGTCAGCGAAGCCACGAGCGCGGGCACCTACAACGCGACCGCCGGCCAGGCGTGCATCAGCGCCCTCCAGGCCGCATCCAAGAGCGCCACCTTCTGCACGGACTTCGGCGGCAACCTCCCGCAGTGCAACGACGTCTTCGGCCCGGCGGGCGGCGGGGAGGGTCCGGGCAAGCCCTGCACCACGAGCAACGACTGCGCGAAGGCGCCCGGCGGCAGCGCCATCTGCTACTCGGTGACGAACTTCGTGGACGGCGGGACCAACTCCACGAGCACCTGCATCCAGACGCAGGCGGGAAAGGCCGGGCAGTCGCCCTGCGTCGGCACCATCCAGGGCGAGACGACGATCTTCGCGCTGACCGCGGGCACGCCGCCCGGGATGGGGTACACGTGCGACGTCGCGGACGGCGTCTACTGCGATTCGACCACCCAGAAGTGCACCGCGCTCGCCACGACGGACCAGGCCTGCAACGGGAACCAGCAGTGCGTGACGAGCGACTACTGCACGTCCTCCGGCACGACCGCGGGAACGACCTGTCAGCCGCGAACGCCGCTCGGCTCGCCCTGCTCGTTCGGGGTGACCGGCCAGTGCGTCGACGGTGCCTACTGCGACTCGTCCTCGAGCACGTGCAAGACGCAGCTCGCGAACGGGGCCGCGTGCCAGACGAGCCAGGAGTGCGCGTCGGGCAACTGCAACAACGGCAGCTGCAGCGGCACGAGCAACCTCGGGCTCGCGTTGATCTGCGGAAGCTGAGCAGCCCGGGGCTCAGACGACGAGGTAGCGAACGGCGCGGCGCGAGGCGCTCGTCAGGGGCCACACGTAGCTCACGTCGTCCTCGGCGTGCGCGCGGGCGTGCGACGGCGCCTCCTCCTTGGCGAGCAGCACCCAGACCGAGCCGCCCGGCGCGGCCAGGGTGACGCCGAGGTCCAGCCACGCTTGCGGCGCCAGCGTGGCCCGCGAGACCGCGACGTCCCACGCGCGACGGCCGCCCAGCAGCTCGCCGCGCTTGCGCTCGATGACG
Source organism: Candidatus Acidiferrales bacterium (assembly GCA_035500415.1). Taxonomy (GTDB): domain Bacteria; phylum Eisenbacteria; class RBG-16-71-46; order RBG-16-71-46; family RBG-16-71-46; genus CAIXRL01. The sequence goes on along the minus strand of DATJXF010000137.1, from coordinate 1,243 downwards.
ACGTCCGCGCGGCCCAGCGCACCGACCGCCGTGCGCAGGAAGGCCGCGCGCTTGCCGAGCGGCTCCGAGAGCGTGACGCGCACGTCGGGCCGCAGGATCGCCAGCGCCAGCCCGGGCGCGCCGGCGCCCGTCCCGACGTCGATCACGCGGGCGTCGCGAGGCAGCCGCGGAGCGAGCATCAGGGCGTCGGCCAGCATGAGGTCCACGAGCTCCTCGCGCCCGCGCGCCGCCGTCAGGTCGATGCGCGCGTTCCACTCCTCCAGGCGCTCGAGCCAGGCGACGATCGCCGCCCGGCCGGCAGGCTCGATCGACGCGCCGAGGCCCGCGGCGGCGCGGTCCACCAGCGCGTTCAGCCCGTCGTCTCCGCCCACCTTGGCCGCCGTCACGCCGCAGTGGTACCTCTCCCGGGGCGTCCGGCCAAATGTCCGCGCTCCCCGTACCCCCTTCGCCCGCGCCCGTGCACGCGCTCGACCTCGACGTTCTCGGTGCCCTCGTCACGCGCGCCTTCCCCGAGGCCGTGGGGCGCCCGCTCGCGCAGGAGGCGATGCCCGGCGGCGCCTCGACCCGTCGCTACTTCCGCGTGAGCCTGTCGTCAGGCACCGCGGTCGCCATGTTCGTGCCCGACGGCGCGAAGCCCGAGGAGGCGGCCCAGGCGCACGGCGGCGCGCGCTGGCCGTTCCTCGAGGTGCGCGATCTGCTCGCTTCGCGCGGCGTCGACGTGCCGGCGCTCTACGGGGAAGACACGGCGCGCGGCTGGCTCCTGCTCGAGGACCTCGGCGACGCGACGCTGGCGGCCCACCTCTCGAGCCGCCCAGGCGACCGCGAGCGCCTCTACGTCCAGGCCGTGCGCGATCTGGCGCGCGCGCAGGGCGCCCTCGGGACGCTGCCGGCCGGCTCGGTCGTGGCGACGCGGGCGTTCGACGAGGAGCTGCTGCTCTGGGAGATCCACCACTTCCGCGAGTGGGCGCTCGAGGCGCGCGGCGTCGCGCTCGCCCCCGCCGATCGCGCGACGTTCGACGCGGTCGCCGCGCGGCTCGCCCGCCGCATCGCCAGCTGGCCGCGCTCCTTCGTTCATCGCGACTACCAGTCGCGCAACCTGATGGTGCGCCCCGGCGGTGGGCTCTGCTGGATCGACTTCCAGGACGCGCTCCTCGGTCCGCGCGTCTACGACCTCGTGGCCCTGCTGAACGACAGCTACCAGGTGTTCGACCGGGCCTTCGTCGAGGCGCGCCTCGACGACTAC
>DATJXF010000136.1:0-5078 GCA_035500415.1 Candidatus Acidiferrales bacterium | reverse complement strand
AGCTCGGGCGACGCGGCAAGCGCTTCGGCATCGCGTCGGCGTGCATCGGCGGCGGCCAGGGCATGGCGGTCCTGCTCGAGCGCGCCTGAGCCCCTCGGCCGTCCGCGCTTCGCTTGCCGGAGCGTGGCGGGCGCGGAATACTCCCCCTTCGACGCAGCGCGCCCCGGCCTCCGGAGCCCCCATGGACGAACGCGACCTCATCTACGACTGGAATCAGGCGGGCGAGATCTGGGACCAGCCGCCCTACCGCATCCAGTTCGACGACGAAACGCTGCGCGACGGGTTGCAGTCGCCCTCGGTGCGCACGCCCTCGATCGATCAGAAGGTCGAGATCCTGCACCTGATGGACCGGCTGGGGATCGACACCGCCGACATCGGGCTGCCCGGCGCCGGGCCGCACGTCGTCCGCGATGTCACGGTGCTCGCGCAGGAGATCGTGAGCTCGAAGCTCGCCCTTCGCGCGAACTGCGCCGCGCGCACGCTCGCGCGCGACATCGAGCCGGTCGCCGACGTGGCGCAGAAGGTCGGCCTGCCGATCGAGGTCTGCACGTTCATCGGCTCCTCGCCGATTCGCCAGTACGCCGAGAGCTGGACGGTCGAGCTCATGATGCAGCACACGCGCGAAGCCGTGACGTTCGCCGTGCGGCACGGCCTCGACGTCATGTACGTGACCGAGGACACGATCCGCGCGCACCCCGAGACGCTGCGCGCGCTGTTCCTCGCCGCGATCGAGTGCGGCGCCAAGCGGCTCTGCCTGTGCGACACGGTGGGGCATGCGACGCCCGCTGGCGTCCACAACCTGCTCGCGTTCACGCGCGAAGTGATCCAGCAGAGCGGCGCCCACGTCGGGATCGACTGGCACGGACACTCCGACCGCGGCCTCGCGGTCATCAACACGATCGCCGCGATTCGCGCGGGCGCGACGCGGGTCCACGGCTGCGCGATTGGCATCGGCGAGCGCGTCGGCAACACGCCGCTCGACCAGCTGATGGTCAACCTGCGCCTGCTCGGCTGGATCGACAACGACCTCACGGCACTCGGCGAGTACTGCGAGGCGGTCTCGTCCGCCACCGGCGTGCCGATCCCGGTCAACTACCCGATGGTGGGCTCGGATGCGTTCCGGACCGGCACGGGCGTCCACGCGGCCGCGGTGATCAAGGCATGGCGCAAGGGCCAGGACTGGCTCGCCGACCGCGTGTACTCGGGCGTGCCCGCGGGCCTGATCGGGCGCCGGCAGGAGATCGAGGTCGGGCCGATGAGCGGCGAAAGCAACGTCGTGCACTGGCTCGAGAGCCGCGGGATCGAACCGAGCTCCGAGCGCGTGCAGGCGGTCTTCCAGCGCGCCAAGAGCGTGGACCGCGTTCTGAGCGAGCACGAGATCAACGACGTGCTCGCCGCGCTCGCCGAGACCCGGGTGCCATGAGCGGACCCGGGCGCCGTCCGTGACGCACGGCCGACGTCGCATCCTCCGTGCACTCGCGGGGCTCCTCGTCGCGGGCGCGTTGACGGGTGCGGGGACCGCGGGGCACGGCGCGTTCTCGGGACGACCGACCTCGCGCGCCGCCAACCCGCCGATCGGGCCGTCGCGGACCTCCGCGGCGAGCCTGCTCGACGAGGGCGCGAGGGCGCGCGCCGAGGAGGACCAGGGCCAGTTCACCGAGGCGGCGAAGCGGCTGCGCGCGGTGCGCGCGAAGGTGCGCCCGGACGCGGACCTCGAGCTCGCGCTGGCGCTCGACGAAGCGCGCTCGGGCCAGCTCGACAGCGCGTGGACGCGGCTCGGCTCGAAGCTCCTGACGGCGGCGCTCGCCGACACCGCGCCCGCGACCCGCTGGCACGAAACGCCTCCCGCGCGCGAGAAGCTGTGGTTCAACGGCGCGTTCGACGGCTGGCACTGGTACGTCGCGCGCGCCCGCGCCGAGGTCGCGCTCGAGCTCGGCCGCTGGTCGGACGCCGAGCGCGCCGCGCGCGCGGCCGTGCGGGCGCTGCCGCTCTCGGGGCGCGATCACCTGCTCCTCGCGGTCGCGGCGGGCCGCGCGGGCGACGACTCGACGGCGAGCGCCGAGTCGGGCCTCGCGGCGCTGCTCGATCCACTGCTGCCCGAGGCGCAGTACCTCGCTGGGGTCTGGGCCTGGCGCGCGGGCGAACGCACGCTCGCACGCGAAGCCTTCCAGCAGGCGATCGCGGCGGACTCGGCGTACCGCCCGCCGGCGCTCGCGCTCGTGCGGCTCCAGCTGCCCGGAGCGAGGCCGGACTCGCTGCCCGAGGTGTTCCTGACCGGCGTGCGCAACGCGGCGGCGCTGTGCGATCCGCAGCTGCCCAAACCCGACTCCCAGCCGCAGATCGATCAGCTCCCCGGGCTCTACGGCAGCGAGCCCACGCTCGCGCTCCCCCCGGAGCTGCAGGGCGAGATGCACCTCGAGAAGCCGCTTCACTTCTTCGTGCTGGTCCTGGTCGACGAGCGCGGCCGCGCGGCGGCAACGAACCTGCCCTATCTCGCGCCGTCGTCGATGCCTCCGCCGCTCCTCCACCTCGTCCTCGCCCAGGCGCTGCGCTGGCGCTTCCGCCCCGCGCTCAAGTTCGGGCGGCCGGTGCCGTCGTGGGCGAGCGTCGAGACGATCGTCAACCCCTGAGCGCCCGCGGGCGCGTGGAGGAGCCGTGAGTCGCAGCCGCAGGATCGCCGTCGTGCCCGGGGACGGCATCGGTCCGGAGGTGGTGCGCGAGGGATTGCGCGTGCTCGAGCGCGTCGCGGCGCTCGAGGGTTTCACGCCCGAGCTCACGCGCTACCCGTTCGGCGCCGAGCACTACCTCGCGACCAAGGACGTGCTGCCCGATGCGGCGTTCGAGGAGATCCGGGGACACGACGCCGTGCTGCTCGGCGCGATCGGCGACCCGCGCATGCCGCCCGGTTTCCTCGAGTTCGGCATCGTCGCGCGCCTGCGCTTCGGGCTCGACCTCTTCGCGAACGTGCGGCCCGTCAAGCTCTACGACGCGGCGTTCACGCCGCTGCGCGACAAGGGCCCCGAGCACCTCGACTTCGTCGTCGTGCGCGAGAACACCGAGGATGCCTACGCGGGCATGTGGGGCCAGTTCAAGAAGGGCACGCCCGACGAGATCGCGACCCAGGAGATCCTGTTCACGCGCAAGGGCGTCGAGCGCGTGCTGCGCTTCGCGTTCGATCTCTGCCGCGCGCGCGGCGGGCGGAGGAAGCTCACACTCCTTACCAAGGCGAATGCGATCCGCGCGATGGAGCTCTGGACGCGCACCTTCGCCGAGGTCGGCGCCGAGTACGCCGACGTGACGCGCGAGCACCAGTACATCGACGCCGCCTGCATGTTCGTCGTGACGCAGCCCGAGCAGTACGACACGGTCGTGACGAGCAACATGTTCGGTGACATCTTCACCGACCTCGGCGCGGCGCTCGTGGGAGGGCTCGGGCTCGCCTCGAGCGCGAACCTGCACCCCGGCCGCGTCAGCCTGTTCGAGTCGATCCACGGCTCGGCGCCGCAGTTCGCGGGGCAGAACCGCGCCAATCCGCTCGCGACGATCATGGCGGTCTCGATGATGCTCCAGTACCTGGGCGAGCGCGGCGGCGCGAAGCGGATCGAGGACGCCGTCGTGCGCGTGCTGCGCTCGGGCCGGCTGCCCAACCTCGGCATGGACTCGGGCGTCGGCACCTCGCAGGTGGGCGACCTGGTGCTCGCGGAGCTGGCGGACCAGTGAGCCCATGGACGGCCTCGCGCCCCGGCCCCGCCTGCAATCGCCGCGAAGAAACCGTTTTCGCGCCGGCCGGCCCCGCCTGGGAATTCCCCGGGCTTACTGTGCGGTGACGCAGACTTGACTTGGCGAACCGGGCGTCGATTCGCATAGTGGCACCGGGCAGTTGACCGACGTGCTTGCACTCTGCGCCCGGACCGCGACGGAACGTGGGAACGCGCGACACCGCCCTGCGATCACGACCGCACCCCTCGGACCTCAACGCTGAACGGGCTCGGAGCCCCTTCGGTCGAGACCCCTCATGGCACGTCCCGACGCCTACGCCTTCGACCGCGCGATCGCCCCGCGCGCGGCTCACTCCCCTCGCGCGCGTGTTCCCGCGCCTTCCCGTCCGAGCGTCGCGGTGCTGCGCTTCGCGCTCCCGCGCCCGGTCCCGGCGACGGTCGCCGTGTTCGACGCGAACGGCCGCTGCGTGCGCACGCTGCTGAGCGGCGCGCTCGATCCCGGCGAGCACGCCTGCAGCTGGGACGGCCGCGACGAGCACGACCTCGCGGTGCCGCCGGGGATCTACACGCTCAAGCTCGAAGCGGACGCGCGCGTCGTCACCGCGCGCCGGGTCGCGATCGCCTGAGCGCGCCGCGAGCGCGCGCTATTCGCTGTTGTCGTGCTGCTGCGGCGAGAGGACGCGCTCGACCCAGCGGTAGCCTTCGAGCACGAGCAGCGCGAGCAGCGTGCCGATGACGGCGAGCCAGTACGCGTGAACGCCGACCGCGGCGCCGATCGCGGCGACCATCCATATGCTCGCCGCGGTGGTGAGCCCGGCCACGAAGCCCTCCTGGCGCATGATGCTGCCCGCGCCGAGGAAGCCCACGCCCGTCACGACGCCGTGCACGATCCGCGTCGCGTCCATGCTGCGGCCGCCGTACTCCGAGTAGGCGTACGACGTCATCAGACAGAACATCGTCGAGCCCAGGCAGACGAGCGCGTGCGTGCGCAGGCCCGCGGGCTTGCGCCCCATCTGCCGCTCCCAGCCCACCATCGTCCCGAGCAGGAGCGAGAGCCCCATGGGGACGAGATCGTGCGTGGCCGGACTCAACTCGTGCATCAGGTCCTGCAAGCTGCCTCCTGACGATGGAATGCCGGACGATCGACCGGCACCCGCCGGGGGTTCAACGCGCTTCGCGACACATGGCGCGCGCGGGGTCGGTCAGCACCGCTGGAACTTCGCGGGGCGACGTTCGAGGAATGCCTGCAGACCCTCGTGCATGTCCTCGCTCGCGGCGAGCACACCGAAGCGACTGCTCTCGAAGCGCAGGCCCTGATCGAGCGGCAGGCTCGCGCCGCGGACGATGCACTCGATCGCG
>DATJXF010000135.1:0-12734 GCA_035500415.1 Candidatus Acidiferrales bacterium | reverse complement strand
GCCCCGCTGCCGCTGCTGGCGGTGGACGTGGGCAACAGCGAGACGGTGGTGGGCCGCTTCCACGGCCCCGAGCTCGACGGCTTCTGGCGCCTCACGACGGGACGCTCGACGGCCGACGAGCTGCGCGTCGTGCTCGAGCTGCTCGTGCGCGAGCGCGTCGCGGGCTGGGGTTCGATCGTCTGTTCCGTCGTGCCGATCCTGACGCGGCCGTGGTGCGACGCGCTGCGCGCCGTCACCGGGCGCACGCCGGTCGAGCTGAGCGCGCGCAACGCCGGCATCGCGGTGCGCGTCGCCGACCCCGCGAGCGTCGGCCCGGACCGGCTCGCGAACGCCTTCGCCGCGCGCCGGCTGCACGGCGCACCGGCGATCGTCGTCGACCTCGGCACCGCGACGACGCTCGACTGCGTCTCGCGCGCGGGCGCGTACGTGGGCGGCGCCATCGCGCCCGGCGTCGTGACCGCGTCCGAGGAGCTCTTCCGCCGCGCCGCGCGCCTCTCCCGCGTCGACCTGCGCCGGCCGCTGCGGGCGCTGGGCCGGACGACCGAGGAGTGCCTGCGCGTCGGTGTGCTGTGGGGCAACGCCGGGCTCGTCGATGCGCTCGTGCGCCGCGTGCGCGCCGAGCTGGGTGGCCGGCCGCGCGTCATCGCGACCGGCGGGCTCGCGCCCGTCCTCGCGCCGGAGTGCGAGACCGTCGACCTCGTCGACGAGGGTCTGACCCTCAAGGGCCTGCGGCTGCGGTGGGAGGCGATGTCGTGAGGCTCGTGCGCGAGCTGGCCGGGCTCGCGCTGCTCGCGGCGTTCCTGTTCGTCTCGTTCGGCGACGCGCGGCGCCTGCCGTTCATCAACGACGACTTCGTGTTCCTCGACCGCACGCGCGCGGCCTCGTTCGGTTCGCTGTGGGGGCTCTCGCACCTCGCGTTCCAATGGTACCGGCCGTGGTCGCGCGAGCTGCACTACTGGGCGATGCAGCGCGTCTTCGGGGCCGACCCGGCCGCCTTCCACACCGCGAACCTCGTGCTCGCGGTCGCCGTGCTCGCCGTCTTCGCCGAGCTCGTGCACCGCGCCGCGGGTCCGGCCGCGTCGGCATGGGCGCTCGCGCAGGCCGCGGCCATGTCGGCGCTCGCGCTGCCGCTGCTCTGGGTCGCGGGCGTGCAGGACCTCTGGATGCTGTTCGGCGCGCTGCTCGCGATCCGGGCGTGGATCGCCGACCGTCGCGGGGCGGCGACGCTGGCGTTCGCGCTCGCGCTCCTCAGCAAGGAGACCGCGTGCGTGCTGCCCGCGATCCTGCTCGCGTGGGACCTGCTCGTCGCGCGTCGCTCGCCCGGCACGAGCCTGCGGCGCCTCGCGGCGCCGGTCGCGCTCGTGCTCGCATGGGCCGCCGTGCATCCGCATCTGGGCGGCCGGCTCTGGCACCCGGTGCGGATCGAGGCCGTGCCCGCGGACGTGCGCGTCGCGCCCGCGCTCGTCGTGCTGCGTTCGCTGCTGCTGCCGCTCGACCTCGACGTGTGGCCGCGCCCCGACGTCGGCCTCGTCGCAATCGCGACCGCCGCGTGGCGCCCCGTCCTGCTGCTCCTGCTGCTCGTCGCCGTGCGATGGCCGTCGCCGCGGCGCGAGACGGCGCCGGCCGGCACGAGCGCATTCGGGCTTGCGTGGGCGGGGCTCGCGTGGCTGCCGACGCTGCTGCCGGGCCTCGGCTGGCACGGCTACTACGGGTTGCTCGGCGCCTTCGGGCTCCTGCTGGCCGCGGCGCCGCTCGTCGCGCGCCGGCGCGCGCTCGCATTCGCGCTCGTCGCGCTCACCGGCACGATCGGCGTCGCGCGGGCGGTGACGCGCTCGACCGACTGGGGCGAGTCGAGCTACCAGCGTCGCGCGGGCGCGCTGCTCGTCGCGCTGCACGATGCGCTGCTGCGCCTGCACCCGACCGTGCCGTCGCACGCGAGGCTCTACTTCGCGCAGGTGCCCGACCGCGTCGGCTTTCTGGCCGGCGACGGGCCCGCGCTGCGCGTGTGGTACCGCGACCCGACGCTGAGCGGCGGCTACTTCAGCTCCTACCGCCCGCGCGCGGCCGGCGCTCCGCAGGGCCCCGACTTCTTCTTCCGGCTCGACACGCTGAGCGGCTGGATCGAATACGTCGAGGGTCCCGAGGATCCGGCGCTCGCGCGGGCTCGCGATCCGAACTGGGAGGCCGATCAGGAAAAGCTCGCGCGGGTGCTGCTCGACGGGGGCGACTGGTCGCGCGCCTCGGGCTGTTACGAGAAGCTCTTCGGTGCGCACCCCGACAGCGCCGACTACGCGTTCCGCGCCGCGGCGTGTCGCTGGCAGGCCGGCGACTCGATCGGCTCGATGCGCTGGCTCGCCCGCGCGGCGGCGGTGCCGGGTGCCAGCGCCGAGATTCGCGGCGCGGCGCGCAGCGCCGGGGTGCGCTCGCCGTGAGCCGCGGCCGATAACCGGCGCGGGGGGGACCCGTCGGGACATCATGGGCAAGCGCGTGCAATTCGACGACGCCGCGCGTCAGGCGCTCTGGCGCGGCGTGGACCAGCTCGCGAACGCGGTGCGGATCACGCTGGGCCCGCGCGGCCGCAGCGTCGTGTTCGATCGACTCCACGGCGTGCCCGCGATCACGCGCGACGGCATCGCGGTCGCGCAGGAGATCGAGCTGCCCGACCGGTTCGAGAACCTCGGCGTCCAGATGCTGCGCGAGGCCGCGTTCCGCACCGGGCAGGTGGCGGGCGACGGCACCTCGACGGCGACCGTGATCGCGCACCGCCTGATCGGCGACGGCCTGCGCGCGGTGGCGTCGGGGCACCATCCGCAGGGCGTGCGCCGCGGCATCGAGCGCGCCGTCTCGGCGGTCACGCGCGAGCTGGCGGCGCAGGCGCGGCCGGTGGGCGATGCGCGCGACCTCGAGCGCATCGCGGTGATCGCGGCGGGCGATCGCTCGCTCGGCGAGCTCGTCGCGCACGCGCTCGGGCGCGTCGGCCACGACGGCGTCGTCACCGTGGAGGAGGGCCGCGGGCTCGACACGACGCTGGACGTCGTCGAGGGCACGCGCTTCGAGGGCGGCTACGTCTCGCCCTACTTCATCACCGACGCCGAGGACATGGAGGCCTCCTTCGATCATCCGCTCGTCGCGCTGATCGACGGCCCGCTCGACCGCCCGGGCGACGTGATCCCGGCGCTCGAGCACGCCTCGCGCCTCTCGCGCCCCGTCGTGTGGCTCTGCGAACGCGTCGGGGGCGAGGCGCTCGCGGTGCTGGTCGTGAACCGGCTGCGCGGCACGGCGCCGTCGGTCGCGGTCGCGATGCCGGGCCCCGCCGCGCGTCGCCGCGAGCTGCTCGACGATGTCGCGCTCCTCACCGGCGGCGAGGTCGTGGGGCGCGATGCGGGCCGCGCCGCCGAGCGCTTCGAGCCCGTGTGGTTCGGCCGCGCGCGCCGCGCCATCGTGACGTCGGACCAGACGACGCTCGTGCAGGGCGGCGGACGCGGCGAGGCGCTGGCGGCCGCGACCGTGGCGCTGCGGCGCGAGCACGCCCACACCGCGACGACGGCCGAGCGCGACGCGCTCCGGGTGCGCCTCGCGCGGCTGGCGGGCGGCGTGGCCGCGATCCGCGTGGGCGCCGCGAGCGAGTTCGAACGGCACGCGCGGCGCTCGCGCCTGGAAGACGCGCTCGCGGCGACGCGCTCGGCGATGGAGGAGGGCGTCGTCGCAGGTGGCGGCGTCGCGCTGCTGCGCGCCTCGGGCGCCGTACGCGCGCTCTCGGCGAGCCGGGCCGAGCAGCCCGGGCGCGACGCCGTGCTCGCCGCGCTGGTCGAGCCCGCGCGCCAGATCGGCGTCAACGCGGGCGAAGAAGGCGGGAGACTCATCGAGCGGCTGCGGCAGGGAAGCGGGGCGTTCGGCTTCAACGCCCGCTCGTGCCGCTACGGCGATCTCGCCGCGGAGGGTGTGCTCGATCCCGCAAAGGTGACGCGCTGCGCGCTGCAGAACGCGGCCAGCGTCGCAGCGCTCGTCCTGACGACGGACGCCCTCGTCGTCGACGACGACCCGCCCACGCCGCCGCCAGGCGAAGGGGCGTAGCGGCCGCACGCGCGGGCCGCGACGGCGTCAGCGCACCGGCTGCGCGATCGGGAACTCGTGCGGCGGTGCGAGCTGCCTGCCCGATTCGAGCGCGAGCGCCGCCCCCGACTGGAGCGCCGCGATGCGGACGACCGCGAGCGCGGTCCAGCCGTCCGGCGCCGTCGCGACGCTGGTGAGCCTTCCGGCGCCGGCGCCGTCCGCGAGCAGCTCTCCGGGCGCGGGCGCCTCGCCCGCACCGTCGAAGCGCACGAGCCGCCGGCGCACGCTCGCGTACGTCACGAGCCGCTGCAGCGCCTCCTGGCCCGTGTAGCAGCCCTTCGCGAGATGGACGTGCGCGCCGAGGTTGGCTTCGTAGGGCGTGTAGTCGAGCACCACCTCGGCGCCGTGCCGCGCGCGTCCGCGCCGGATGCGGTCGGCTTCGCTCGCGGACGCGGCCCGGCCGATCGCGTCGCCGACCGCGATCGCGAGACCTCCTTCGAGCGCGATCAGGACCGGCGTCTCGTCGATCCGCGTCGTCGCGTGGTCGGCGAGCACGAGCGCAACGGGCAGCCCGGCGGATCGATCCTCGATGCGCACGTCCTCGCGGAAGACCGCACGATCGACCTGCGCAGCGAGCTCGGCGCCCGGCGCATCCTCGCGCAGCAGCCACACTGCGCCGTCGCTCCCGCGTGCGACGAGCGCGCGGTGCTGGAGCCGGCCGCGGAAGTCGCACCACAGCGTCGTGCGCGCCTCGCCGGGCGCGAGATCGTCGAGCCGTTGCGTCGTCACGCGGTTCAGCACCGCGAGCGACTCGGCGCCCGTCAGGCGCAGCGCCGTCGAGCCGCGCGCTTCACGCACGGCTCGCGCCGCGCCCGCGGCGAGCGGGCCGCGCGCGCCGTCGCTTGCTGCCAGATCGTCCATGCGGTGACGCTAGGCCCGTCGCGGCGGTGGCGCAAGCCGATGCCCGGTGCTAGCTTCCGGCCTCGGCTCCAACCAGAGGATGAAGCATGACGGCCACCGCCGAATCGATCGCCGACCTGCTCGTGACGCTCGTCGACACGCCCAGCGTGACCGGCAACGAGCGCGCGATCGCCGAGCTGGTTGCCGCGCGTCTCGCAGGCGGCGGCGAGGTGCTGCGCTCGGGTCACGGCGTGGTGTGGCGCGGACCGCGGCGCGGCCGTCCGCTCGTCGTGCTCGCGGGACACACCGACACGGTGCCGCCGCAGGGCAACGCGCGCGCGCGCATCGCGGATGGCAGCGTGCACGGGCTCGGCACCAGCGACATGAAGGCGGGCGACGCGGTCATGCTGGCGCTCCACGAGACGCTCGATTTCGAGCGACTGCGCTTCGACGTGGCGATCGTCTTCTACGACGCGGAGGAGGGCCCCGCGAAGGCGAACGGCCTCGGGCGCATCCTGAGCGAGATGCCGTGGCTCGCCGAGGCCTCGCTCGCGGTGCTGCTCGAGCCCACGGATCTCCAGGTGGAGATGGGCTGCAACGGCATCCTCAACGTCGAGGTGCGCGTGCCCGGCGTGCCCGCGCACGCCGCCCGTCCATGGATGGGCCGCAACGCCGTCGCCGAGGGCGCGCCGTGGCTCGGCGAGATCACGCGCTTCCCGGTGACGCCGGTGCGCGTCGAGGGCCTCGAGTATCGCGAGACGCTCCAGGTCACGACGCTGCACGCGGGCGGCGCGCGCAACGTCGTTCCCGGCGAGATGGTCGCGAACCTGAACCACCGCTTCCCGCCCGATCGCTCGATCGAGCAGGCGGTCGCGCGCGTCCGCGCGCTCGTGCCGGAGGCGTTTGGCTTCGAGGTCGTCGACCAGGCGCCGCCCGGGAAGGTCTGCCTCGACCATCCCGAAGTGCAGGCGTTCGTGAAGCGCTTCGGCGCCACCGTCGCCGGCAAGCAGGGCTGGACCGACGTCGCGCGCTTCACGAGCGCGGGCGTCCCCGCGTTCAACTTCGGGCCCGGCCTCGCCGAGCTCTGCCACCGCGCCGACGAGCGCTGCCCGATCGCGAACCTCGGCGTCGCGTACCACCAGCTCGCGGCCTGGCTCGGGGCCTCGACGTGAGCACGCCGGTTCGCACGATCGTGCCGGGACCGCTCCACCCGCTCCTCACGGGCGAGCGCGAGTATCCGTTCGTCACGCTCGACCGCATGCGGCAGGAGCTCGCGCCGGCCGATCTCGCCGTCATCAACTTCGGCATGGGCGATCCGCGCGAGGAGACGCCGGCGTTCATCCGCGACACGCTCGCGCGCGCCGTTCCGGCCGTCTCGAACTATCCCGCGACCGTCGGCAAGCGCGAGCTGCGCGTGGCGTGCGCGGCGTGGGCGCAGCGCCGCTACGGCGTCGCGCTCGATCCCGAGCGCCACGTCCTGCCCGCGAACGGCACCAAGGAGGCCGTGTTCCTCATGGCGTTCGCGGTGATCGACCCCTCGGGTCCGCGCCGCACGGTCGTGATCCCGACGCCGGCCTATCCGGTCTACGAAGGCGGCGCCCGCTACGCCGGCGGCGAGCCCTACTTCGCGCCGCTGCGCTCGGCGGACGGCTGGCGCTTCGATCCCGACCGCGTGCCCGATGCGGTGTGGGAGCGCACCGCGCTGCTGTGGCTCAACTCGCCGCACAATCCCACCGGCAGCGTGATCGGGCGCGAGGCGGGCGCGACGATCGTCGCGCGCGCGCGCCGGCACGGTTTCTGGGTCGCATCGGACGAGGCCTACGCCGACCTGTGGTTCGAGGGCGGGCCGCCGCACTCGCTGCTCGAGCACGGGCTCGAGAACGTGGTGGCGCTGTTCACGCTGAGCAAGCGCTCGGCGATGACCGGCTACCGCTCCGGCTTCATGGCCGGCGACCCGCGGCTGATCGGGGCGCTGCGCCGCTTCCGCCCGAACGCGGGCACCGCGACACCCGACTTCGTGCAGGACGCGGCGATCGCGGCGTGGAGCGACGACGCGCATCCGGCCGAGCAGCGCGCGCGCTACGCCGCCAAGCGCGCCCTCTTCCTCGCCGAGTTCGCGCGCCGCGGCTGGCGCACCGAGGCCAGCGAGGCGACGTTCTACCTGTGGCTCGCCGCGCCGGGCGGCGACGACGTGGCCTTCGTGCGGAGGCTGCTGGCGCTCGGCATCGTGTGCGTGCCGGGCTCGTTCCTCGGCGAGGCGGGCGCGGGCTTCGTGCGCTTCGCGCTCGTTCCGACGCTCGAGCAGTGCCGCGAAGCGATCGCGCGGCTCGCCGCGCTCGACGCATGAGCACGCGCCTGGACTATCCGCTCGAGCGCTGGCAGCGCACCATCGACGAGGGCTGGGCCGGCGCGCGGAAGCTCGAAGACCCGTCGCTGCGCGGCGCCGTCGAGGGCACGCTCGCCGCGCTGGATGCGGGCGACCTGCGCGTCGCCTCGCCGCCCGAGAACGGCGACGGCGAGTGGACGACGCACGCCTGGATCAAGCAGGCGATCCTGCTCTTCTTCCGCATGCGCGTCTCCGAGCCCCTGTACGCGGGCGCGCTCGAGTTCATGGACAAGCTGCCGCCCAAGCGCAACCTCGAGGCGACCGGGGCCCGCGTCGTCCCGCCGGGCGTCGCGCGCTACGGCAGCTTCCTCGAGCCCGGCGTGATTCTGATGCCGGGCTACGTCAACGTCGGCGCGCGCGTCGGGGAGGGCACGATGGTCGACACGTGGGCGACCGTGGGCTCGTGCGCGCAGGTGGGCCGGCGCGTTCACGTCTCGGGCGGCGTCGGGATCGGCGGCGTACTCGAGCCGCCCCAGGCCGCGCCCGTGATCGTCGAGGACGACGCGTTCCTCGGCTCGCGCTCGATCGTCGTCGAGGGCGTGCGCGTCGGGCGCGGGGCGGTGCTCGGGGCGGGCGTCGTGCTCACGGCGAGCACGCCGATCGTCGACGTGCGCGGGGCGACGCCCGTCGAGCACCGCGGCGTCGTGCCCGAGCGTTCGGTCGTGATCCCCGGCTACCGGCCGAAGAAGTTTGCGGCCGGCAGCTTCGGCGTGCCGTGCGCGCTCATCATCGGCGAGCGCAGCGCGAGCACCGACCGCAAGACCTCGCTCAACGAGGCGCTGCGCGAGTTCGGCGTGCCGTCGTGAGCGGCGCCCGCGCGCGCCGCGTGCGCACGCCGGCGGGAGCCTTGCCGGGCGCTCGGCCGCGCGGCTAGACTCACGCGACGCATCCCGCCGCACGGCCACGAGGGTCCGCGGCGGGATCGCATGCGCGGAGGCGATGCGTTGGCCACGATCCGGCTCGACGGGCTGTCGGTGTTCGGACACCACGGCGCCCGGCCCTACGAGAAGGAGGCCGGCCAGCGGCTCGAGATCGACCTCGAGCTCGAGTCGACCGGGGATTCCGCCGAGACGACCGACCGGCTCTCGGAGACGGTGGATTACGACCGGCTCTACCGGCTCGTGGTCGAGATCGTGGAGGGGCGCAGCTTTCACCTGCTCGAAGCGCTCGCGCGCTGCATCGCCGACACGATCCTCGAGCGCTTTCCCGTCCGCCGTGCGCGGGTCCGGATCGCGAAGCAGAATCTCGGGTGGACGACGGGCGGGCGCGCGGTGATCGAGGTCGTGCGGGACCGCACGCCATGAAGGCGTTCATCGGGCTGGGCTCGAACCTCGGCGAGCGCGAGACGCTGATCCGTCAGGCGCTCGAGGCGCTGGCGGCGCTGCCCGAGACCGAGATGGTCCGCGCGTCTTCGCTCTACGACACCGAGCCCGTCGGCGACGTCGAGCAGCCCAACTACCTGAACGCCGTGGCGCAGATCGACACCGAGCTCGCGCCGAACCAGCTGCTCTGGAACCTGCTGCTCATCGAGAAGCGCCTCGGCCGCGAGCGCACCCGGCGCTGGGGGCCGCGCACGATCGATCTCGACCTCCTGCTCTACGGCGACGAGATCATCGAGGAGGACGAGCTGCGCGTGCCCCATCCCGAACTCGTCCGCCGCGGCTTCGTGCTCGTGCCGCTCGTCGAGCTCGAGCCCACGCTCGTGCATCCGGTGACGCGCGAGACGATGCTCGCGCACCTCTCGAAGCTCGGCACCCGGCCGCCGGTCAAGCGCGGTTCGCGACTCTGGAACTGAGCGCTGCGTGAGCGAAAATCGTTACCTGGTGATCGAAGGGGTCATCGGCGCGGGGAAGACGAGTCTCGCGCGCATGCTGACCGAGCGGCTCCAGGCGCAGCTCGTGCTCGAAGAGGTCGAGGAGAACCCCTTCCTCAAGGACTTCTACCGCGATCGACCTCGGTTCGCGTTCCAGACCCAGATGCACTTCCTGTTCAGCCGCTACCAGCAGCAGCGCGACCTGCGCCAGACCGACCTGTTCAGCGAGAAGCTCGTCGCCGACTACCTGTTCCAGAAGGACCGCATCTTCGCGAGCCTGAACCTCGCCGACCGCGAGCTCGCGCTGTACGAGCGGCTCGTCGGCTGGCTCGAACTCGATGTCGTGAAGCCCGACATCGTCGTCTACCTGCAGGCGCACCCGGACGTGCTCATGGATCGCATCGCGCGCCGCAACCGCCCGTTTGAGCGCGACATGGAGCGGGAGTACATCGAGAAGCTCAACGACGCGTACAATCACTACTTCTTCCACTACGCGGACACGCCGCTGCTCGTCGTGAACACGAACGCAATCGACTTCGTCAACGAGCCGGACGACTACGAGGACCTGGTGCGCCGCATCCTGTCGCACCGCCAGGGGACGATGTACTACATGCCCATCGAGAAGGGACGCACGACATGACCGCCGAGAAGGCGACCGAACGGCCGCGGCGCGCGAAGCTCACGGCGCCGGCGATCGTCGACATGAAGCGCCGCGGCGAGCTGATCGGCGTCGTCACGGCCTACGACTTCCCGATGGCGAAGCTCGCGGACCAGGCGCGCGCGGACATCCTGCTCGTCGGCGACAGCCTCGGCACGGTCGTGCTCGGCTACGACAGCACGCTGCCCGTGACGATGGGGGACATGCTGCACCACGTGAAGGCGGTGACCCGCGCGGCGCCCGCGGCGCTCGTGGTCGCGGACCTGCCGTTCCTGTCGTACCAGGTGAGCGTCGAGCAGGCGATCGCGAACGCCGGCCGCCTCGTGCAGGAGGGGGGCGCCGACGCCGTGAAGCTCGAGGGTGGAGAGCGCGTCGCCGAGTCGGTGCGGCGCATCGTCGAGGCCGGCATCCCGGTCATGGGGCACCTCGGGCTCACGCCGCAGTCCGTGCTCGCGTTCGGCGGGTACAAGGTGCAGGCACGCGGCGAGGCCGACCAGGAGCGGCTCGTGCGCGAGGCGCGGGCGCTCGCGGCGGGCGGCTGCTTCGCGATCGTGCTCGAGGGCATTCCGGCCAAGCTGGGCGCGCTGGTCTCGCGCGAGCTCGACGTGCCCACGATCGGCATCGGCGCGGGGCCGGGCTGCGACGGCCAGGTGCTCGTGTCGCACGACCTGCTCGGGCTCTACCTCGGGCACACGCCCAGGTTCGTGCGGCGCTACGCCGAGCTCGGCGATGTGATGCGCGAGGCGTTCGCGCGCTTCCTCGCGGACGTCAAGGCGCGGCGCTTTCCCGACGAGAAGGAATCCTACTGACGTGCGAGCCCGGCCCCGCGCGATGCGACGCGTCCGCACGGTCGCGGCCGTGCGCGCGGCGCTCTCCCGCTCGCGCGCGGGCGGCGAGCGCATCGCGCTCGTACCGACCATGGGCGCGATCCACGCGGGCCACCTCTCGCTCGTGCGCCGCGCGCGGGCATCGGCGGACCGGGTGGTGGCGACGATCTTCGTGAACCCGCTCCAGTTCGGACCGAGCGAGGACTTCCGCCGCTATCCGCGGCCCGCGCGCCGCGATCGCGCACTGTTCGCTGCGGCGGGCGTCGACCTGCTCTGGGAGCCGGGCGTCGAGGACGTCTATCCGCCGGGCGATCGCACGCGCGTGCGCGTGGAAGGGCTCACCGACGGGCTCGAGGGTCGCTCGCGTCCGGGACACTTCGAGGGCGTCACCACGGTGGTGATGCGGCTGCTGCAGGCGGTGCAGCCGCACGTGCTCTGGCTCGGGCAGAAGGACGCGCAGCAGGCCACGGTGATCGAGCGCATGTGCTCCGACCTGCTCGTGCCCGTGCGCGTGCGGCGCGCGCCGACCGTGCGCGAGCGCGACGGCCTCGCGCTCAGCTCCCGCAACGCGTACCTCGGCGAGGCCGAGCGCGCGCAGGCGGTCGCGCTCTGGCGCGGTCTGCGCGAGGCGCGTGCGCGGCTCGCGGAGGGCGAGCGTTCCGCGGCGCGCATCGCCGCGGTGGTGCGCCGCGTGCTCGCGCGGTACCCGCTCGTATGCGAGGACTACGTCGCCGTCGTCGACGCCGCGACGCTCGAGCCGCTGCGGCGCGTGCGCGGTCGCGCGCTCGTCGCGGTCGCGGCGCGCGTCGGGCGCGCGCGCCTCATCGACAACCTCGAATGGAGCGCGCGATGAGCCACGACGCGCATCCGGACGTGGCGGCGCTCGTGCTCGCGGCCGGCATGGGCAAACGCATGAACAGCGACCTCGCCAAGGTGCTCCACCCGATGGCGGGCCAGCCGCTCCTCGCGCACGTGCTCGCCACGCTCGATCGGCTCGGCGTGGGGCGCCGGCTCGTCGTGATCGGCCACCAGCGCGAACGCGTGCGGGCCGCTTTCGCCGGGCGCGACGACGTCGAATGGGTGATCCAGGCCGAGCAGCGTGGCACCGGCCACGCCTGCCGCATGGCCGAGCCCGCACTCGAGGAGTTCGAGGGCACGCTGCTCGTGGTCTGCGGCGACACGCCGCTTCTCACCGCGCGCACGCTCGACGCCCTGCTCCGCGCGCACCAGGCCTCGGGCGCGGCGGTCACCGTGCTCAGCATGCGGCTCGCCGACCCCAGGGGCTACGGGCGCATCGTGCGGACCGCGGGCGGCGCCGGCATCGACCGCATCGTCGAGGAGAAAGACGCGAGCGAGGCCGAGCGCCGCATCGACGAGGTGAACTCGGGGATCTACGCGTTCGCCTATCCCGCGCTCGAGAGCGTGCTGGCCGCGCTCACCGCGACGAACGTGCAGGGTGAGTATTACCTCACCGACACCGTGGCCCTGCTGCGTGCGCGCGGCCGTCTCGCCGCGGTGATGTGCGCCGAGGACGCGACGGAGCTGCTCGGGATCAACACGGTCGAGCAGCTCGCCGAGGCCGAAGACGTGTGGCGCGCGCGCCAGACGGGGGGCCGCACGTGAGCCGCGCGCCTGAGGCCGGGCTCGCGCGGCTCTGGGCGCCGTGGCGCATGGGGTACATCGCGCGCGCGCCACGCGAGCGCGGTTGCCTCTTCTGCCGCGTGTCGGCACGCCGAGCCGACCGCGCCGACCTCGTACTCGCGCGCACGCCGCACGCGCTGCTCATGCTCAATCGCTTTCCGTACAACCCCGCGCACCTCATGGTCGCGGTGCGCCGGCACGCCGCGCAGTTCCACGCGCTGACCGAGGCCGAGCGCGCCGAAGTCGTCGAGCTGATCGCGCGCGCCGAGCGTGCGCTCGCCGCCGGGTACGCGCCGCACGGCATCAACTACGGCGTCAACGTCGGGCGCGTCGCGGGCGCCGGTTTTCCCGGCCACCTGCACGTTCACCTCGTGCCGCGCTGGAACGGCGACACCAACTTCATGCCGGTGCTGGCGGACGTCAAGGTGATGCCCGAGCACCTCAGCCGAACGCTCG
>DATJXF010000134.1:0-20603 GCA_035500415.1 Candidatus Acidiferrales bacterium | reverse complement strand
GGTCGCGCTCGGCGTGACGTTCACGCGCAGCGCCTGGATCGCGCTCGCACTCGAGTGCGGCGTGATCGCCGGCGCGGTGTGGCCGCTCGCCCTCGTCGGCATCGCGGGGCTCATCGCCGCGGCGTTCGCGTTCGCGCCCGGAGCCTACCGCGTGCGGCTCTGGAGCATGTTCGATCCGCACCATCCGTGGAACCAGCAGCGCGTCTACATGTGGCAGGCGGGCGTCCGGATGTTCCGCGACCATCCCGTCACCGGCGTGGGGCTCCAGGACCTGCACGCGCTCTACGACCGCTACCGCTCGCCGCTCGCCACCGAGCGCGCCGGCCACCTGCACAACGTATTCGTGCAGATCGCCGCGCAGATGGGCGTGGTGGGGCTCGCGGCGTTCGCGTGGCTCTACGCCTCGTTCTTCCGCGCCGCGGGCGCCGGGCTCGCGGCCACGCGGCGGCGGCGCGGCTTCGCGGCGGGCATCCAGGTCGGCGTGATCGCCGCGCTCGCGGGCTTCCTGGTCGCGGGGCTCTTCGAGTGGAACTTCGGCGACGAGGAACTGCTCTACTCGCTCTACACGCTCGTGGGCATCGCGTGGGCGGCACGCGCGTGGGATCGCGACCCGGCGGGAGAGGGCGCGCCCCGCGTCGCGCTCGTCCACGACTGGCTCGTGGGCATGCGCGGCGGCGAGCGCGTGCTCGAGCGCATCGCGCGGCTCTTTCCGGGCGCGCCGATCTACACGCTGGTCTGGCGTCGCGGCGGCGTCTCGCGCGAACTCGAATCGCATCCCGTCCACACCTCGTTCCTGCAGCGACTGCCGTTCCCGACGAAGCTCTATCGCTGGTACCTGCCGCTCTACCGCCGCGCGATCGAAGCCTTCGATTTCTCGGGCTTCGACGCGATCGTCTCGACCAGCCACGCGGTCGCCAAGGGCGCGCTCGCGCCCGCGGGCGCACCGCACCTGTGCTACGTGCACACGCCGATGCGCTACATCTGGGAGCTCGAGGACAGCTACTTTCCGCGCGAGCGCTTCCGCGGGCCCGTGGGCGCCTACGTGCGCGATTGCTGCGCGCGCCTGAGGCGCTGGGACGAGGCCACGGCGAACCGTCCGACGGCGCTGATCGCGAACTCGGCGTTCGTCGCCGGGCGCATCCGCCGCCACTGGCATCGCGACGCCGCGGTCATCCATCCCTGCGTGGCGATCGAGCGCTTCACGCCGCGCGAGGCGCCGCGCACGTACTTCCTGCTGGGCGGTGCGCTCGCGCCCTACAAGCGCGTCGACCTCGCGCTCGAGGCGTTCGGGCGCACGGGCGCGCCGCTCAAGCTGGTCGGCCGCGGGCAGGAATACGGCCGGCTCGCGCGCCTGCGCCCTCCGAACGCGACGTTCGTCGAGGCGCCGGACGATCGCGCGATGGCCGGGTTGCTCGAAGGGGCGCGAGCGTTCGTCTTCCCGGGCGAGGAGGACTTCGGCATCCTGCCGGTCGAGGCGATGGCGGCCGGAACTCCGGTCATCGCCTACGGCCGGGGCGGCGCGCTCGAGACGGTGGGCCGCGCCGCCGACGCGGCCGCGCTCGCGACGGTCGCGGCGGGCGGTTGCGCGCGCGTGCCGGGCGGAGTCCTGTTCGGGACGCAGTCGGTCGATGGCATCCTCGCGGCGCTCGCCTGCTTCGAACGCGAGCGCTTCGAGCCGCAGGCGTTGCGTGCATTCGCGGAGCCGTTCTCGGGCGAGCGCTTCGATCGCGAGATCCGCGCCGCGCTGATCGCCGCGGGGATCCCGCCTCAGGCCTAGCGCGCCGGCGCGGGCTGCGCGTTGGCCTCGACCGGGGCGCGCTCCAGGTCCCGACGCAAGGTCAAGAGGGCGCGATCAGGCTCCGCCCGCGTACACGGCGGCGATCCGCTCCGCGATCCGCTCCCAGCGGAACGAGTCGTCGAGCAGTGCCGCCCTCGGTGCCGTGCGCGGCCGCAGCCGGAGCGTGAGCGCCTCGGCCCACCGCGCCGGCTCGTGAGCGAGCAGCTCGCCGTGCGCCGGTGAGCGGATCACCTCGGCCGCGTTGCCCACGTTCGCCGCCAGCACGGGCAGATCGCCCGCCAGCATCTCGAGCAGCGCGAGGCTGCAGCCTTCGTAGTAGGAGGGCAGCGCGCCGAGATCCGCCGCGTGCACCCAGTCGGCGACCTCGGGCTGGGGCAGAGGCCCCGTCACCAGCCGGCCCTCGTGTCGCGAGCTGCGCGCGCCGCCCACGGTGACCCACAGCGCGTGTGGCGGGAGCGACGCCGCGCGCCACGCGCGTGCGAGCAGGTCGTAGCCCTTCACGAAGTCCTGGCGGCCGATCGTGAGCAGCACGGGTGCATCGAGCGGGATGCCCCAGCGCGCGCGCAGCGCGCCGCGCGGGGTGCGCGCGCTCGCGAACGCCGCGCCGTTCGGAATGACGTGGGCCCGCGCCGGGTCGAGGCGGTGCCAGCGCGCGAAGTCGTCGCGCACGCGCGCCGAGACCGCGACCACGCGCCCGGGCCGCTTCGCCGCCGCACGCTCCTCGATCACGTCGTGCCAGTTGCCGGGGTTGGCGAGCGTGCGCAGGCGCCCGCGCCGCACGTAGACGTCCATCTTGGCGCGCGTGCAGAAGTGCAGCGTGCGCACGTAGCGCCGATCGAGCGCGACGCCGCGCGCGAGGCTCGTCGAGTGGTCGTGCACGACGTCGTGCGCCGCCGACGGCGCGTCGACCCAGTGAACGCCCGGGAGCGCATCGCGCGGGCCCATCACGTCGACGTCGTGACCCAGCGTGAGCAGACCGCGCGCGAGCTCGCGCAGGTGCGTCTCGACGCCGCCCGGCCGCGAGATCGCCACCTCGGTGACGAGCAGCACGCGCATCAGCGCCAGCTCCCGGCGCCCGGCGCCGTCGCCACCTCCGGGCGCGGGGTGCGCGTGGCGGCGCGCCCGCGCGCGCCGCGGGGCGTGAGCTCGACCGCGGTCGCCAGGGCGAGGGCCGCGAGCGCGCGGGCGGGCGGCGCGCCGGCGCTCAGCGCGCGCCGCGCGAACGCGCGTGCGGCGGCGCCACGGCCGTGACGCGCGTAGGCGATCGCCAGCTCGAGCGCGAGGCCCGCGGCGCCGGTTTCCTCGAGCAGCGCACGCACGCTCCCCGCGGCCGCCAGCCGCTCGACCTCGTCGCGGCCGCTCGCACGGCGCTGCGCGGCGAACCAGCGCGCCGCCGCCGCGTAGTCGAGCATCGCCTCGCGCGCGCGCGAGGCGGAACCGCCGTCGTGGCGGCGCCACGCATAAAGCCGCTCCGGCAGGTTCGCGAATCCCGCGACCGGCAGGCGCAGGAAGAGGTCGAGGTCCTCCGAGAGGCGGAACGCGGCTCGATAGCCGCCCGCCGCCTCGAACGCCGCGCGCCGCATCGTCACCGAGCCGTGAACGAAGGGCGGATCGCGGCGCGCGACGCGTCGGATCGCGGCCGCGCCGATCGGTACGCCGTAGCGGCCGACGACGCGATCGGACTCGTCGAGCACGTCGGCATCGCTGCCGACCACCGCGATTCGCGGATGCGTCCCGAGGAATGCGACCTGGCGCGCGAGCCGCTCGGGATGCGAGCGGTCGTCGTCGTCGTGAACCGCGAGCAGTTCGCCGGTGGCGTTCGCCGCGGCGAGGTTGCGCGCGGGCCCCGCACCGAGCCCGGAGGTCGCGAGCACCCGCATACGGCCGTGACGCGCCGCGAACGCCGAGAGCACGGCGTGCGTGTCGTCGCTCGAACCATCGTCGACCGCGACGATCTCGACCGCGGGATACGTCTGGGCCGCGAGCCCTTCGAGCGCGCGCGGCAGCAGGCGTGCGCCATTGCGGCTCGCGAGCAGAACGGAGACGAGCGGTGTGGCGCTCACGCGCGGCAGGTTAGCACACGCATTCGCGCGCCCTCCGCGCGCTCGAGCGGTGCGCACCGGCGCTCGCGCACGCCTTCGCGCGGTGTGCTCGCGCGCGATTGACACCCCCGGAACGCTCGCCGAAACTTCGCGCCCATGCGATCCGAGCGGGTCGGACGGTGGGCGGGCCGCGGCTTGCGCTTCGGACTCGGCGGCGCGTCGATCGGGGTCGGCGTGGTCGCCGGCATCGCCCGCAACAAGTGGGTCGCATGGCACCTCGGCACCGCCGGCGTCGGCGTCGTGGGGCAGATGACCGCGGCGCAGACGTGGCTCGGCGTGACCGCGGCGCTCGGGCTCTCGCTCGCGATCACGCGCATGGCGAGCGCGGCGCTCGCGCAGGGTGACGAGGATCGCGCGCGCCGGATCGTGTGGACGGCGGGGCTCGCGAGCGGACTCGCGGCCGCCATCGCCGTCGCGTTCGCGATGGCGTTCGCGCCGCGCATCGCGAGCGCGCTGCTCGGGGATCCCTCGTACGCTCCGCTCGTGCGCATCGCCGCGCTGGGCGGTGCGGGCTACGCCCTCTACTCGCTCACGACCGGGCTGCTCGCGGCGCGCTCGGACGTCGTCGCGCCGCTCACGCTCGCGCTCGCGGGCGGGCTGGCGGGCGTCGCGATCACGTTCGCGCTCGTGCCGGCACACGGACCGGCGGGTGCCGTGATCGCGATCGCCGCGATGCTGCCGCTCGGCGTCGCGGGCGCGCTGCTCGTCCACCGCCGGGCGTATGCGCCGCTCCTCGTGCCGCGCCGGCGCCCCGTCTTCGATCGCACGCTCATCCGGCCGCTGCTCGGGATCGGCGCGGGGGCGATGGCGCTCGCGATCGTCGACCAGGGCGCGCTGCTCGGCGCGCGCGCCGACTTCGTCCACCGCCACGGCGTCGCGCCCAACGGCCTGTTCCAGGCGGCGCTCGCGCTCACGCAGCAGGTGGGCGGCGTGTTCTACTCCTACCTCGCGAACTACGCGTTCGGGCGCGTGAGCGGGCTCGGGCACGTCGACGCGATGCGCGACTACACGCACCGGCAGTGGCGGCCGCTCATGCTGCTCGCAGCCGCGGCGTTCGCACTCGCCATGCTGCTCGCGGGCCCGCTGCTCCACCTGCTCTACTCCGACCGATTCGATCCCGCGCGCGCCATGGTGTCGTGGATGCTGGTCGGCGAGTTCGCCCGCGTCGCGATGCAGTGCTGGGCGGTGGCGTCGCTGCCGATCGGCGGCGTCGCGCTGTGGCTGCCGCTCATGCTGTCGTTCCCGCTCGGGCTGCTCGTGGGCTACGCCGCGTGCCTCGGCATGGGCGTGAATGCGCTGGCGTACGCCTACGCCATCGCGGGCGGCGTCTCGCTGCTCGTCGTGGCGGTCGGCATGAGCCTCGCGCGGGTCCGGCTCTCGCTCGCGGACCTGGGGCTGCTGCTCGCGACGCTGGGCGGTCTCGCGCTGCTCGCCTGGAGGCAGTCGGCGTGAGCGATGCGCCGCTCTTCAGCGTCGTCGTGCCCACGATCGGCCGGCCCGGCAAGCTCCTGCCGCTGCTCGAGGGGCTCGGGCGCCAGACGCTGCCGCGCGAGCGCTTCGAGATCGTCGTCGTCTTCGACGGGGTGCCCCCCCCGCCTGATGCGACGGCCGCGCTCGAGCGGGCGAGCGCGCGGGTCGTGATGCTCGCGGCACGCAGCGGGCCGCCGATCGCGCGCAACGCCGGGGCGTCTGCCGCGCGCGGCGCGTTCCTCGTCCACACCGACGACGACGTGACGCCCGAGCCCGACTGGCTCGCGAACGCGGCCGCGCGCCTCGCTGCCGATCCCGCGCTCGACGTGATCGAGGGCGTGACGCGCAAGCCCGGCGGGCGCGCGGTGCGGATCCGCGGCGACGAGGAACGCCAGTACATCCTCTGCAACCTGATCGTGCGGCGCGCGATGTTCGAGCGCGTCGGGGGATTTCATACCGGGTACTACGAGCCCGCGACGGGGCTCTTCTTCCGCGAGGACGCCGACCTCGGCTGGTCGCTCGAGCGGATCGGCGCGAACGTCGCGCGCGGGACGGACGTCGTCGTCGTGCACCCCGAGGAGAACCCGCGCTATGCCGATCCGCTGCGCTGGACGCAGCGCTACGTCATGGACGCGCTGCTCGCGGCGCGCTTTCCCCGCGAGTTCCGCGACCGGATCGAAGTGCACCGCCTGGGCGGGCTGGTCGTGCGCCGGCCGATCGTGCGCGCGTCGTTCGGCTTCGTGCTCGGCGTGCTGATCGCGCTCGCGGCGCTGCTCGCGCGCCAGCCGCGCATCGCGGCGGCCGCCGGAATCCTCGCCGCGCTCTGCTTCGTGCCGGTCTGGGCGAAGTGGAGGTTCGACCCGCGGCGCCTGCCGGTCTTCCTGCTCGTGCCCTTCGGGCTCGTATGGGCGCGCCTGCGCGGCGTCCCACGAGCGCGGCGCATCCACGCGCGCCGCGCGGGGGCTCAGTAGGCCGAGGCGTCCCGGAACACGCGCCCCAGCGTCAGCCACAGGATGCGCAGGTCGAAGAGGATCGACCAGTGTGTCACGTAGTAGAGGTCGTACTCGATGCGCCGCTCGAGCGGCGTGTCGCCCCGCAGGCCGTTCACCTGCGCCCAGCCCGTCATCCCCGCGCGCACGTGGTGGCGCAACATGTAGCGCGGCACGGACGCGCGGAAGCGCCCGACGTGGTCGGGCTGTTCGGGCCGCGGGCCGACGAGGCTCATGTCGCCGACGAGCACGTTCCAGAGCTGCGGCAGCTCGTCGAGCGAGCAGCGCCGCAGCGTCGCGCCGAGCCGCGTGCGTCGCGGGTCGTCCTTCGTCGTCCAGCCGGCGCCGGCGTCGTCCGCGCCGACGCGCATGCTGCGGAACTTGATCATGCGGAAGCGCCGGCCGTTCAGCCCGACGCGCTCCTGGAAGTAGAACACCGGCCCCGGCGAGTCGAGCCGGACGAGCAGCGCCAGCAGTCCGAGCAGCGGGGAGATCGCGAGCAGCCCGAGCGACGCCCCGGCGAGGTCGAACGCGCGCTTCACGACCGCGTTCCAGCCCTGCTCGGGGCTCTCGGTGACGAGTACGACCGGCATGCCGTCGAAGTCCTCGACGCTGGCGTTCAGCCGGAACGCCTCGGAGAGGTCGGGCACGATGCGCACCGCGGCGGTCGAGTCGGCGAGGAGCTGCAGCGCGCGCTCCTCGGCGCGCCAGTCGGGCCGCGCGAGCGCGAGGTAGATGATCTCGACGTGCTGTGCCTCGGCGAGCCGCGGCAGGTCCTCGATGCCCCCGAGCACGCGCACGCCCTGCAGCTCGAGCCCGATGCGCGCCTCGTCCTCGGCGATCAGGCCGTGGACGACGAGGCCGAAATCGGCGTGCGCGCGCACCTTCTCGAGCAGCAGCTCGGCGACGCGGCCCGTGCCGACGATCAGCACGTGGCGCAGGTTGCGCCCGCCGCGCCGCAGCGCGCGCAGCACGACGCGCAGCACGACACGATCGAGCGCGAAAAGGGCGAGTGCGACGGCGAAGAAGATGAGGATGACGAGGCGCGAGAGCTCGCCGCGCACGAGGTAGGAGCCCATGGCCGCGAGCGCGGCGGTGAGCGCGAGCGACTGCGTGAGCGCGAGCAGCTCGTGCCCGAGCCGCGCCGTGCGCGCGGAGCGGTAGAGCCGGAACGAGCGCAGCACGAGCAGCGCAGAAGGGACGAGCACCGCGCACGCCCACAGGTAGGGTCGCAGCGGCGGAACGCCGAGCGGTGCGTCGATCCCGAGCGCGCGGAAGCGCAGCCAGTAGGCGAGCAGCCATGCCGCGGCCACGAGGGCGGCGTCCTGCACGAACATGCCCGTGGCGAAGAGCTGGCGGCTGCGCGCGTACATCGCTGGGACTCTAGCGGAACAGCCGGATCGCTCCCAACCGGGCTCCGACCGGAATCGAACTTCAGGGGCCGACGGCGGGTATAGAATCGGCGTCGAGGTTTCCTGGGAGGCCGTCCTGTGCGCCCCATCCTGGCCGCCACGCTGCTCGTTCTCGCCGCTTCGGGCTGCGCGAAGCACACGATGCGGGTGCCCACGGCGCCCGCCCCGCGCCGCCCGCGGCATCCTCTCCCACGGGCGCGCTGCAGCGCTTCGCCTGGTACTGGAATCACCTCGACGCCGCGGGCTACCCCGACGTCTTCAGCGACGACTTCACGTTCGTGTTCTCGCCATCCGACAGTGCCGGCTCGCCGTTTCGCTCGACACCCTGGACACGCGCCGACGAGCTGCAGATGGCTCAGCACCTGCTCACGGGTGGGGGCGTCGCACCTCGCGCCGTGAAGGTGGTGGATCACGCGCTGGGAGGACGAGACGGGGAGCGATGGCAGGCCTTCACACGCCCGCGGGACGCTACCCGAGGCCAACCCATCCTGGGGCTCGATCAAGCGCGAGTACCTCGCCCCGGCTCCGCTGCAGTAGCGCTCCGCTCGCCTTGGCGGGGCCTTTGCCTTCCCGTATACTCCCTCGCCGCTTCCGCAGGCCCGTCTCACGGGCGCAGCCGATTCCGGAAAGGAGCCCGTCATGGGCCTGATTCAGAAGATCGAGAACAGCCAGCTCAAGAGCGACGTTCCCGACCTTCGACCCGGCACCACCGTCGAGGTGAGCGTGCGGGTGATCGAGGGTGACAAGGAACGCCAGCAGAAGTTCAAGGGCGAGGTCACGAACGTGCGCGGCGCCGGCATGAGCAAGACCTTCACCGTTCGCAAGATTTCCGAGGGCATCGGCGTCGAGCGCACCTGGCCGCTGCACTCGCCCTCGATCGCGGACATCAAGGTCGTCGGCCACAAGA
The DNA here is from genome assembly GCA_035500415.1 of Candidatus Acidiferrales bacterium. GTDB lineage: Bacteria > Eisenbacteria > RBG-16-71-46 > RBG-16-71-46 > RBG-16-71-46 > CAIXRL01. Next base: position 11,925 of record DATJXF010000134.1, on the reverse strand, counting down.
AGGTGCGGCGCGCGAAGCTCTTCTACCTGCGCAAGAAGAAGGGCAAGGCCGCGCGGCTCAAGGAAAAGGCGACGGCGGGAGAGACCGCCGAGTCGTGACGTCGCCCCGCTGGCGACGCCTGGCGCAAGCCGAGGCCCGCATCGCGGGCGGGCGCGCCGACGTCGCCGGGGTGGACGAGGCCGGGCGCGGTCCACTGGCCGGTCCGGTGGTCGCTGCGGCGGTCGTGCTCGATCCCGCGATCCCGTGGGACGGCATCGACGACAGCAAGGCGCTTTCGCCGCTCAAGCGTGACGAACACTTCGCCCGGGTGCTGCAAGGCGCCCGGGCGTTCGCGTGGTGCGTGCTCGGGGCGCGCACGATCGATCGCGACAACATCCGCCGCGCCTCGCTCGCCGCGATGGCGCGCGCCGTCGCCCGGCTGCGGCTCGCGCCGGAGCTGGTGCTCGTCGACGGCAACGATCGCGTGCCGGACCTGCGGTGCGCGCAGGAGGCCGTCGTCGACGGCGACGCGCGCTGCCTCTCGATCGCGGCGGCGAGCATCGTCGCGAAGGTCGTGCGCGACCGGATCATGGAACGCCTCGATCGCGTCTGGCCGCAGTACGGCTTCGCGCGTCACAAGGGCTACGGCACGCCGGAGCACCTCGAAGCGTTGCGGATCCACGGCCCGTGCGCGCTTCATCGGCGGAGCTACGCGCCGGTCGCCGAGCTCTCGCTGCCGCTGGCGTAGCGGCGCCGACCGCGCTTCGTGCTACATTGCGGCCACTCGCCCCCGCAGGAGCGGCGATGGGCTTCGCACAACGGCGCGGACGAGCGGGAGAGGCTCTGGCCGCGGCTTATCTGGAGATGCTGGGTTGCCGGCTGGTGGCGCGCAACGCGCGCCTCGCCGGGGTGGAGGTGGACCTCGTGGTCGACGACGGGGCCTCGCGAGTGCTCGTCGAGGTGAGGCTGCGCAGCCGTCCTGATTTTGGCGGAGCCGCGGCCACCGTGGACGCCCGCAAACGGCAGCGGCTCGTGCGCGCGGCCATGGCGCTCGACCCGGACGGGGATCGCCCGCTGCGCATCGACGTCATCGCCGTCGACGTGCATCCGGACGGCGCTTCGCTCACGCACTACCGCAACGCCGTGACCGGCTGACCCGCGCCGACCCCGCCATGGTCCGGTTTCCCCGCATCGGCCGGCTCAACTTCCCGCGACTTCAGGAGTCCCGCTGGCGCGCCCGGTTGCGCGCGCAGCGCGCGTGGTGGCGGCGGCGGCTGCGCGTGCTCGCGGGCGACCACGAGGTGCTCTTCCCGGTCGCGGGCGGCGGCGTCGTCGCGGTCGAGACGCTGCGCGGCGGCGCATCGGCGGGACCGCGCATCGCGATCCTGCACGCCACCGCGGGCAGCGGGCACCGCAGCGCCGCGCTCGCGCTCGCGCGCGCGCTGGGCGATCTCTCGCCGGACGCGGTCGTGCGCGAGGTCGACACGCTCGTCTTCGCGTCGCGCTTCTACCGCAGCACCTACGCGCAGAGCTACAACGCCATGGCGCAGCGGGCACCGCGCCTCTGGGGCGCGCTCTACGCGCTCTGGGAGCAGCAGCCGGTCAACCGCAGCGCCGGTCCGGCGCGACTCGCGCTCGACCGGCTCGCACTGCGCAGCCTCGTGCGCGTCGTGGAGCGCGAGTCACCCGACGCGGTCGTGTGCACGCACTTCCTGCCGATCGAGGCGCTCTCGCCCCGGCGTGGCCAGGGCCGGCTGCGCGTGCCGCTCTACTGCGTGATCACGGACTTCACCGCGCATCCGCTCTGGGCGTATCCCAACGTCGACCGCTACTTCGTCGCGAGCGACGGCGTCGCCGCCGAGCTCGTGGCCAACGGCGTGCCGGCGGCGCGGATCGAGGTCGCGGGCATTCCGGTCGACCCCGCGTTCGGGCGTCGCATGGGGCGTGAGGCCGCGTGCGCGCGGCTGGGGCTCGATCCACACGCGCCGATCGTCCTCGTCATGGGAGGCGGCAGCGGCGTCGGACCGATGGCCGAGCTCGCGCGCCGGCTCGCCGCGCTCGCGGCCGCGCCGCAGGTGGTCGTGGTCTGTGGCACCAACGAGCGGATGCGGCGCGAGGTGGAGGCGGTGGCGGAAGCGCACGCCGGCCGCGTGCGGGCGCTCGGCTTCACGCACGACATCGATGCGCTGCTCGAGGCCGCCGACGTCGCGGTCACCAAGGCGGGCGGGCTCACGTGCTCCGAGGCGCTCGTCAAGGGCACGCCGCTCGTGATCTTCCGCCCGACGCCGGGCCAGGAAGTCCGCAATGCGCAGTATCTCGAATCGGGCGGCGCCGCCGTGCACGCGGACACGGTCGAAACGGTGGCGACGACGGTCGCGCGCTGGCTCGCCGATCCGGAGGAGCGCCGGCGCGTGAGCGAGAGTGCCCTGCGCCTCGCGCGGCCGCAGGCCGCGGAAACGATCGCGCGGCACGTCCTCGAGTCGGTGACGCAGCACACGCGCCGCGCGGGCTGATCCGCGCTCGCGCGCGGTCCGCCCGGGAACGCTGCGCGCCCGCGCCGGCGGCGCCCCCACGAATCCGCGGCGCCGCGCGACCCTCGCGCCCGCAACTCCATGCAACCCCCGAGCCTCCGCGGCGAAACGAACGCCCGGTTCGTTATGGCCCGCGCGCCGCGCGCGCGAACGCCTCGAGGTCGTCGTAGCGGTTCTGCCACGTCGCGTACAGGATCGCGACGACGTTGGGCGTGCGGTCGAGCAGCGGCAGCACCTCGCGGATGCCGTCGGGTGGTCCGTCGTAGTAGCCGCCCCACACCTGCGCCATGCCCTTGCCCGCGAAGAAGCCGAGCGAGGCGGCGGTGTGCTCGGAGTTCCAGTTGATGACGGTGACGTTCCTGTCGAGCCCGTCCCACGAGCCCGCGAGATCGCCCTGCACGAGGTAGTAATTCGGCACGGCGTTGTGGAACGGATCGAACATGTCGTTCCACACGCAGATGTGCGCATCGCCCGCGGCGGCGCGCAGCGCGCGCACGTGATCGGCGAGGATGCGGCCGGGCGTATGGCCCGTCGCGAGGCACGTCGAATCGCCGCCCAGCGCGCGCACCTCGTCGTGCATGAGCAGCAGCGTGCGTGCGCCGAACATCGCCCGCACCCGCGCGATCTCGTCGCGCTCGAGCCGCAGCACGGTCGTGTCCGAGAGACAGCACGCGACCTGGCCGCGCAGGATCACGGCCGCCTCGTGCCAGTCGGCGCGCAGGCGCGTTCCGTCGGGACGGTGGACGTGGATGACGGGCGGCTCGTGCCACACGTCGAACTGGCCGCGATAGGGGCTGCGGCCCATGAGCGAGTCGCGCACTGGCTCGAAGTCGCGGCCTTCCTCGAGCCCCGCGAAGCGGAAGGCCAGCCCCGGCCGCCGCACGAGGTTCACGGGGCCCGCTTCCTCGATCCTCCAGTTGCGCCAGCGCAGCGCTCCCCTGGCATCGCGCGAGTGCGAGAACGCCAGCGTGACGTGGCGGCAGGCCTGCGAGTTGAAGACGACGTCGCGGCGCTCGAAGTCGGCGCTCCGCGGTGCCGCGATCGCGGCGAACGCGAGCTCGCGGCCGTCGCCCGTCACGCGCAGTCGCGCCTCGCCGCGGAAGCCCTCGCCCGCGACGTCGGCCGAGACGTGGTAGCAGCGCCACGGCGAGACGTCGATCTCGAACAACGCCTGCTCGCCCGGATCGGCGCACGGCAGCACGAGCGCGTCGCCGTCGAGGCGGGCGGGCGCGCGCAGTGCGTTCGGGTGCGCGCCGAGCGCGACCGGAGGATCGGGCACGAGGCGCGCGATCCCGCCCGTCACCTCGAAGAGTGCGTTGCGCACGGGCAGCGCTTCCGCGAGGTTGGGATCCACCTCGAGCAGCGCGTTGTTCTCGCGTCCGACCGTGCAGACACCCGGCACGATCTCGAGCCGCAGCGAGTCGGCGAGCGCGCGCAGCCGCGCGACGTGCGCGAAGTAGGCCGGGCCCTGCTCGGCCAGCCGCGCGAAGCGCGCGTCCGCGAGCACGACGCGCTGGTAACCGGCCGCGGCGGCGCGGCGCCAGATCGCGACGGCGGCGTCGACGGTGCGGTCGTCGGCGAGGTTCGCGCTCTGGTAGAACCACAGCTCGCGCCGGGCGTTGGCTTGCGGCGCGCCGGCTTGCGGCGCGCCCGCACGCGGCGAGCATGCCAGCACGGCGAGCACGGCGAGCACACCGCCGGAGACGATCGCTTTCCAGGGCCGCTTCACCGGCGCACCGTAGCGCCACGGAGCGGACTCCCGCCAGCCGTCGGCCGCCTGCGACACGCGCGGCACGAAACGCGAACCGGCCGGGCCCTCTCGGGAACCGGCCGGTTCGTTTCGCCTCGGGGGAGGTGGTCGGGCTGGATGCCAACCCCGGGCTAGGACTCGCACGGAGCGCCCTGCGTCGGCGAATACGGCGAACCGGTTCGATGCGCGGCGCCGGCGCGCGGTTCGCGCCATCGCGGTGAGGCCCGTGCCTTGACCCATCGCGTGCGACGACATTAGCTTGCGGCGCCTTTCGTGGGTCCGCTCGCGCGCCGAGCGCCCCGCGCGAACCGATCCCCTCCTCCCGGAGTCACCGTGCCCCAGCTGCTCGAGAAGTCCCAGCTCATCCGCGGCGTGCTCGCCGGCGAGCGCGTGCCGCTCGCACGCGGCATCTCGTGGATCGAGAACGAGCACGAGGACGCGGCCGAGCTGCTCGACGCCTGCTACGCGCGCTCGGGGAACGCGTACCGCATCGGCATCACCGGTCCGCCAGGCGCCGGCAAGAGCACGCTCGTCACGCGCCTCGCCACGGCGTTCCGCGAGCGCGGCGAAACGGTCGCCATCGTCGCGGTCGATCCCACGAGCCCGTTCTCGGGTGGCGCGCTGCTCGGCGACCGCGTCCGCATGGGCGAACTCGCGGGCGATCGCGGCGTCTTCATCCGCTCGATGGCAACGCGCGGCAGCCTGGGCGGGCTCGCCGTGCACACGGCGCAGGTGTGCGACGTGTTCGACGCGGCGGGCTTCACGCGCATCCTCATCGAGACCGTCGGCGTGGGGCAGAGCGAGCTCGAAGTCGCGCAGACGGCGGATACGACGGCCGTCGTGCTCGTGCCCGAGTCGGGCGACGCCGTGCAGGCGATGAAGGCGGGCCTCATGGAGATCGCCGACGTGTTCGTCATGAACAAGTCGGATCGCGAGGGCGCCGAACGCGCCGCGCACGCGATCCGCTCGGCGCTCGAGTTGCGTGCGCCGACCAGCGGGTGGCGCATCCCGGTCGAGTCGACCGTCGCCTCGACCGGACAGGGCGTCGACACGTTGCGCGAGCGGCTCGAGGAGCACCTTGGCTTCCTGCGCGGAAGCGGCGACCTCGAACGCCGCCGCCGGCAGCGGCTCGAGCAGCGGCTGCGCGAGCTCGTGCGCGAGCGGCTCTGGGCGGGCTACGAGCGGCGCGTGAGCGCCGAGGCGCGCCGTCGCGCGCTGGAGGACGTGCTCGAGCGCCGGCTCACGCCACGCCAGGCGGCGGAGCGGCTCGCGAACTCCTGACCGCGCGGCGCGCGACGTCGCGCGCCGTCACGCGGCTGCGACGTTGCCCGCCCACGCCAGCGAATCGACGTAGGCCTCGCCGAGCTCGCGATCGTCGACCGGGCAGGCGGACCTCGCGGCATCGACGCGCTGCCAGTCGCCGCACTGGTAGGCGGTGACGAGCTGCAGCGCAGGTCCGAGCGGGTTCTGTCCCTGGAGCAGCGCATCGCGCACGCGGTCCGGCACGGCGAGCCCCCCGAGCAGCTCGGGCAGCGGCCTGCCGACCATCGCGTCCATGAGCGAGAGCATCCCGCCGAGGAACAGCTCGTCGCCGTGATCGCGCAGCCCGCTCGGCGGCGCGATGCGTTCGGCGAAGCGCGCGCGCGCGAGCGCGGTCAGCGAGAGCTCGCTCGGCTTGTCGTCGGCGAGCTGGAGCAGCCCCATCATCATCGCCCACTGGCGGAGCGGGCGCTGGCCCATGAGCGCGAGCGCGTGGCCGATCGAGGGGATCTCGTGACGCCAGCCGAACGCGGCGGAGTTGAGGTAGCGCAGCAGCCGCACCGTGAGCGCGACGTCCTGACGGAACAGTGCCTCGAGGCGCTCGAACGAGACGTCCTCGCGGCTCACCTCGGCGAGGAAGCGCAGCGCGGCGACGCGCGAAGGCGGCAGGTCACGCGTCTGGATCATCTCGGGCTTGCAGAAGAAGTAGCCCTGAAAGAGCGTGTAGCCGGCGGCCCGCGCGGCCCGGTGCTCCTCGTGCGTCTCGACCTTTTCCGCGAGCAGCGTGAGCTTGCGGCGGTGGAGCGGCTCGAGCTTCGCGGGATCGCATGCATCCGACGCGAGGCGAAGGTCCACCTTCACGAGGTCGACGAGGTCGAGCAGGGGCTCGGAGGATGGCGCGAACGCATAGTCGTCGAGCGCGAGGCGGTAGCCCTCGGCGCGGATCGCGCGGCAAGCCGCGATCACCTCGGCGTCGGGCTCGATCGTCTCGAGCAGCTCGATCACCGCGCGCTCGGGCGGGAGCATGCGGTGGTAGCCGGCGAGCAGCGCGCGACGCGTGAGGTTCACGAACGCGAGGCGGTCGCCGACCAGCGGCTCGAGACCGAACGCGGTCGCGCCCTGTTCGATCGTGCTCGCCGAGGCGACGTCGGCGTCCGTGCCGTCGAAGCGGTTCTCGGGTCCGCCGCGGAAGAGCAGCTCGTAGCCGTGGAGCCTGGACTGAAGGTCGAGAATCGGCTGGCGCGCGGCGTAGAGCGTGCGCCCGGCCGGGCCGTCCGGTTGGCTCGCGGCGGCTTCGGCTGCGGGCGCGTCAGCCGGCGAGGGCTTCGGCGTACCGGCGAGCGAGGCTTCGCGGCGGCTCCACGGCAGGCGCATCAGGCAAGTCCCGCGGGGTACGGCCAACAGCGCCCGATTCCGGCGCCTCGATCCGCGCGAGCCCCGTTTTCCCGGCGCGGTCCGTACGGCTGGAATCGGTCGGCGTGATCGGCAACTTGAGCCCACCCGAAGCGCTTGGGCCACGAGGCGTTCCACGCACGCCGGCGCGCGCGGTCGCGCTCGCCCGCCCGGGCGATATTCATGGACGAAGCGCATTTCGTCTGGCACCCCGCGGACCGGGATGACATCATCGAGTCGGGCGCGTCGCCGGAGTCCAGCGCGTGCGCCGTCCGTCCCGCAATCGGAGGTGCCCCCCATGGTCCGCATTGCCCCGGGCAGGATCGCGTCGACCGTTGCGCTCGTCGGCAGCCTCGCGCTGACCCCGGCCGCGCACGCGGCGTGGAATGAGAACCCCGTGCGGGTCTACGGCACGACGAACTCGTGTCCACTGATCGCGGCGTGTTCGGACGGCCAGCGCGGCGCGATCATCACCTGGCAGGAGAACACGTCGGGATCGTCCGGCGTGCTCCGCGCGGCGCACCTGCTGGCGAGCGGCGACCTCGATCCGTCCTGGCCACGGCTGGCGCAGCCGAGCACCGTGGCTGCGTCGCGCGCCGCGCTCGGTGCGGTGACGGACGGCCAGGGTGGCGCGTTCCTGTGGTGGATGGTCGGCAGCGAGATCTACCTCACACGCCTCGCCGCGAACGGGGTGGTCGCCGGCGGCTGGCCGGTCGACGGGAGCGATCTCGGCACGGCGTTCATCGGCACGCAGCGTCCGAGCGTCGTCGCCGACGGCGCGCAGGGCGTCTACCTCGCATGGGCGCAGCGCGTGGCGCACTCGTATCCGTGGCAGGTCCAGCTCAACGTCGCCCACCTTGCGGGCAACAGTGCTGCGGCCGCGGGTTATCCCTCGACGGGCGTCCGGATCATCGGAGCCGATCCCTCGCGCGTGCGTTGGGTGGGCACGAGCTCGCTCGCCCTCGCGCCCGACGGCGGACTGTGGGTGGGCTGGGGCACGACCGACGCGAGCACCGAGACGCTCGCGGACGGGGACTACCGCATCACGCGCCTGGACCCGTCGGGCGTCCCGCTCGCGGGCTGGGACACGCTGGGCACGGCGATCGCGACGTTCCCCTCGTCGCTGCTCAACTCGACGGCGGGCTGGTCGGTCTACCCGGGCATGGCGCTCGTCGGCGTGGCGACGGACGGAGGCTCCGGCGTGTACGTCGTTCACGGCGACGCCGCGCCGCAGTCCGACGGCTCGCTCCAGATGACGCCACGGCTCACGCACCTGGACGGCAGCGGCGCGCCCCTGCCGGGCTGGACGCTCGACGGCGCTTCGCTGCCGTATGACGGCGCCGATCCGAGCGCGGACGCGGGCGAGTCGGGCTCGTTCCGCGCACTCGCGGACGGGCAGGGCAACGTGTTCGCCGGGCGTCCGGCCTACCTGGCAGACGGCGAGGGCGTGCTCGACTTCACGCGGTTCTCGGCGGCCGGCAGCGTGCTGAGCGGCGGACTCGAGGGCGCACTGCCCGGCGTCGAGTTCGCCGAGCGCGGCGACGGCGGCATCTACCTCGCTTCGTTCAACCCCGTGGGCGCGCCCGACACCGCGCTCCCGGCGGCGTACGTCCAGCTCGCGCAATCGTCGGTCGGCGTGACCTACAGCCAGGTGCAGGACACGCCGTCGGTCCCGTGGTACGGCGACGTCGGGCTCGCCCCGACGGGCGACGGCGGCGCGATCTTCTGCTGGTCTCAGCTCAACCAGTCGCTCGGCATCTTCGCGGTGCGGGTGGACGGCAACGGCCAGGTGCTCGGCGTGCCGAAGGGCCCGGACGTGCTGCCGCAGAAGCTGACGCTCCACTTCGCGAACGGCGTGGGCGTGCAGGCGCACGTCGCGTTCGCGAGCGCGGGGACGGCACGGCTCCAGCTCGTGGACGTCGCGGGCCGCGCGATCGCGCGCGCCACGTACGCGGCGAGCGCGGGCGCGCACGCCTGGACGCTGCCCGGAACGAGCGGCCTGCCGGCGGGGCTCTACCTTGCGCGCGTCGATTGCGCCGGCCAGAGCTTCCGCGCCAAGATCGCGATCACGCGCTGACGCGCGGGCGGGCCACGGGCGGCCCGGCCGGATCGCCGCGCTGCCTTGACCCTCGTTCGCGCCGCCGCGTACGCTCGTTCCGCACGTTCCGCCGCACGCCGTCCACGGCGCCCACCGCCCGATCCGGAACTCGAGGAGTGCGACCCATGGCGACCCGCCGCGCCCCGACGAAGGCCCGCCCCGCAGCGCGCAGCCGCACCTCGCCGCAGGCGAGGCGCGCCCGCTCGGCGCGCTCGGCGCCGCGTCCCGAGCGCTCGCGGCGCGCGCCCGCCGCGCCGCGAGCGAACGGCGCATGGGCGGCCCAGCGCGCGCAGTACGAGGCCGGCTACCCGCGCGAGCGCGAGCGAGCCTCGCTCTATCCGTTCACGATCTCGGGCACGCCGATCCGGCCGCTCTACGGCCCGGACGACCTCGCGGGCATGGACGTGGCGCGCGATCTCTCGGTGCCGGGTGAATACCCGTTCACGCGCGGCGTCCACCCCACGATGTACCGCGGGCGCATGTTCACCATGCGGCAGTTCGCGGGCTTCGGCACGGCGCGCGAGACCAACGAGCGCTTCCACTACCTGCTCGATCACGGGCAGACGGGGCTCTCGATCGCGTTCGACAACCCGACGATCATGGGCTACGACAGCGATCACCCGAAGTCGCACGGCGAGGTGGGCAAGTGCGGCGTCGCGGTCGACAGCCTGCGCGACATGGAGGTGCTGCTCGACGGCATCGACCCGGGCACGATCTCGACCTCGATGACGATCAACGGCCCGGCGTCGATCCTGTTCGGCTTCTACCTCGCGAACGCCGAGAAGCGCGGCGTGCCGTTCGACCGGCTGCGGGGCACGCTCCAGAACGACATCCTCAAGGAGTACATCGCGCAGAAGTGCTGGTGCTTCCCGCCGCGGCCCAGCCTGCGCATCATCGTCGACCTGATCGAGTTCGCGACCCGGCGCGTGCCCCAGTGGAACACGATCTCGATCAGCGGCTACCACATCCGCGAGGCGGGCTCGACGGCAGCGCAGGAGCTGGCGTTCACGATCGCCGACGGCTTCACCTACGTCGAGGAGTGTCTCGCGCGCGGGCTCGACATCGACGAGTTCGCGCCGCGCCTGTCGTTCTTCTGGAACAGCCACCTCGATTTCTTCGAGGAGATCGCGAAGCTGCGCGCCGCGCGCCGCATCTGGGCGCGGCACATGCGCGAACGCTACGGCGCGAAGCGGCGCGAGAGCTGGCTCATGCGGTTCCACACGCAGACGGCCGGCTGCTCGCTGTGGGACAAGCAGCCCGAGAACAACATCGTGCGCACGGCGTTCGAGGCGCTCGCCGCGGTGCTGGGCGGGACGCAGTCGCTGCACACGAACTCGATGGACGAGACGATCGCGCTGCCGAGCGACAAGGCCGTCAAGATCGCGCTGCGAACGCAGCAGATCATCGCGCACGAGCTGGGCGTCACCGAGACGATCGATCCGCTCGCGGGGTCGTACTACGTCGAGAGCCTGACGAACACGCTCGAAGAGCAGGCCGAGAGCTATTTCCGCCACATCCGCGAGCTGGGCGGCGTCGTCGCCGGCATCGAAAAGGGTTTCTTCCAGCGCGAGCTGGCGGGCGCGGCGTACCAGTACCAGCAGGAGATGGAGCGGAAGCAGCGCGTGCTGGTCGGCGTGAACGAGTACGTCGAGCCCGACGAGAAGCTCGACATCCCGATCCTCCACATCGGCGACGAGGTCGAGGAGGAGCAGAAACGCGTGCTCGCGGAGCTGCGCCGCACGCGCCACGACCGCGCGACGACGTCGGCCCTCCAGGCGCTGACCGCGGCCGCGCGCACGGCCCCCGGCGAGGCCAACCTCATGGAGCGCATCTTCGAGGCCGCCCGCGCCTACGCGACCGAAGGCGAGATCCGCGGCGCGATGCGCGAGGTGTTCGGCGACTACGTGGAGAGCGCGGAGTTTTGAGCTCCGCGCGGTGGCGGACGAGATGAACCGCGGCGTCGCGGGAGCGCTCGTCGCCGTGGGCGCCGTGGTCGTCGTCGCGATCCTGTCGCGCGCCGGGCGTCCGAACGCCACCGCAGAGCCGCCGGACGGACGGCCCGCGCCGGGGCCCGGCGCGGACGAAACGACGGAAGCCACGCCCTCCGAGGGCGAGGCGGACGCCGAGTCCTGCGAGGTCGTCGCCGTCACCTCGGACGGCTACGCGCTCGTCCCCGACGTTCACGCCGTGCGCCTCGTGCCGCCGGACGAAGCCGGCGAGGCCTGGAAGGCCGGCGAGAGCGCACGGGTGCGTCGCGGCGAGCTCGCGCTCGCGATGAGCTGGCACGCGGGCGACTTCACCGGGGCGCGCGTCGTACGCGGCGCGGCCGACGAGGGCCCGTGGCGGTTCGAGGCGATGGGCCGCGAGGGCGAGTACACCGCGTTCGTCTTCGAGAGCCGCGAGGCCGCGGACGCGGCGCTCGGCGTGTTCCAATCGCGCGGTGTCGTACGGCACGGCCGTGACGAGGACGGCAACGAGATGCCGGCCTCCGCCGAACACTTCGCCGAAGCGCGCCGCGTCTACCTCGAAACCGAAGCGGCGCTGGAGCTGGACGACGAGTAGCGCATCCGCCGGGAGGTCGCGGCTGCGGGCCGACCCGGCAGTCAGGGAGAATCGATGCAGCGCAAGATCCGGGTGCTGGTCGGCAAGCCGGGGCTCGACGGCCACGATCGCGGGGCCAAGGTCGTGGCGGCGGCGCTGCGCGATGCGGGCATGGAGGTGATCTACACCGGGCTCCATCAGACGCCCGAGCAGATCGTCGAGGCCGCGGTGCAGGAGGACGTCGACGTGGTCGCGCTCTCGGTGCTTTCGGGCGCGCACATGACGCTGTTCCCCGAGGTCCGCTCGCTGATGGTCGGGCAGGGGATCGGCGAGAAGCTGCTGACGGGCGGCGGCATCATCCCGAACGAGGACAT
>DATJXF010000133.1:0-24290 GCA_035500415.1 Candidatus Acidiferrales bacterium | reverse complement strand
ACCATACGCACCTCGCACTGTACCTGACCGTGGCGATGGTGCTCACGGTGTTCCTGATCTCGGCCTCGTACAGCCAGATCATCGAGCTCTTCCCCAGCGGCGGTGGTGGCTACCTCGTCGCGACCAAGCTGCTCGGTCCGGCGTTCGGCGTGGTCTCGGGCGGCGCGCTGGTGATCGACTACATGCTCACCGTCGCCACCTCGGTGGCGTCCGGCTGCGACGCCGTGTTCTCGCTGTTCGGCCCCGGCTGGAGCGCCTACAAGCTGCCCGCCGAGTTGCTGGCCGTCGCCGGCCTCGTCGCGCTCAACCTGAGAGGCGTGAAGGAATCGGTCGCGGCGCTGGTGCCGATCTTCGTCGCGTTCGTGCTGACGCACGTCGTGCTGATCGGCTACGGGCTCCTCTCGCACGGCACCGCGCTCGGCTCCATGGCCGTCGACACCATGCGGGACACGCACTCCGCGATCGGTGAGCTCGGCATGGTGGGCGTGATGGTGCTGTTCCTGCGCGCGTTCTCGCTCGGCGGCGGCACCTACACCGGAATCGAGGCGGTGAGCAACGGCGTGCAGATCCTGCGCGAGCCGCGCGTGCACACAGCCAAGAAGACGATGCTCTACATGGCGTCGTCGCTCTCGTTCACCGCCGGCGGCATCCTGCTCTGCTACCTGCTCGCCGACGTGCAGCACGTGCCCGGCCTGACGCTCAACGCGGCGCTGTGGCAGACGCTGACCCGCAACTGGCACATCGGCGGGCTGCAGCTCTCGGGCGGCGTCGTGTGGCTCACGCTGCTCTCCGAGGGTGCGCTGCTCTTCGTCGCCGCGCAGACCGGCTTCATCGACGGCCCGCGCACGCTGTCGGTCATGGCGGTCGACAACTGGGTGCCCAAGCGATTCGCGCATCTCTCCGAGCGGCTCGTGACGCAGAACGGCATCATCATCATGGGCCTCGCGACCGCGGCGCTGCTCGTCTACACGCACGGGCGCGTCGACATGCTGGTCGTCATGTACTCGATCAACGTGTTCATCACCTTCACGCTGTCGCAGCTCGGCATGGTGCGGCACTGGTGGGAGGTGCGCCGCACCGAGCGCCACTGGCGGCGTCGCTTCCTGCTCGCGACGATCGGCACGCTCGTCACCGGTACCATCCTCGCCATCACGTCCACGGTGAAGTTCATGGAGGGCGGCTGGGTGACGCTCGTGGTGACGGGGGCGTTCATCGCCGTCTGCTTCGTGATCCGTCACCACTACCAGGAGGTGCGCAACGCGCTGCGCAGCCTCGACGAGGTGCTCTCCGACCTGCCGTTCCACGACCGTCCCGCCACGCCCGAGCTCGCCCCCGAGGGGCCGACCGGTATCGTGCTGGTCGAGGCGTACGCCGGGCTCGGCATCCACACCGTGCTGTCCGTGCAACGCATGTTCCCGCGCCACTTCAAGAACCTGGTGTTCGTGTCGGTGGGGCTCGTGGACTCGGGGCGGTTCAAGGGCGCCGAAAGCGTGAGCGCGCTCGAGAACAAGGTGCGCGTCGACCTCGAGCGGTACGTCGAGCTGGGCCAGCGCATGGGCTACTACTCGGAGTACCGCTACACGCTCGGCACGGATCTGATCGAGGAGCTCGAGCACATCTGCCTTGATCTGCAGCGCGAGTTCCGCCGCTCGATGGTGTTCGCCGGCCAGCTCGTCTTCCAGCGCGAGACGCTGTTCACGCGCTCGCTCCACCACGAGACGGCGTTCTCGATCCAGCGCCGCCTGCAGTTCGCGGGCGTGCAGGTCGTCATCCTTCCCATCCGGGTCTGGGAGCAGAAGCGCTCGGCCTGACGCGGCCGCGGCGCCACCAGGGAGCCTCCATGTACACGGTCGATCTTCGCGGCAAGCACGCGCTCGTGATGGGCGTCGCCAACCATCGCAGCCTGTCGTGGGCGATCGCGCAGTGCCTCGCACAGGCCGGCGCGGAGCTCTGCCTCACCTACGCGAGCGAGCGCCTGAAGTCGACCGTCGAGGAACTCGGCGCGACGCTGCCGGGCGCGTTCACGCTGCCGTGCGACGTGACGCAGGACGGCGAGATCGACGCGGTGGCGAAGGTGCTCGCGGAGCGCTGGGGCTCGGTCGAGATGCTCGTCCACGGCATCGCATTCGCGCGCAAGGAAGACCTCGAGGGCAGCTTCGTCGCCACGCCGCGCGAGGGCTTCCAGCTCGCGCTCGAGGTGAGCGCCTACTCGTTCCTCAACGTGACCCACCGCGTGCTGCCGCTGCTCGAGAAGAACGGCGGCAGCGTGGTGACGCTCTCCTACCTCGCCGCCGAGCGCGCCGTGCCCAATTACAACGTCATGGGCAGCGCCAAGGCCGTGCTCGAGCAGTCGACTCGGCAGATGGCGCTCGAGCTGGGCGCGCGCAACGTCCGCGTCAACTGCATCTCCGCCGGCCCCGTGAGCACGCTCGCGGCGCGCGGCATCCACGGCTTCACCAATATGCTCAAGGAGCACGGCGAAGCCGCGCCGCTCAAGCGCAACATCACGAAGGAAGAGGTGGGCTCGGCCGGACTCTTCCTGCTCTCCGATCTCGGCAGCGGCATCACCGGCACGACGCTCTACGTCGACGCCGGCTGGCACATCCTGGGCCACTGAGACGACGGCGGGCCGTGCGAGGCGAGCTCGGGAGGATCGAGCCGCGAGTGCTCCTCGCCCGGCAGCGCGAGCATGCGGAAGGATCCCGCCACGGCCTCGTGGTAGCGCATCGCCGGCAGCCGCTGATCGAGCGCGGCGGCCGCCGAGTCCCACGCGGCGCGCGGGTGCAGGTCATGCCGCGTCCGGCCGACGCGAGGGCAACGCGCCCGGGCAGGGCAGCCGCAGAACGTCCACCGGACCGGTCCGATGCAGCGGCCGGGCGGGGCCGCCGATAACCGACGGGTCACGGCCGACCCGGCGCGCGACCCACCCGAGCAGGAGGCTCCGTGCCCGCACTGCATCCCGCGCCCGATCCCGCCGCGGCGCGTCCGCGCCGCGCGGCGGTCCACCTCGTGCGCGCCACCGCGCTCGCCCTGGCCGTGATCGCGCTCGCCGGCTCGGGCGCGAGCGGCGATCCGCCCACCCGGCGCGAGGTCGCCTACGTGTCGCACACGATGGGCACGTACGCGCAGATCATCCTCGTCACGGCCGACTCGGCGGCGTCGGCCCCGACGGCTCGCGCCGCCCAGCGCGAGCTCGATCGGCTCGACTCGCTCATGACGAACTGGACGACGACGAGCGAGGTCGCGCGCATCAACCGCGTCGCGGGGACGTCGAGCACGGTCGTGGACTCGGAGGTGGCGGTCGTGATCGCGCGCTCGCTGTTGCTCTGGCGTCAGACCGAGGGCGCGTTCGACATCACCGTCGAACCGCTCGTGCGGCTCTGGGGCTTCCTCGGCGGACCGAAGCGCGTTCCGGCCGACTCCGAGGTGCGGGCCGCATTCCGGCACGTGGGCGCCCAGCGCGTCGAGTTCGACTCGCTGACCCGCACGATCCACTTCACCGATCCCGACGTGCGCATCGACCTCGGCGGAATCGCGAAGGGTTACGCGGTCGACGCCGCCGCGCGCGTGCTGCAGCGCGAGGGCGTCACCGACGCGCTCGTCAATCTCTCCGGCAACATGTTCGCCATCGGCACGCCGCCCGGGGCGGACCGCTGGCGGATCGGCGTGCGCGATCCGCGCGACCGCATGCCGTATTTCGCACGCATCGAGCTCCAGCCGGGCGAAGGCATCTCGACCTCGGCCAAGTACGAGCAATTCGTCGCGCAGGATGGCCGCACCTACGGCCACATCATGGACCCGCGCACGGGCCGGCCCGCCGACGGGCTGATCGCGGTGACGGTGGTCTCGAAGAGCGGCTTCGAGTGCGACTCGTGGGATACGCCGCTCTTCGTGCTTGGGGCCGCGGGCGCGCGACGCGTGGCGAAGCGCTACGACGTCTTCGGGGCGCTGCTGGTCTCGCCCGGGACGGGCGGCGTCGACACGGTGTGGGTCGAGTCCTCGCTCGCGGACCGCTTCACGCTCGAGCCCGCCGCACGGGAACTCTTCCGCGAGGTCGTGTTCTGACGCCTCGTCGGGCGCCGGCGGAGCTCTCCACGCCACTTCTCTAATGTAGGCGCGAGCTGCGCGCGTCACGGCGATGCGCGTTCGCACGCCGGCGCGCGGGCCGCACACGCCTCGTATGCATGGCGCGCGAGCCCGCACCGTCGCGCACGCGAACGTGGGCGAATCGACCCGCCCGGATGGCCCCGCGCTTGCTCCTCATCCTGACGCGACTCCCCGAAGCAGGGCATGGAAGTCGGACCAAGCGATTGCAGGGACACCGGCAAGGGCGCTCCCCGCCTGAGGGCGACGAGCGCACCCGGCGCCGTGCGGATCGCGGTGTTCGACGCGCAACTCGCACGATCACGCACCGGAGGCCACGTGGCGCGGAACGCAACGACGCATCGCCGCAGGGCGGCCGCAGCGCTGGGGCTCATCGCCCTGGCGGGCGCCGCGCACGGTTGCGTCTCGCCCTCGGCGCCCCCCGCGCCGCCGAGCGGCGGTCACGTGCTCGCGCTCAGCTATCCGACGTTCCGCGACTCGATCTCGCCGATCCTCGAGCGCCAGGGCTGCGACGCGGGTGGCGAGTGCCACGGCGGCGGCATCCGCGGCACGCTCGAACTCTCGCCGACCTCCGCGAAGAACATCCCGTACGACTACGACCAGGTCGTCCTCCAGGTCGACCCGGTCGAGCGCGACAGCAGCGCGATCCTCACGCGGCCGCTCGTGCTCGACGCCGGCGGGACGCCCCATCCGTTCAAGCCGTTCGCGAGCACCGCCGACAGCGACTACGCCACGATCCACCGCTGGATCCTCGCGGGAGTCCTGCAGTGAGCCGCGCCACGCGCGCGATGTTCGCCGTGCTCGCGGCGTTCGCGCTCGCCGCTTCGCGCGCCGGCGCCGATCCCGCGCCGCCCGCGACGTCGAACCGTCTCGAGTCGCTCGAGCCCGAACTGGCCTCGCATCCCTACCGGCTCGATCCGGGCCTTCGCCCCTATCGCGACCGGCTGTCGGTGAGCCCGGCGTACGGCTGGCTCGGCTCCGATCCGTTCTATGCGCTGCGCGTTACCTACAACCCGCAGTCCTGGCTCGGCTACGAAGCGTCGCTCGCCCACTCGCCGGGCCAGTCCGTGCACGCGCTGCTCCACACGTTCAGCGCGATCGTGCGCCGGCCCCTGCCGGGCCGCATCCAGCCCTACCTCTCGGGCGGCTACGGAATGATGGTCGTCTTCCCCGGCCTCGCCGTCGATGCCGCCCCGGTCACGCGCAACGCCCTCGTCGGCGGCGCCGGCCTCGAGCTCTACATACGCAACGACCTCGCGCTTCGCGGCGACCTGCGCGGCGCAACGGTGTTCGGCGGGCAGCGCGACCACGACGGCGTCGTCGCCTACTCGTATTCCCAGGGGACCATCGGGCTCGCGTTCTATCGCTCGATCCGGCCATGAGGCGGATCGCCGCGGGAGGTCATCGGACCACCATGCCGAATCGTCATCCGCAACCCGCTTCGTCGGCAGCGCTCGTGCTCGGCGCGGCCCTGCTCGCATTCGCGGGCGCGGGCTGTCGCGGCAGCGCGCCCGACGACCTCATCCAGAGTGAAACCACGACGCAGGCGCTCGTGTTCGTGAAGTCGAAGGCCACCGAGACGCTCAACCGCACGTGGGCGGAGAGCAATCTCTACAAGCTCTCGCCGATCTCGCCCGATGGCGTCGTGACCCCGGTCACGAACTTCACGGGCGCGGCGATCTCGGATCCGGCGGTGTCGTTCGACGGCACCAAGATCCTGTTCTCGATGCGCACCTCGGGTGGACAGTGGAAGAACATCTACGAGATCAACGCCGACGGCACCGGGCTTCGCCAGGTGACGAGCGGTGGCGGTGACGACTTCGATCCGCTCTACCTGCCGGACGGCGGCATCCTGTTCACGAGCTCGCGCGCCGGTGAGATGGACGAGTACAACCACGCCCTCACCGCAAACCTGTACCGCTGCAACATGGACGGTTCGGGCATCGAGCGCATCAGCTACAACCAGAGCGACGACTTCGATCCCGAGCTGCTGCCCAACGGGCAGATCGTCTACACGCGCTGGGAGCACTTCGGGACCATGAACCGCTTTCCGCTGTTCGTGACGAACCCGGACGGCACGGGCACGTTCCACGAGTTCGGCCCGCACGACCACAACTTCTTCCATCCGACGGTCACGCCCGAGGGCCGCATCATCGCGATCGAGTCGACGATGATCCTCGGCGACGCGGGCCCGATCGCGGTGCTCAAGCCCGAGCAGGGCCCGGCGGACCCGGTGCTGGGTCCCGAGTCGCTGCACTGGGACGTCGTGACGCCGCAGGTCAACGACAACGGCATGCCCTGGCCGTACGGCGTGTTCAAGTACCCGCGCACGATCGGCGGCAACCGCTACATCGCGTCGTATTCGCTGCCGGCCGCGACCGACACGGACGTCGACTACGGCCTCTACACGTTCACGCTCGACCAGGCGGGCAGCGGCACGACGTCGGATCCCGCGACGTTCACGATCCACGATCTGACCTTCCTCTACAACGATCCGGGCTGGAATTGCTACGACGCGCAGCTGCTGGCGCCGCACGCACGGCCGCCGATCGTCCCCTCGACGGTCGATCACTCGGTCGACTACGGCGTGTTCCTGTCGCAGGACGTGTTCAACCGCGGAACGGAGGACGGCCAGGAGATCCCGGTGCGCGGCGTCGATCCGATCGACAGCATCGCGGTCATCTACTCGCGCCCGACGCCCGAGGGCGAGGGCATGGACTACTCCGCGAACGACTTCGAGATGCGCGCGCTGATCGGCATGGCGCCCGTCTATCCCGACGGCTCGTTCCGCATCAAGGTCCCGGCCAACACGCCGATCAGCTGGGCGACGCTCGACACGCTGGGCCGCGGCTTCGTCGTCAAGCGCACGCACCTCTACGTGCGGCCGGGCGAGGACTTCGAGCGCTGCGTCGGCTGCCACGAGAACCGACAGGCGGGCGGCGACTCGACCGTGAACGCGAACCCGATGGCGGCGAGCCATCCGCCGTTCGACCTCGACATCCCGAAGGCGAACTTCCAGATCATCAACTACGAGTCGACGATCGGTCCGATCGTCGCCGCGAAGTGCGTCTCCTGCCATCAGCCGGTCGGCAACACGCCGGCGGCCGGCAACCTCGACCTGACGGCGGTGCAGGACACGGCGAGCGAGATGCGCATCTTCCCGCGGGGCTACATCAACCTCTCGGGCGCATCGCTCAAGCTGGCCTCACAGGAGGTCACGCCCGCCTTCCCGCGCAAGTCGCGGCTCATCGATTACGTGCTGGGCGTGGGTTCGCAGGCCGGGCAGGGCTTCCACCCGGGCGGTGCGGACTCGCTCACCGCAGCCGAGCGCCGCGAGTTCAACCTCTGGGTGCTGCTCGGCGCCCAGTACAAGTGAGGCCCGCATGACCTCGAACGCTCCTGTGACCCCGCGTGCGGCCCGCCTTCCGGCCGCGCTGCTCGCCGCGGCGCTGCTGGTCGCGACCGGCGCGCGCGCCGCAGCTCTCGACGGCGTCGGCGCTCCCGCGCCGCGCGCGCTCGAGAGCCTGCGGCACCACGTGCTCCACCGGCTCGACGGCGGCGCGCTCTCGCTCGCGGACCTGAAGGGCGAGGTCGTCGTCGTCAACTTCTGGGCGACGTGGTGCGCGCCCTGCCGGCGCGAGCTGCCGCGGCTCGACGCGCTGAACGCCGAGCTCGCCTCGCACGGCGGCCGCGTACTCGCGGTCTCGATCGACGACGACGCGCAGAACGTCGAACGCTTCGCGCAGCGTCACGCGCTGCACCTCGCGGTGATGCAGGACGGCGCCGACGGCCTCGCGCACGAGCTCGACCTGCAGGCCGTGCCGGTGACGCTCGTGCTCTCGCGCGACGGCGAGATCGCGTACTCGAGCCGCGGCTCCGACGACGCCGCGCTGGACCGGCTGACCGCGGTCGTCCACCAGCTCGAGGCCGGCCACCCGCTCGCGGCCGGCGTCGCCGCCGAGGACCGCCCGTGAGCCCGCGCGTCCGTCGCATCGTGCGCAACGCGCTCGCGCTCGCGCTGCTCGGCCTCGCCTCGCTCCTCGCGCCGGGCTGTGCGACGACGCACGCCTACCAGCGCGAGCACCTGGCGGATCCGATCATGTCGTTCGACGCCGAGGCGCGCGGCAACGCGCGCATGATGAAGATGCTCGAGGCCCGCGAGGGCTCGACCGGCGGCATCGGCGGCGCCGGCGGAGGTTGTGCGTGCAAGTGACCCGGCGTGCATGGGGCCCGATCGCGCTGCTCGCGGGCGCGTGCGTCGCGGGTGCACCCCGCGGGGCGGCGGCGGATACCGCCGATCCGGCCACGTTCAGCACGCTGTTCCGGCTGTTCACGGACTCCGAGAACGTCACCGTCCGCTCCGCGGTCGGCGACTACGTGTGGCCGATCCGGAGCGGGGTCAACCTCGACGTGCACTGGAACAACGAGCGCGTCGCGATCCCCGGCATCTCGGCGCCGCCGGGCAGCCAGGAGGCCGTCGACGCGATCACCACCGCGAGCCGCCCGATCGCGGGCAATCCGTACCAGGAGTACGTGAAGGTGCGGAACGAGATGCAGGGCGACCTGAGCCTGCCGCACGGCAGCGCGAGCTACTACCTCTCGCGCGAGGTCGACTACGTCGCGCACCAGGTGGGCGGCAACGTCCACCGCGACTTCGACGACCAGCAACTCGACGTCTCCGTCGGTTCGAGCGTCGGCTGGGACGACATCATGCCGCTCGCGAACGGCACGGAGCAGGTCACGGGCGGCACGAAGACGACCCTGCACTGGAACGCGGTCGCCACGCGCGTGCTCTCGCCCTCGACGATGCTGCGCTGGGGCGTCGAGTACAACGTCGTCAACGGCATGCAGAACAATCCGTACCGCGAGGTCTATGCCGGCGGCGCGTACGAGCCCGAGCGCCTGCCGGACCATCGCGAACGCCGCGACACGTTCCTGCGGCTCAACCAGTACCTGCCGAATCGCTCGAGCCTCAAGTTCAACTACCGGCTCTACAACGACGACTGGGGCATCACGTCGCACGAGCTGGGCTCGAGCCTGAGCCAGTACGTCACCCACGGCGTGTCGGCGACCTACGAATACCGCTATTACACGCAGACGCACGCCACGTTCTACAGCAACGACTACGTCGACGAGACGGGGATCGACGGCTACCTGACCGGCGACTACCGGCTGAACGACCTGTCCTCGCACCTGTTCGGCGCGTCGTTGCGCCTCGACTTCCAGCAGCTCGCCGCCGCGCATCGCTGGCTGGGCCGCAGCGAAGTGTGGCTGAACGCGCAGCGTTACTTCAACAGCAACAATTACTCGGCAAACATCCTGGAAACCGGGCTGGATTTCCATTTCCAGTAGTGGGGGCAGGAGCAGAGAGGAGCTTCACGTGCGACGACTCGTGCTGTCGTTCATCGGCCTGATGCTGGGGCTGGCGCCTCCGGCGCCCGCGGGGACGTTCCAGCAGGCCCCGATCGCGCCCGATCTCGGGATTCCGGCGATCACCCGGGGCGTGACGCGTCAGCTCCTGGGCCGTGACGTGTTCTCGAGCCCGTGGGCGACGGTCACCATCTCCCACATCGATCTGTACGATCGCTTCCCGTACGTGGAGACGCGCAACTTCCAGATCGTCTCCGACCCGCAGTGGAACCGGCTCGTCTGCGGCCAGCCCGGCAGCGGGCTCGTCGCGTTCGACGGCAGCGGAACGAGCCTCGGCCCGCTCGCGGGCCCGCGCGGACTCGCCGTGGACGACCACGACCGCGTGTACGTCGCGGACACCGATCACGACCGCATCGTCGTGCTGCAGGCTCAGACCGAGTACGACGACATCACGCTCGCTCCGGCGTTCACCATCACGGGGCTGCACGCGCCGTACGCGGTGGCGTGGTCGGACGGCGGCACGCCGTTCGTCCCCGACGACGACGTGCTCTACGTCGCGGACACCGGCTCCAATCGCGTGCTCGCCTACTCGGTCGGCGACCGCAGCGCACGCCTGATTGCCTCGACCGGCAGCCTCGGCTCCGGCACGAACGCGTTCGCCGGCCCGATGGCCATCGCGGTGGGTCGTTCGAACGGCGTCAACACGCCGGACGTCTACGTCGCGGACGCGCACAACCGCCGCATCGTGCAGCTCCACCTCGCGACGAGCGGCTTCCAGTGGATCGGCGCCGTGCACGTCGACGACGCGGTCGTGACCTCGCTCGACACCGATCACTGGGGCAGCGTGTACGCCTCGGGCCCGCAGCAGGGCGTGGTGCGCAAGTTCAACGCCTCGCTCGAGCCGGTGGCCGAACTCTGCGACTCGCTGTCGCGGCCGCGCGCCTTCAGCGTGCCGTTCAGCATCGTGACCGACCACCGCGACGGCTCCGTTCACCGCGCCGGCCAGCCCGACGCGGTGTCGGTCGAGCAGTGGGCCGACCAGAGCGGCATCCGCCTCTGGAACCTCGGCGTCTCGATCGACGGCCTCGTCGTGAACGGCGGCGACGCGCCGAACGCGCACTTCATGCTGACCGATCCGTCAACGCTCTCACTCGAGACCGACGACGCGGTCACGGGCCGCGTCATCGCGCAACGCGGGCTCGGCGCCTATACGCCGGGCGTGCACGACGTCGCGCTCCTGCCGGCCGATCTCTCCGGCCTCGGCCACTCCTCCAGCGTCACGCTGCGCCTGGCCGCGACCTCGCGCTATTCGGGCGGGCCGACGGCCGTCGCGCTCGCGAACTTCCAGGCCAACGGCAGCGGCGAGGTCGTGCTGCCGACGAGGCCGATGCTCGCCGGCTGCACGCCGAACCCGATGCGCGGCTCGACCGTGATCGCCTTCGCGCTGCCGCTCGATCCCGGCGGTCGCGTGAACCTGAGCGTGCTGGACGCGGGCGGGCGCCGCATCCGCACCTTCCCCCGCGTCTTCGCCGCGGGCTCGAACCAGGTGCTGTGGGACGGCACCGACGATGACGGGCGCGCGGTGCGGCCCGGTCTCTACTTCTGCCGGCTCGAAGTGGGCTCGGCGAGCTACAGCCGAAGGGTCGCGGTCCTGCGCTGACGCGCGGCGACCGGGGCCACGCAGGGACATCAGGGGATGAGGCTCGGCATGTCGAACGGGATGGTGCGCGCGCTGCGGATCGGCGCCCCGATGCTGCTCGTGCTCGGCACGTGCGGCTGGGGCGGCTGCCTCGGCTCGCCCAAGATCACGGACGAGTGGACGCGCGTCGATCTCACGTCCTCGAACGTCAGCGCGTTCGAGACGATGCCGCTCGGCGCCGCGGAGTCCGTGCACGTCCACGCCCAGATCACGTTCCGCGCGATCGTGACCGGCTACGCCGTCGCGGAGCTGCGCGTCAGCCCGAACTACACGACGGAGAACCTGCCGCTCTCGCCCAACCTGCCGCGCACCGATCTCGCCTCGGACATCGACAGCCTGCTCGCGCACTCGGTGACCGCGGGTCGCGCCATCCGCGCGGTGACGGGCTGGGATCATCTCGTCCAGACGATCCCGCTCGATTTCGGCACGACCGTGCCCGCCGTGCTCGACACGACCGGCGCCGGCGCGGGCGGGCTGTTCTTCGTCTGCTACCTCGGCTCGGGCGTCAAGATCGAGCGCGTCAACATGCCCGACACGATCGTCATCACGCCGTTCAAGTCCTCGGCGATGCGGGTGCTGCCGATGGGCATGGCGCTCCAGACCGCGACGGCGACGCCATGAGCACTCCCCGGTCCATGGGTTCGCGCGGCGCGTGCGTCCTGCTCGCCGCCGCGCTGCTGCTCGGTGCGCACGGCGCGCAGGCC
Organism: Candidatus Acidiferrales bacterium; assembly: GCA_035500415.1. Taxonomy (GTDB): domain Bacteria; phylum Eisenbacteria; class RBG-16-71-46; order RBG-16-71-46; family RBG-16-71-46; genus CAIXRL01. The sequence goes on along the minus strand of DATJXF010000133.1, from coordinate 12,413 downwards.
GCCGCACTCGGCACGCTCGCGCCCGAGTGGGTGTCGGTCGGCGTCTCGAGCGGAACGACACTCGAGGATGCGAGCCTCGGGCTCTACCAGTGGGACCTGCGCCCGCACCTCGCCTACGGCGCGTCGGCGTTCGCGGGCCGCGGCCGATTCGCGCTCGGGGCGCGCCTCTGGCGCTCCCAGACGACGCAGGCCATCGATCCTTCGGTCGCGATCTCGCCCCAGGTGCGCTCGACGACGTTCGAGCTGACCGGCCGCGTCCGTCTGGCCGAGCGATTCGGCGTCGCGCTCGACGCCTGCGGCAGCGCCGGACGCCTGCACCTGGGCTACGCGCCCGACGTGCTGGCGATTCCGATCGGGGGCGGCAGCAGCGTGAACGTCGCGCTCTCGCCCATCACGACGTGGATCGGCGGCGGCGGGGTCGCGCTGCGTCGCGGTCTGCTCCCGCACTGGGACCTCGAAGCGCAGCTCGAGCGCGAGCTGTTCTCGCTCGACACCGCGCATCGCGCCGGCGCGCAGGAGATCGACGCCCGGCAGTCGTTCGGCGACTGGAGCGCGCGGCTCGAGCTCGCGCGCACGTTCTCACTGTCCGTGAAAGGGACCTCACGATGAACTCCACGCCCCGCGTCCGCGCCTTCTCGTGCGCGCTGGCCTCGCTGGCGCTCGTGCTCGCCGCCGCGGCGCCGGCGTGCGCCGAGCCCGCGCCGACCGATTCCGCCGCCGCCGCGACGCCCGCGGCCGTCGACAGCCTGCCCGCTCCGGCCGCGGACAGCGCGAGCGCGCCCGCCGTCGTCACGACGGGCACCACGCTCAATCCCCGTCCGGTCATCGTCTCGCACCGCGTGCGGCTCGTTGGCAGGACCGGCAACGTCGTGCGCTCGGGCCCGGGCAGCTCGTTCGCGATCGTCGGTGTCTTCCCGAAGGACGCGAGCTTCGTCGTGATCGCGAAGAGCGGCCCCTGGTACAACATCCGGCTCTCCGACTCCGAGACGGGCTGGGTGCACGCTTCGCTCTGCAAGGAGACCGAGGACCTCTCGGGCCTCGAGTTCCGACCGAATCCCAGGCTCTACACGCGCACCGGCACCTACGTCGCGAACGGCTACAGCGGCGCGTACGCGTTCGACCGCAAGTCGAACTCGATCGTGCTGGGCGGGCGCCTCGGCTACTACGTCTTCGACCGTCTCGAGGTCGAAGCGGGCCTGTCGTGGACGCATGTCCACCGGCCCGCGGAGATCGTCGAGTCGCTCTTCGACCTCTCGCTCGAGGCCGAGGACTTCAACATGCTGTTCTACCAGATGAACGCGGTCTGGGAGCTGCTGCCCGGCCGGCAGATGGTGCCGTACCTCACGGGCGGCGTCGGCTCCTCGATCATGCTGGGCAGCAGCGAGCCGAGCGTGAACTTCGGCGCCGGCACGAGGCTCTTCCTCTCCAAGCGCACCGCGACCCGCTGGGAAGTGCGCGACTTCCGCATCACGACCGGCTCGAGCTCCGCCCGACTCAACAACAACAACATCGAATTCACGCTCGGCACCGAATACCTCTTCTAGGAGCCCCGCCATGTTCCCGACCCGCAGGGATGTCCCGTCCGGTTCCGTGGCGCGAGCTCGGGCGTGTGGCCTCGCGCTCGCACTCGTCGGCCTCGCGTTCGCCACGCGCGCGCACGCCACGCCGCCCGCGCCGTTCGCGGCGCGCGCCGGGCTCGATCGCGCGACCGTCGCCGCGTCGGTCTGGGCGACGGACGCGCAACTCGTCTACCTGGAGAACGACGAGGCCCTGGGCGACGACGGCACGTCGGCGCGCTGGGGCTACCTGTTCTATTCCCCCAGCCTGCAGCGTGCGCGCGCGTACTCGCTCCGCGGCGGCAAGATCGTGGTCGCGGAGAACCTCGAGATGAAGTTCGAGGCGCCGCCCGTTCCGACGGGCTGGATCGACAGCGACGCCGCGCTGCGGGCCGCCGACGCGTCGCTCGGCCGCGACTACCGACGCGACCATGCCGCCCGCGCGAGCACGATGCTGCTCACGCGCGGCACGTTCCAGGACGGCGATCCCGATCCCGCGACCTGGACCGTGGTCTACACCTCGCCGAACGCGCCCTCGCTGTTCGTCGTGATCGACGCGGCGACCGGCAAGGTGAGCCGAAGCTGGAGGGGCTGATGGTCCGCGCACACGTCCTCAGCGTTCGACTCGGCGCCGGCGCACTGGCGCTCGCGCTCTGCACGCTCGCGCTCCCCGCGCGCGCGGACGACGCCGACGCGCCCGTGCGGGTCAAGGTCGAGCGCGTCCGGCCGCGCCGCGAGACGCTGCCCACGCTGCAGTTCCTCAAGGCCAACCGCGACTTCTTTCGCTCGCGTCTCGACCAGCTGCGCGAGAAGCCGCTCGCGTCGCGCGACCGAGCCGGTGCGCTCGACCCGCGCTTCCTCGCCTACCGCCGGATGATCGCGGGCGTGCTCGCCTCGAGCGACTCGACCGCCGCCATCGAGGACGCGCGCAGCCGGCGCGAGCTGTTCGCGAGCGTCACCGATCTCGGCCGGCTCGAAGCCGAGCTCGACGAGATGGACCGCCTTCTGGCCGCACAGCGCATCCGGCTGACCGCGCTCCAGGAGGACTTCGACGCGCGTCAGCGCACGACCCTCGCGGTCGTCGTGAGCGGCTGCCCGCGCTCGGGCGCACCGGACAGCATCGCCGTCGCGCTCGAGGACGGCGCGCGCTTCGTGGCCCCGCTCTCCGAAGCCGACCGCAACGCCCTCGCGGCGGGCGGCGCACTCCAGATCTTCCACGGGCTGATCGAGCCGCGCGAGCAGGTGCTCGCGATCGGGCTCGCGGGCGGCGCGTGGGCGGCGGGCGATTCCGCGTTCGTCACGCTCGAGCCTCCGCGCGACCGCATGACGTTCCTGCAGCTCGATCTCTCGCAGGCCGGCGCCGCCTCGGGCGCGTCGGGACTTCAAGCCTCCACGTGGCAGCGCGCCGGCGTTCCGGCGCCCGCGACCGAGCGTCCTTCCGAGCCGTGACCTTTCGCCGCGGCAAGGAGGTCGCCCCGACCCTGCTGGTCCTCTCCGCGCTCGTTTGCGCCGGCGCGCGGCCGGCCCATGCCGCCGTCGCGGACTCCTCGCGCGTGCGGCGCGCCACCGCGACGCCCGCGCCGCCGGAGCTGGCCTACGCGCGCGCGCTGATCGAACAACGCCACAGCGGCGAGGCCGGCGTGATCGCGTGCCTCGAGGACGCCGACTTCCGCACCCCGGCCTTCGCGAATGCGGATCGCGCGGCGTTCCTGCTCGGCCGCGCCTACCTCGTGCGCGGCGACCGTATTCGCTTCCACGCCCTTGCGACCGCCGTCGGCGCCTGGCCGGCGAAGAGCGCGTTCGTCGCCTGGTTGGTCGAGCGCGACGCGCTCGAATCGCCCGGGGCCGCCTCCGCCGGAGCAGCCACGGCCGCGGCCGCCCGCGCCGACGCGGCACGCCTGCACGCCGCGGGCGAGGCCATCGCGCGCGGCGCCGACCCGGCCCCGATCCTCGCGGAGCTCCCCGCGACGAGTCGCTATCGCGCCCGGGCCGAGCACGTGCTCGCCCTCGCGGAGATCGAACGCGGCGACGAGGCGCACGGCATCGCGCGTCTCGATTCGCTGCTCGCGGCCGACTCGAGCTACTCCGCCCGCCGCGAAGCCGGACTCGCACTCGCCGGTGACGCGCTCGATCACGAGCGCTGGAGCGATGCGCTCGAGCGTTATCGCGCGGTGGATGTCGACTGGCGCCGTCAGCACGACGCGCTCGAGGGGCTGCTCTCCGCCGGCGCGACGGAGGCGATCTGGCGCGCCTGGGCCGGGGCGCCGGACTCCTCGTCGCTCGCGCCGCGCGTTCTCGCGAACTCGGATCGCGCCGGCGACGCCCTGGCGCGCGGCCTCGGCGCCGCCATCGCGGCCCCCTCGCAGCCCGGAGCTTCCGCGACGTGGCCTGCATCGTGGATCGAGCCGCCGTCCCTCGAGCGCTGGGACGCGGTCGAGCGTTCGGCGGGCGCGCTCGTCGCCGCGCGCGACTCGCTCGAGCGCACGCGCGCGGCGCTCGAGGACGAGCGCGCGAGGCTCGCCGACCGCCGACGCTACTTCGGCCTCGGGCTGGGCCGGGCGCGGAGCGAGGAGGCCGGACTCGTGCCCCGCTCGGAGTGGCTCGACTCGCTGCGCGGCCGGATCGACGACATCGACGCGCGGCTTCGCGCCGTGCGTGACGGCGAAGCGCACCGCGTCGCCGCCCGCACCGCCGCGATCCGCGCCCAGTCCGCGCAGGCCCAGCTCTGGCTCTCGGGCATGCAGAGTCTCGACGTCGCGGGGCCCGACTCGTCGCGACAGGGCAACTCGCCCGACGGCTCGCCCGGCCCCGCCGCGGTGGTCGCGAGCGAGCAGCAGCTCGCCGCGCGCATCGACGAGCTCGCCGCACGCCTCGCCGCGGGGACGCCCGCGCTGCTCGAGCGCTCCTACGAGCAGGCGTGGGGACCGAAGCTGATCGACCGTGCGGTCGCGCAGGCGGCCGAGCTCCACCAGGACCTGCGCTGGGCGCGCACGCTCGAGGGCTCGATCGACGGCTCGCTCCTCGCGGCCTCGGGCAGCGCCGCCGAGCGCAGCCTCGAGGCGCGCGTCACCGCGTTCGCGCGCGCGGCGGATTCGCTCGCGCTCGCCGACGCGACGCTTCGCGCGCGCGTCGCGCACGAAGCCGTTCAGCACACACTCGCCGGTCTCGAACGCGAACGCGAAGGCATCGACTACGGGCTCGCGGCGTCGGCTTGGGCGCTCGCCGTCAAGCCGGGCGCGGCGGACTCGTCCGCCGGCGCGACGGCGGTGGCGCAGGGTGCCGGCGCGTACGCGCCACACGCCGACGATGCCAGCGAGGATCCCGAGGTGACGCGCCTGCGCAGCGGGGCGATGCCGCTGCTCGAGGCGTTCCTTGCGCAGCATCCGCACTCGCCCGCGCGCGCCGAGATGCGCTTCCGGCTCGCCGACCTCGAGCTCGCCGCCGCGCACCAGCAGTTCCGCGAGCGCATGGCGGACTACCTGCGCCGTCAGGCGGGCGGCGCGCCCGCGGGCGCGGTGCCGGTGATCGAGCCGGGCCGCGCGCTCGCGCTCTACCGCGCGATCCTCGCCGAGGATCCCGACTTTCCGCACCTGGATGCGGTGCGATTCGACGCGGGCATGATCCTCGCCGACCAGGGCGATCCGGGCGCCCGGGCCTGCTTCGCGGACCTCGTCGCCCGGCAGCCCGACTCGCCGTACGCGCAGGAGTCGTGGCTGCGCATGGGCGACATGGCGTTCGACGACAAGCGCTTCCCCGAGAGCGCGGAGCTCTACGGGCGCGCCGCGGCCGGCGCCGATCCCACGCTGCAGGCGATCGCGCTCTACAAGCTCGGCTGGTCGCACTTCAATCAGGACGCGTTTGCACCGGCGGCGGATGCGTTCCGCCGCCTGCTCGATCTCTACGCCGCACACGCGCCGGGCGAGATCCGCGTCGAGCTCGCTTCGGAAGCCGAGGCGTACCTCGTCCACTCGCTCGCCGGCGCGGGCGGCGCGCCCGCGTTCGCGGCGATGTTCGACAGTCTCGGTGCGCGGCCGTACGAGCGGCGCGTGCTCACGGCGCTCGGCCAGCAATTCCGCCGCTACGACCAGTACGACTCCGCGATCGCAACCGACGAGCTGTTCCTCGCGCGCTACGCCCACGCGCCCGAGGCGCTCGAGGTCGCGGAGCGCCTGATCGACACGCACGCCCGCGCGAATCGCCCCGACGCGCAGCGCGAGGCGCGACTCGCGCTCGCACCGCGCTTCGCCCCCGACGGCGAGTGGACGCGTGCCCAGACGAGCGACTCGCTGCGGACCGCCGGTGAGGTCTTCGCGCGCAACGCATGGATGGCCGAGGCGCTCGCGCACCACCGCCGCGCGCGCGAGAGCGGCGCGCGCGAGGACTGGGCCGAGGCGCTCCGGCTCTACGAGCTCGTGCTCGCGCACTGGCCGAAGGACGACGGCTCGGCCGCGCTCGAGCTCGACGCGGGCGAGGCCGCCTCACAGCTGCGCGACTACCCGGCCGCGCTCCGCCACGACGAATCCGCGGTGCGGCTCGGGCCCGACAGCCTTTCGACACTCGCGCTCTGGCAGGAGGTCGCGGTCACCGATGCGTGGTACGAGAGCACGCGCGGCGGCCGCACGACGGGCAGCGACTCGCTCGCGCACGCGGTGCTCGCGGCGGGCGACCGGCTCCTGGCCCGTGCGCCCGGGCACCCGCACGCGGCCGACATCGTCTGGCGTCAAGGCCAGCTCGCGCTCGCGCACGGCTGGCAGGACCGCGCGCTCGCCGATCTCGCCTCGCTCGCGAAGCGCTACCCGGACGATCCGCGCAATGCGCCGGCGTCCAGCCAGCGCGCCGAGCTGCTGTTCGGTGCCGGGCGTTTCGAGGAGGCGGGGCCGGCGTTCGAGCAGGCCGCGGCGATCGCGCACCGCTTCGGCCGCGACTCCCTCGAGCGCCGCGCGACCCGCGCGGTGCCGGTGTGCGCCTACCGGCGTGCCGAGGCGGCGGTCGCAGCCGACTCGCTCGCCTACGCGAAGCACGCCGAGCTCTTCGAGCAGGTTGCGACGCGCTGGCCGGCGTACGAGCAGGCGCCGACCGCGCAGTACCGCGCCGGGCTCGCCTGGGCGAAGGCCGCCAGGCCGCGAGATGCCGTGCGCGCGTTCGAGGCGCTGATCGATCACTACCCGAAGTGCGAGTACGTGCGCGACGCGCGCGTGCAGATCGCCTCGGTCTGGGATGCGGCGGGCGAGAAGCGGCCGGCGGCGGAGGCCTACCTCGCGCTGGCGCGCTCCGACCTCGCCGACGAGGGCGCAGCGGCCGCCTGGCTCCGGTCGGCCGACCTCTTCGCGGCAGCGGGCGACTCGAGCCGCTCGGATTCGCTGCGGCTCGCCTACCTCGGCCGCTGGCCTCACGACGACGAGGCCGCGATGACGATCCTCGAGGCGCTCGCGCGCCGCGAGTTGAACGTCATCGACGCCGCGCACCCGATCTCGAAGCTGCTCGCGACCGGCCCCGATCGGCGCCACCCGCGTCCGACGTCCCGTCTCGCCGAGTACCTGCTGCGCGGGCGCGCGCACGCGGCCCTCGTCTCGCACGATCTCGTCGCCGAAGTGCGCTTCCTGCAGGGCGAGGAGGCGCACGGCGCGTTCGCGGCCGCGCGGCTGGGCCAGCCCCTGACGAAGTCGATCCCGGCGAAGAAGCGCCTGCTCGACTCCCTCCTCGTCCGCTATCGGCGGAGCGCCGATCTCGGCGTCGCGCTCTGGGCGCACGCGTCGGCGTATCGCATCGGGCAGTCGCTCGTCGAGTTCGCGGTCGCGCTCGAGCACGCCGATCCGCCCGCGGACCTGAAGGGCGCCGATCGTCGCGCCTACCAGGACGTGCTGCTCGACCAGTCGCGCGCGTTCGGCGTGCGCGGTGAGGACGTGTGGACCGAGATGCTGCACCGCCTCGGCCCCGACGCGACGGGCGACGCGTGGACGGCCCAGGCGCAGGGCGCGCTCTGGCAGCGCCTCGGCAACCGCTTCCTCTTCCACCCCGAGGTCGAGTTCCCGCTCGTCGACGAGGCCGCGCGACCCGCGCCGGCCGAAGGAGGCTCGCGATGAGACCCTTCGTGGATGCGCGCGTTTCGCGCGCGGCGAGCGCGCTCGCGCTGGTGATCGCCGTGGCGACGCTGCCCGGCTGCGGCCTGCGGCTGTTCGCACGCGGGCCACGACCCGCGCCGGCGCCGCCCGCGGCGGCCTCGACCGCGCCCCCGGCCGCCCGCGCGAGCGAACCGCGTTCGCTCGATCGCGAGGCGGCGCGTCAGCTCGAGGCGGACTCGATCGCGGCAGCGGAAGGCTCGCTGCACGCGGCGCTGACTCGCGATCCGAACGATCCCATCGCGCTGGCACTCCTTTCCAAGCTCGACTTCGAGCAGGGCCGGCACGAGGAGGCGGTCCGCCTGCTCGAGCCGGTGCGCGCGCACCCCGAGGCGTTCGCGCCCGAGGCGCGCGCGGCCCTGCTCGCCGGCCTCGCGCTGCACGAGGACGCGCTCGGGCAGCTCGATCGCGCGCGCGCGGACCTCGTCTCAGCGCAGGCGACGAGCGGCGACGCGAGCGCGTCGGCCGCCGTCTACCTCACGCTGCGTGGTGAGTCGCCGGATTCCGCGGCCGGCCCCGCAAAGGACGCCGTGCGCCGCGATTCGAGGAGCGCGGTCAATCAGAACAACTTTGGCATCACGCGCCTGCGCGCCGCCGACCCCGACGGGGCGCGCAAGGCGTTCATGGCCGCGATCGCGCGCGATCCGGATCTGCCGGGCCCCTACTACAACCTGGCGATCCTCGAGAAGTTCTACCGGCTGGACGACGCGGCCGCCGCGCACTGGTACGCCGAGTACGCGCGCCGCTCGCAGGCCGATCCCGACAGCCTCGCGGCCGTCTTCGCGAAGCGCGAGCCGCGCCCGCTCGCGCAGAAGGGCAATTGACCATGCGCCTCCGACTGCTGACGCTCGCGATGCTGCTCGTGCCGGCGCTCGCGCACGCCGCCCCGTCGCGCCCGGGCGTGGCGCACCGGGTGCGCCCGGCCGCCGCGCGCGCATCGGCCGCAGCGGTCAGGACCGGCGCGCCCGGCCGGCGCACGCTCGACGACATCCGCATCGAGGGCGAGATCCCGGTGCCCCAGGTGCTGTTCATCACCGCGCGCGAACAGCGGCGCTTCCTCGAGTTTCAACACCGGCGTTACCTCCGTTCGGCCCGCGAGCTGAGCGAGGCGACGCCCGATCCGTCCCGCATCGTCGTCGTCCACCCCCCCACGCCGCAGCAGGAGAGTGCCCGATGAAGGAGTTCGCCACGGTCGCCACCTTCTTCAAGGAGGGCGGCATCTTCATGTACTTCATGCTCGCGACGGCGGTCGTGGTGATCGCCATCGCCTCGGAGCGATTCATCGTCATCACGCGAGCCTCCGGACTCCACCACCGCAAGTTCATGGACGACCTGCTGCGTTGCGTGGGCCGCGGCGACCTGATCGGCGCGCGGAACCTCGCCCGCCTCTCGAACGCGCCGTCGGCGCAGGTGGCCGATGCGCTGCTCAACACCAGCTCGAACGACCCGGCCCGGCTCCAGGCGGCGGCCGACGACGCGGCGACGCTGGCGCTCCCGGCGCTCTCGCGCCGGCTGCCGCACCTCAACGTGCTGGCGAATGTGGCCACGCTGCTCGGGCTGCTCGGCACGATCTCCGGCCTCATCACCGCGTTCTCCGCGGTGGGCGCGGCCGATCCCGCCCAGCGCTCGGCGTTCATGGCCGCCGGCATCTCGACGGCGCTCAACGCGACGGCGTTCGGGCTCATCATCGCGATCCCGACGCTGCTCATCCAGGGCATGCTCGTGGGCATGGTCGAGAGCGTCGCGGAGCAGGTCGACGAGACGGCGATCCGGCTCACGAACGCGCTCGCCAGGCAGGGCGGCGTCGCGGCGGCGCCCGTGCTCAGCGTACACGCGGCGCGTCCGGCGGCGAACGCTCCGGCGCCGCGACCCGGCGCGATCCTCCCGGGCGGGGCGCAGTAGGCCATGCCGAACCGCGCCGTCCGCATCCGTTCGTCGCGCACGACGGTCAACTGCGACCTCGAGCTGAGGCCGCTGATGAACGTGTTCATCGTGCTGATTCCCATGCTGCTCATGTCGGCGGTCTTCATGGAGATCCGGGTGATCGAGATGTCGCTGCCGCGCCGAGCGGCCAGCGTCGCGGCGCTTCCGGCCGCGGCGCCGCTCGAGCTCGAGCTCCACGTCGAGAGCGGCGCCTACGTGCTCGCAGGCCGCGGCGTGACGCCGGCGAGCTTCGCGCGCAAGCCGGCGTCGGCGCGCGATGGCGCGCCGGATGCGACGACCTCAGCGCAACTCGAGTCGGCGCTCGCGGCGATCGTCGCGGCGCATCCCGGCACGCGCGACATCAAGATCGTCGTCGAATCGCCGACGCGCTATCAGGAGATCGTGTCGCTGATGGATCTCGCGCGCGCTGCGGGCCTGCCCGAAGCCGGCCTCGAGGGCGCGGGAACGGAAGGAGCCTGAGATGAGACGCCTGCGCGGTCGACGGAAGCGCCGCCTCGGGGGCCTGCACGGCCACACCGGGCTCACGCTCACGTCGCTCATGGACATCCTCACCTGCCTGCTCTTCTTCGTGCTCAAGAGCTTCGTCGCGGGCGGCGAGACCACGGTGCCGCCGCCGGGGCTCGAGCTGCCGCGTTCGAGCGCTGACCGCCCGCAGACCACGTCGATCGTGGTCGCGATCCAGAAGGACGCGATCCTCGTCGGCGGCGAGCGGGTCGCGAGCGTACGCGACGCCGAGACCAGCCCGCAGATGGTGCTCGCACCGCTCGCGGACAAGCTCAAGGCCGCGCGCGACCAGATGGACGACATCGCGCGTCGGCGCGGCAAGACGCCGTCGGCGACGCACGTCGTCACGATCCAGGGCGATGGCGACGTCGAGTACCGTGTGCTGCAGAAGGTGATGTACACGCTGAACCAGAGCGGTTTTCCGGACATCGCGCTCGCGGTTCTGAAGAAGCCGGAGGCGCGCACATGACGACCCTCGCCGCTTCCTATCGCAAGCCGTTCCTCGATCCGCACGACGCGCTCTACCGGCGGTGCCTCTCGGTCGCGACCACGTTCGGGGCGGTGCTGCTCGGCGCGCTGCTGCTCGCGCCCGTGCGCCGTCAGGTGCTGACCCACGTCGACGAGCTTCCGCCTGGGTTCGCAAAGCTGATCCTCGAGCCTGCGAAGACGCAGCCGATGCCTCCGGGCTTCGCATCCGAGCGGCACGCGCCCGTCAATCCCAATCCCGGCGGCGGCGGCGGCGGCGGCTCGCCGGGCCCGCTCGTGCTGCCGAGTCCGGTCGCCGCGGTGCCGGGCGGCGCGCTGCACCGCACGCCGATGTCCGCGGTAGCACCCGGCGCGGGTGGCGCCGGCCGTGCTCGCGCGCAGGCCGAGGTCGGCGCTGCACTCGCCGGGTCGTCGCACTCGCTCTCGAACGCGCTCGACGGACTGTCGTCGGCGTTGGGCACGGTTTCGCCGGATGCGCCGGTCGCGGTGAGCGGTGGCGGGCGCGCGCGCGCGATCCGCGCGGCGCGCTCCGACGCGCAGGTGGCGGCGGCCTCGCCCGGCTGGGGCGGCTCGGGGGTGACGAGCGGCGGCGGCAGCGCCTCGGCCGACCTCGGCAGCTCGGTCGTCGTCGGCTCGCTCGTCGCGATGGGCGACGCGCACGGCGGCGGTGGCACGGGGGGTGGACTCGGCTCGGGCACGGGCACCGGTGTCGGTGACGGCGTCGGCCCGGGCTCGGGTGGTGGTTCGGGCGGAGGCTCGGGTGGCGGAACCGGAAGCGGCGTCGGCACGGGTACGGGCCCGGGCGGCGGCGCGGCACCCGGCGTCTATCGCAGCAACGCTTCGCTGCTCGCGGTCATCCGCAGGTACTCGGCGGGCATCCAGTACTGCTACGGGACCGAGCTCAAGCGCGATCCCTCGCTGCGCGGCAAGCTGATCGTCGCGATCACCGTGGCCCCCTCGGGCGAGGTGCTCGAAGCGACGGTCGTCCAGAACACGGTGGGCTCGGCGCGGCTCGCCGAGTGCGCGCTGTCCCAGATTCGCGAGTGGCGCTTTCCGGCGATCGACGGCGGCGTGACCGCGTTCCAGGCGCCGTTCGTCTTCACGCCGCCGGAGTGAGGTTCGTGCTCGGGCCGGAACGCGACATCACCGGCCCGAGTCGGCGTGGACTTTGATGCCGAGCCCGGACCTGGGCCGTCCCGGCAGTCGAACCCGGACCTCCTCGATCGAGCGAGTCTCTCCCTGCTTTCGCCGGCCATCGACACGATGCCCTTGAGAGTGCGCCTCCCCTGCCGCCGCGCTGACGCCTCGAGCGCGACCACCGCGAGATCACCGTGCCTCAGCCGGTGGGGTCGCGCAGCCTGTTGCAGGGGAGATGCGGCGTGCGCTGGGCAGTCCGAGCTGCTGGACGGCTCGCAGAATGCGCGCGTCCAGACTGCGGGCGCTCCGCACCTCCGGGCGCTCGGCAATATGGCGGGCTTCCTCGACGCTGCAGCCGAGGTTGCGCAGCGAGGAGATCACATGCTGTTGCATCTCGCGCTCGGCGAGCGCTCGATCCTCAAGGCTCGTGCGCGTCGCCGACACCGTCACATGTCGCTCCGGCCGCGCCTTGGCCGGCGCGCCCTCGGTGCGCCCCCGGGCCGCGCCCGGAGGCGCGCACGCGAAATGCGATGAGTCCGCGAGCCCGAAGCCAGGGAGGGCGGGAGGGCGAGCGGCCTCAGCGAGCCGAGCAGGAGGCGAGGCAAGCGTGTCGCAGCTTCGCGTGCGCGTCGCAGGGTAAGGCCCGGCGTCAGTCCCCGAGTGCAGC
>DATJXF010000132.1:0-5664 GCA_035500415.1 Candidatus Acidiferrales bacterium | reverse complement strand
ATTTGCGTGCTGGCGTTCGCGCCGGCGATCGCGCCCGTCGAGTGCCGGGTCGACGGCGCAGGTGCGTCCCGCCGCGGCCTGCTCGGCTGGGAGCGCCGCGCGTGGAGCACCGTGCGGCGCGCCGAGCATGTCCCCGCGGGCGTGCTGCTCTCGCCGTTCGCGGCGCGGCACTGGCTCGACGGTCCGCGGGGCATCACGCTGCCGCTGCCGTCGGCCCGGCGTGACGAGCTGCTCGCCGCGATCGAGCGGCTCAGGGGCGCCGGTGGGCGCTGACGTCGCGCTCGATCCGCACGATCGCGCGCTGATCGAACGCGTCGCGGGGCGCATCGCCGAACTCCGGCTCGAAACGCCCGCGCTGCTCACGCTCGAGACGGCGCGCCCGGTCTCGCTGCTCGCGTCGCAGACGCTGGCGTTCTTCGAGCCGTTCGTGCAGGCGTTGTTCGTGCTGCCCGACTACCGCCGCTTCGCCTCGCTGCTCGAACGCCGGGAGGCGATCGAGCAGCTGGCGTCCCGCGTCGAGCAGCTCGCGGCCGAGCGCCAGGCGCGCGAGGCCTCACGTCGCGCGGAGCGGCGGGCCCCCCGCCGCGGCGCATGAGCCTCGATCCCGCCCAGATCCGCTCCATCCTCGCGACCGACTGCGGCTCGACGACGACCAAGGCGATCCTCATCGAGCGCGGTGAGGATGGCTACCGCCTCCGGGCACGCGGTGAGGCGCCGACGACGGTCGAGGCGCCGTTCGAGGACGTGACGCGCGGGGTGCTCAACGCGGTGCGCGAGGTCGAGGAGCTGCGCGGCCGACGGATCCTCGATGGCGACCGCATCGTCTCGCCGCAGGACGGCGAGACCGGCGTCGATCTCTACCTGTCGACCTCGAGCGCGGGCGGCGGCCTCCAGATGATGGTGTCGGGTCTCGTCCTGCAAATGACGGGGGAGAGCGCGCAGCGCGCCGCGCTCGGTGCCGGCGCCATCGTGATGGACGTCATGGCGCTCAACGACGGCCGGCGCCCGTACGAAAAGGTGCGCCGGCTGCGCCAGCTGCGGCCCGACATGATCCTGCTCTCGGGAGGCACCGACGGCGGCGACGTCAAGCGCGTCGCCGAGATGGCGGAGCTGCTCGCCGCCGCCGATCCGCGCGCCCGGCTCGGCGCGGGCTACGAGCTGCCGGTCGTCTACGCCGGCAACCGCGACGCCGCCGGGATCGTGCGCGACACGCTGGGCGGCTCGACCGCGCTCACCGTGGTGCCGAACCTGCGCCCGAGCCTCGAGCGCGAGCACCTCCAGCCGGCGCGCGACGCGATCCACGAGCTCTTCATGGAACACGTCATGGCACACGCTCCGGGCTACCGCACGCTGATGTCGTGGTCGCCGGTGCCGATCATGCCGACGCCCGGCGCCGTCGGACTCATCATCGAGAAGGTGGCGCGGCGGGACGGGCTCGCCGTCGTGGGCGTGGACATCGGCGGCGCGACCACCGACGTCTTCTCGGTGTTCGACGCCGCGCCCGGGCAGCCCGTGTTCAACCGCACCGTCTCCGCGAACCTCGGCATGAGCTATTCGGTGTCGAACGTCATGGCCGAGGCGGGGATCGAGAACATCCTGCGCTGGGTTCCGTTCGCGGTCGACGAGACGGCGCTGCGCAACCGGATCAAGAACAAGATGATCCGGCCGACGACGATCCCGCAGACCCTCGAGGACCTCGTGATCGAGCAGGCGATCTGCCGCGAGGCGCTCCGGCTGTCGTTCGACCAGCACCGCGCGCTCGCGGTGGGGCTGAAGGGCCGCCAGCAGGTGCGCGACATCGCGGACGTGATCGACCAGGAATCGAGCGGCGCGAGCCTGGTCCGGCTGCTCGAGCTCGGACTGCTCGTCGGCTCGGGTGGCGTGCTCTCGCACGCGCCGCGGCGCCAGCAGGCGATGCTCATGATGGTCGACGCGTTCCTGCCCGAGGGCATCACCGAGATCGCCGTCGACAGCATCTTCATGACGCCCCAGCTCGGCGTGCTCTCGACCGTGCACGAGCAGGCGGCGACCGAAGTGTTCGAGCGCGACTGCCTGATCCACCTCGGGCCGTGCATCGCCCCGGTCGGGTCCGGGCGGGTCGGACAGCTGTGCGCGAGCGTCGTGATCGAGCCGTCCGCGGGCGCGTCCACACGCCGGGCGCTCGCGTTCGGGGACTTCGCTCTCGTGCCCACGCCGCGCGAGGGGACGCTGCGCGTGACCGTGACGCCCGAGCGCGGCTTCGACGTCGGCGCGGGGCGTGGGCGGGCGGTCGAGCGCACCGTGCGTGCGGGCGTGGTCGGCGTGCTGCTCGACGCGCGCGGCCGGCAGCCCTTCGCGCTCCCGACCGGGTCCGGGGCGCGGATCGCCGCGTTGCGCGCCTGGAACCGCGCGATCGACGCCTACGCCCGGGAGATCTGATGGCGCACGCCTACACGCCCGGATTGCGCGTGAGCGACGCGGCGGTGGTCGTGCGCGAACGCCGGCTGCCGTTGCGCGGCGACGTGCTCGTCGCGCGCGGGGATCGCGTCGCGCCCGACACGGTCGTCGCGCGCACCGATCTGCCGGGCAACGTCCAGACCGTGAACCTGTCGGGCCAGCTCGGGCTCGAGCCGGCGCGCGTCGCGGCAGCGCTGCTCCAGCCCGTCGGCGCGCGCGTCGCCCGCGGTGCGCCGATCGCCTCGTCGCGCGGACTCTTCGGCCTCGTGCGCACGGTCGTCGCGGCGCCCGCCGACGGCGTGATCGAGAGCGTGTCCGCCGTGACGGGCCAGCTGGTGCTGCGTGAACCCCCGATTCCGGTCGAGATGACGGCCTATGTGAGCGGCACCGTCGTCGAGCTGCTGCCCGGCGAGGGCGTGCGCATCGAGGCGCGCGGCGCCATCTTGCAGGGCATCTTCGGCGTGGGCGGCGAGACGTTCGGCGCAATCGAACCCGTGGGGAGCGGGCCCGGGGACGAGCTGCGACGCGAGCACCTGCGCCCGGAGCACCGCGGGAAGGTGCTCGTCGGCGGTGCATACGTCGGCATCGAGGCGCTCCTCGCGGCGCGCGAGGCGGGAGCCGTCGCGGTGGTCGTGGGCGGTTTCGACGACCGCGACCTGCGCGAGCTGCTCGGCCGGGACCTCGGCGTCGCGATCACCGGCGGCGAGAACATCGGGCTCACGCTCGTTCTCACCGAGGGATTCGGCCGAATTCCGATGGCACTGCGCACCTGGGAACTGCTCGGAAGCCATCGCGGTCGCGCCGCCTCGGTGAGCGGAGCCACCCAGATCCGTGCGGGTGTCCAGCGTCCCGAGATCCTGATCCCCCACGAAGGCGTGAGCGGGGCCTCCGCTTCGGACGCCGGGGGCGGGCTCGAGCCGGGCGTTCAGGTGCGCGTGATCCGCGAGCCGTGGTTCGGGCGCATCGGCCGCGTCGCCGAGCTGCCGACCGATCTGCGCGAGCTCGAGACGGAGGCGCGCGTGCGCGTGCTCGTCGTCGAGTTCGCGGACGGCGGCGAGCGCGCGCTCGTTCCGCGTGCCAACGTCGAACGCATCTCCGCATGAGCCGGGCGTGGCGGGTTTGACGCACGGCCGGCCCGCAAGGCTAAATGTCCGCGCGGGCGCACGCACCTCGGAGCGCAGGCCGCCCGCGCGCTCGGGCCGGCGACAGGGAGGGTCGTTGCAGCGCGATCGATTCCATGCGGACGCCGCGCATCGGATGGGGGCGTGCGTCGTCGCCGTGCTGGCCGCGGCCGTGCTGTCCGGCGTCCCTCCGGCGCTCGCCGCGGCCCCCGCCGTGGCCGACTCGGTCCCCGCGCCGCAGCCGGCGTCGGGGCTGCTCTTCTCCGACGTCCCCAACGACGCCGGGCGCGCCATCGACCTCCACTGGGCGCTCTCGCCGGATGACTCGGTGCGCAACGGTCGCGTCGTCGGCTACCGGCTCGAGCGCGCGCCGAGCCCGGCGGGGCCCTGGGCGCCGGTCGACTCGGTGGGCGCGGGCACGAGCACGACGACCGACGGCTCCGTCGAGCGCAACACGCCGTACTTCTACCGCGTGAGTGCCTGTGGACCGGGCGGCGTGACGCCGTCGGGCGCGTGCGCCGGCCCAGCGATCGCGCGCTCCTCGTGGTTCAACACGACGCGCGCGAGCGTGCTGGCGTTCACCGTGCTCTTCTTCCTGCTCGTCCTGTACTACATGTTCCTCGCGCAGACGGGGCGCAAGCCGTTCGTGCGCCGTCTCGCCGGCATCGACGCGATCGAGGAGGCGATCGGTCGCGCGACCGAGATGGGCCGCCCGGTGCTCTACGTGCCCGGCATCCAGGACATCGACGACATCCAGACCGTCGCGGGCCTCGTGATCCTCGAGAGCGTCGCACGCATGACCGCGCGCTACGGGACCCCGATCCGCGTTCCGGTCGCCTACCCGATCCCGTTCACGATCGCGCAGGAGGTCGTACGCAGCGCCTACCTGCAGGGCGGCGTACCCGACGCCTACGATCCCAACAGCGTGAGCTTCGTCTCGCCCGAGCAGTTCGCGTACGTCGCGGCGGTCACCGGGATCATGTTGCGCGACCGGCCGGCGGCGCACGTCTTCATGGGCTCGTTCTACGGCGAATCGCTCATGCTGGCCGAGACGGGCTTCGAGACCGGCGCGATCCAGATCGCCGGCACGGCCAACGTTCCCCAGCTCCCGTTCTTCGTCGTGGCCTGCGACTACACGCTCATCGGCGAGGAGCTCTTCGCCGCGAGCGCCTACCTGTCGGGTGACGCTCGCCTGATCGGCGGGCTCAAGGGCGCCGACGTGCTCAAGGTCGCGATCGTCGCCGTCGTCATCGTCGGTTGCGTGCTCGAGACGCTCGGCCACCACGGCCTGACCGTCTGGATGCAGACGCAGTAACCGCCATGCGACGCGAGATCCCGCTCCTGCTCACGGCTGTGATCGGCGGCATCATGATCGCGAGCTTCTTCGTGCCGCACGAGTGGGCGAGCGTCCCGGCGGACTACCTGCAACAGTGCGCCGTCATCGTCGTCGCCTTCGGCTACGTGCTGGGTGGCGCCAACGTGTTCCGCGTGAACCTGGACGCGATCTTCAAGCGCCATCGCGACTGGCCGTACAAGCTCGTGCTGGTCGCGGGCCTGCTCGTCACGCTGATCCTCGGGCTGTTCGTGGACCGCGCGCGCTTCCAGGACCCGGGGACGCCGTCGCTCTGGATCTACGACCACCTCTACGTTCCGATGAACGCGACGATGTTCGCGCTGCTGGCGTTCTTCATCGCCTCGGCCGCGTTCCGCGCGTTCCGCATCCGCTCGGCCGAAGCCGCGCTCCTGGCCGTCGCGGCGCTGATCGTGATGCTGGGGCGCGTGCCCGCGGGCGACGCGATGCTCCGTGCGATCGTTGACCACGCCGGCGTGCCGCACGCGATCCGGGCGTGGCGCATCAGCGACCTCCAGCAGTGGATCATGGACGTGCCGCAGAACGCCGCGAAGCGGGCGATCCTGATCGGCGCGGCGATGGGCGTCATGGCGACCGGGCTGCGCGTCATTCTCGGGATCGAACGCGCCTACCTGGGTGGGGGCGACTGACGTGGCGCTCGAGCGGCTGGAGCGCCTCGACCGTCGCTGGCTGTTCCTCGTGCTGGGGCTGCTCGTGCTCGGTCCGCTGCTCTGGCCGCTCAACCTGCCGATCGAG
>DATJXF010000131.1:0-2865 GCA_035500415.1 Candidatus Acidiferrales bacterium | reverse complement strand
CCGTTCGTCTCGCGCGAGCGCAGCGGCCCGCGCGACGAGAATCGTCCGCGCCCGGGCGCCCGTCCGTTCGTCTCGCGTGAACGCAGCGGCTCGCGCGACGAGGGTCGTCCGCGCCGCGAGTGGCGGCCGCGTGAGGATCGCGGTCAGGCCGGCGCGGTCAATCGCTCGCGTCCCGCCTACGCCGAAGCGCCCGCGCGCACGCGCTGGCGCCGGGACGGCAAGCCGTCGCCCGCCACGCCGCCGCCGTGGCGCCGAAGCCCGCCCGCCCGCGAAGGCGCACCGCCGTCGCGTCGCCGCGAGGGATTCCGCCCGGCCGACGAGCCCGGCGCGCCGCTGCCGTCCGACCCGCGCGAAGCCGCGCTGCGCATCCTGCACGCGGTGGACTCCCGCGGCGCGTTCAGCGACCGGCTGCTCGATGGCGCCCACGCGCGCGCCGGCTCCGATCCGCGCGACGCCGCGCTGCTCCACGAGCTCGTCAAGGGCACGCTGCGCTGGCGCGGACGACTCGACTGGGCGCTCGATCAGCGCGTGCACATCGGGCTCGCGGCGGTGCAGCCGTGGATTCGCAACGTCCTGCGGCTCGGCGCCTACCAGATCCTGATGCTCGATCGCATTCCGCCGCACGCCGCGGTGGACGAGTCGGTCAAGCTCGCGCACGTCTACGGACATCCCGGGGCCGCGGGGCTCGTGAACAGCGTGCTCCGTCGGCTCGTCGACGAGAAGGACACGATGGCGTGGCCGACCGGAGACGATGCGGCGTCGCTCGCGATCTGGGGCTCGCATCCGCAGTGGATGGTCGAGCGCTGGCTCGCGCGCTTCGGCGCCGAGGAGACGCGGGCGCTGCTCGTCGCGAACAATCGCGCCGTGCGCACCGGGTTGCGCGTCAACTCGCTGCGCGGCACGCGCGATCAGCTGATCGACCGGCTCGCGGCCGAGGGCGTCGTCGCCTCACCGGGACGGCTCTCGCCCGATCTCGTGTGGGTCGAGGGCCACCACGCGCCGGGCGCGCTGCAGGCGTTCCGCGACGGCTGGTGCACGGCACAGGACGAAAGCGAAGCACTCGTCGGACGCGTCGTCGCGCCTCGGCCCAACGAACGCCTGCTCGATCTGTGCGCGGCGCCGGGGGGCAAGAGCACGCACCTCGCCGAGCTGATCGGCGACGAGGGCGAGGTCTGGGCGATGGAGCGCGACGTCCATCGCGTCGCGTCGCTCGAAGCGACGATCGCGCGGCTCGGCGAGCACGCGATCCACGTCGTGCACGGCGACGGACGCACGTACGCGTTCCCGATGCCGTTCGATCGCGTGCTCGTCGACGCGCCGTGCTCGGGGATGGGCGTGCTCGCCCGGCGCGCGGACGCGCGTTGGCGCAAGGGCCTGGAGTCGCTCGCCGAGCTGCCGCCCGTGCAGCTCGCGCTGCTCGATTCGGCGGCCGGGCGGCTCGTTCCCGGCGGGACGCTCGTCTACAGCGTCTGCAGCTTCGAACCCGAGGAGAACGAGCGCGTGATCGAGCGGTTCCTCTCGAGCCATCCCGGATTCACGCTCGAGAGCGTGGCGGGACTCGTCCCCGACGGCGTCGTCACGCCGGAGGGCTACCTGCGCGTGCTGCCGCAGCAACACGGCTGCGACGGCGCGTTCGCAGCGCGAATGCGGCGCGCATGAGCCAAGCGCCCGGCGACGGCGGGCGCAGGACGGGCGCGCCGCGGATGGAGCGCCGCCGGCCGCTCCATCGGCTGCGCGGCAGCCTCGTCGTGCTGGTGCTGGCGCTGGCGGCATTCGCGGTGGGGCTCGGGACCTTCAACGGGCTGCTGATGCCGAGGCTCATCCACAGCACCGGCGAGGTGACCGTGCCGGACCTCGTCAACCTCACCCTCGCGCAGAGCGAACGCGCGCTCGCGCCGACGGGCCTGCGGCTCTCGCGCGCGGGCGAGCGCTTCAATCCTGCCGTGCCGCGCGGCTTCGTGCTGGAGCAGGATCCCCCCGCGGGCACGCCCGTGCGAGGCCGCACGCGCGTTGCGGTGATCGTGAGCCTCGGTGAGGAATCGAGCTCGGTGCCCGAGCTCTTCGGCGAGTCGTGGCGCAGCGCGCAGCTGCTGCTCACGCGCGCCGGGCTCCGGCTCGGCGGCGTGACGCGCGCGCCGAGCGACGAGGTGGGCCAGGACCTCGTCGCGGGATCCGATCCGCCCGCCGAGAGCGTGCTGCCGCGCGGCACGCCCGTGGCGTTGCTCGTCTCGACCGGGCTCGGCCCCGACGAGTTCGTGATGCCCGACCTCGTGGGGCGCGAGGTGGGCGGCGCGCGGCGCCAGCTCGAGGCGCTCGGCTTCCGCGTGCTCGTACCGCCCGCCGCGCCCAGCATCGGAGCGATCCTCTCGCAATCGCCGCCCGCGGGCTCGCGCGTCACGCGCGATACGCAGGTCATGCTGCAGGCGACGGGCCGCGTGATCCGCTGACGCGCTTGCGCACCCTGCGGCCATCGCTCAACCTCGCGCCATGATCGCGCCCTCGCCCCGCATCGCGCCCAGCATGCTGTCCGCCGACTTCGCGCGGCTCGGCGCTGAGCTCGCGATCGTCGATCCCGGACGTGACTGGCTGCACTGCGACGTCATGGACCAGCACTTCGTTCCGAACCTGACCTTCGGTCCCATGATCATCGAGGCGGCGAACCGCCTGACCGAAGCGCCGCTCGACGTGCATCTGATGATCGAGCGGCCCTGGGAAACGCTCGCGGCGTTTCGCGCGGCGGGTGGTGAGCCGCCGGAGGTCGTGCACCTCGTCGGCAAGGGCAACCTCGAAGCGTTTGCAGCCGAGCTCGGTAGCGAGCTTCAGATGCGGATCGAGGGCCTCACCCTTCCCGGCCCCGAAGAATCC
>DATJXF010000130.1:0-21843 GCA_035500415.1 Candidatus Acidiferrales bacterium | reverse complement strand
CCTCGTCGTGCCAGATGCCGATCTCCGGGCCCACGGCCCGCATCGCGCGCCCGAGGTCGAGGCGGCCCCAGCCGGTCTGCTCATCGATGCCCGGATCGCCCACGTCGTCGGCGCTCTCGCGCAGCACGTGCTGGAAGTCGGTGTCGGTGAGCTCGGGGCGCCGCGCGGCGAGCAGCCCCACCGCGCCGCTCACGAACGGCGCGGCGAACGATGTGCCCGAGGCGGCGACGTAGCCGCCGTAGGAGTAGCCGTAGTAGCTCGGGTACGTCATGTACGTGGTCCAGATCGAGACGCCCGGCGCGAGCAGATCGAGGCCCGGCCCGAACGAGGAGAACCCCGCGCGGGCGTCGGTCGTGTCGCTTGCGCCGGCCTGGATGCAGAGGCCGTCCGCCGCGTACGCGGCCGGGTAGACCGGCGAGGTCTCGTTGGGGGCGCCGCCGTTGTTGCCGGCCGCGGCGACCACGACGCAGCCGCGCACGAGCGCGTACTCGAGCGCGTCGCGTTCGAGCTGGCTCGCGCCGCCGCCGCCGAACGAGAGGTTCATCGCGCGCGCGCCGACGTCCGCCGCGTAGATCGCCGCGCGGGCGATGTCGAACGACGTCGCCTCGCCCGAGTGCCCCGGCGCGATCTTGATCGGCACGATGTGGCAGCCCGCGGTCGTCACGCCGTCGCCGCCGCAAACGCCCGCGACCCCGCGGCCCATGTACTCGACGCCGTCGTTCGTGCGCGCCGCCATGACGCCCGCGGCGAGCGTGCCGTGCGCGAACGAATCGGTGACGGCGGACACCGGCTCGCCGGTCACGTTGAGCGCATCGACGATGCGCGCGCTGCCGTCGAACATCGTGCCGGCGAGCTCGGGATGGTTGGGATCGATGCCCGTGTCGGCGCAGGCGAGCAGCACGGCGTCCGAGCCGACGCTCTGCGCCCAGCCCTCCGGGGCGTGGACGTCCGCGCGCGAGACGCCGCCGAAGCCGCCGCCGGGGCCCACGACGTGGTCAAGCCCCCACTGCAGGCCCTGGCGGAGCAGCGGATCGTCGGGCAGCGAATCGAGCAGCGCGGCGCGTGCGGGAGCCGCCGGGAGGGCCGCGAGCGAGACGATCGCCGCGCGGCGCGTGCGCAGCGGTTCGGCCCAGTCGGCGAGCCCGGAGGAGACGAGCGCCGCGCGCGCCGCGTCCGCCGCCACGCTGTCGGCGGCGGCGATCAGCACGACGCGGTCGAAGCCGGCGTCGAACGTCGCGGCGGCCGGACGCGCGGCGGCCGACGGCGCGGGCAGCGCATCGAGCAGCGCGCGATCCACGCGCAGGCCGAGCGCGGCGAGGCGCGTCGCGGCCGCGGCGATGAGCGCGGCATCGGGCGCGAGCGCGCGGACGGCGCCGGCGCGTGGCGTGGTCGCGCGCGCGAGGGGTGCCGGAGTCGCGGCCGCGAGGCGCGCGACGACGAAGCGCGAGCTCTCCGAGGCGTCCGCGCGAGGCGCGACTCCGACCAGGACGAGGGCGGCGAGGAGGACAACAGGCGATGGACGCATGGTGCGGATCGTTCCGCGGGAGCGAGTTGCGGGGACGGTCAGGTTACTCCTCCGGGCGAGGTTCCGTTCGAGAGCGCCGCGCGCCACCGCGGCCGGTTCCGGACGGAGCCTACGGCCGCGGCGCCGACTCGAACGACGTCCGCGCTCCGCTCGAGATCCGCAGCTCGTCGATGTCGCCGTCGAAGCCGTAGTACGTCGTCACGTTCGCGGACGGATCGATCCTGAGATCGCCGCCGAACGACGTCAGGAAGCGCGGATCGAACACGTCGCCCACGAGCAGCGGCGCCTCGCTGCGCCGCATCGGCGCGCGGATCGCGTACTGCGCGTCGATGCGGCCGTCGATGAACAGCTTGACCGTGCGGCTGTCGAACGTGACCGCGACGTGCGTCCAGCGCTGGAGCGGAAGGTCGGAGGTCGAGAAGTAGCCCTGGAATCCGCCCGCCTGCTCGGGCTGGAATCCGAACAGGAGCCGCTGCTGCGGCGCGATGCCGACGGCGCTCGAGAACCAGCCGGGCGAGACGGTCGCGATGGTCGGCGGCGTGAGGTTCTGGCCCGTCACGCCCAGCAGCCAGGTCGCCGCGTTGGGGGCGGGGGTCCAGCGTGCCGCGACGACCTGCAGCTCGTAGGGGGCGATCGAATTGATCCAGATCCACGCCTCGACCGTGCACTCGTTCGGCAGGTCCAGCACCGGGTTGTACGCCGTGATGACGAACGAGTCGTTCGTGCGCTGAAAGACGCGCGCGCTGCGAAAGCGCCCGAAGTCCGTGCGCGTGTCGATGCCCGCCGTGCCATCCAGTCGATAGGGGCCGGCGTCCGCGGCGCGCTGCCCGCCGTTCTCGTCGTAGTGCCAGAGCGCGATCGTGATGGAATCGGGCTGCGGTGCGATCGCGCCGGGCCTTGCGGCGCGGGCGCGGTGCTCGCCCATCGCGCCGGGCGCCGCGCAGCCGGCGAGCCCGGCGACGGCGAGCGCGGCGACGGCGAGCGCGGCGACGGCGAGCGCGCTGTTGCCCGGCCGCATCATCGTCCGCCCGTGACCGCAAGCCGCCGCGCCCGTGCCTGGGAGGCGGCTTCGTCGTCGTGCAGCACCGTGAAGAGCTCGATCATGCGCTCCAGCGTCTCCGGATCGTCGACGTTGAGGATCAGCGGCCGCCACCAGCGCGACGCTTCCGGCGCGTCGCCCGAGAGCAGTGACGCCCAGCCGAGGCCGACGCGGCCCTGGACGTTGCCGGGCGCGCGCTGCTCGGCGCGAAGGTACACCTCGCGCGCCTCGTCGTAACGGTGCAGGTGGACGAGGTTGTCGCCCGCGGCAAGCAGCACCTCCGGCTCGTCGGGCGCGATCGCCAGCGCCTCGTCGAGCGGCGGCTCCGCGTCCGGCCAGAGCCCGCGACGCTGCGCGTCGTTCGCGAGCAGGAGCCGCACGCGCCAGTCGCGCAGGTTGACGTCCCGCATCGCCCGCGCGTGGTGCACCGCGGCCTGCCACGGATCGCCGGCCCACGCGGGCTCGGCGCCGAAGCCGGGGCCGATCTCGTAGAGCGCGGCCGGATGGTGCGCCGCGAACGCGCGCAGCGTGAGCCCGGGCACGGCCGACGTGGTGTCGAGCAGGAACGCGAACGCGGGCCGCATCTCGGCCTCGGGCCACGAGAAGTAGAGCCAGCGGACCGAGTCGGCCCGAGCGGCCGCGGCGAGCTGCGCCAGCGAGTCGACGAACGGGAACGGCACGTCGACGAGCCCCGCCTCCCATGCGAAATGCGGCTTGCGCGCGAGCACGCGGTCGCCGGGACGGAAGAACGGCTTCGCCTCGGCCGCGACCTGCAGCACCTCGCGCGGCAGCTGGTCGATCACGCGCGCCTGCACCGCGATGGCGTCGCGCACGCCGAGTGCCAGCACCACGAGCGCGAGCGCGGGCTTCAGCCAGACGCGCCGGCCCGGTGCGGGCTCGAACACGAGCGCGAGACGAGGCGAGGAGAGCGCGAGCCCCGCGAGCGCGGTCCACGCCGGCAGCACCGCGAGCGAGTAGCGCTCGGAGTGGAATGCGGGCACGAGCGCGAGGAACGCGAGGGCGCAGGCCAGCCAGACCGCCCGCAGGCGTCCGAGCGTGCCGTCGCGCGCGCCCAGCCAGAGCCCGGCGGCGGCGGCGATCGCGAGCGCCGCGCCCGTCAGCTGCGCGACGTCGAGCCGCAGGTGATCGACGACGTTGACGAGCATGCGCGACGTGACCGCGACCGGATCGCGCGCGAACACCGACCACGGCGTCGGAAACTGCGATTGCAGCGTGCGCTGGTAGGTGTCCCACGTGATGCCGCGGGCGCGCGCGAAGACCTCGTAGGCGACGTCGTGATGGAGCTGGAACTGGAAGTGCGCTCCGGAAAGCAGCGAGCCCGCGATCCACGGCACGACGGGCACGAGGAACCCGGCGGAAAAGCGCAGCGCGGCCGCACGGCGGCCCTGCGCCGCGCCGGCCCAGCCGAGCAACAGCGCGACCGCGCCCGCGGGCAGCAGCACGGCCGCGCTGTAGCGCGTGAGGAACGCGAGCCCCGCGACGAGCCCGGCCGCGAGCGTGCGCCGCGGCGTCGGTGCGCCGGTCAGGAGCAGCGCGAGCGCGCCCGCCTGCAGCGCGAGTGCGAGCGCGTCGGTCGTGGCGGCGTAACCGTAGCGCACGAACTGCGCGTTGCTCGCGAGCAGCGCGGTCGAGACGAGCGCCGCGAGCGGGCCGGCGCGCTCACGGACGATCCGTTCCCAGCACAGCAGCGTCGCGGCCATCGCGAGCAGCGAGACGATCTCGGCGGCGAGGAAGAGCGGGCGGACGACGAAGGCGAACAGCGCCAGTACGAGCTCGAAGACCGGGCCGACAACGGCGTAGCGCGCGGGATCGAGATGCCCGTGCTGGATCGCGCGCGCGCCTGGGCCGTAGGCGCCGTAGAAGTCGGTCTCGGTGAAGACGTCGCCGATCCGGTGCGGCCCGGCGATGAGCGCGATCGTCGCCACGGCATAGGCCGCGACGACGGCGAGCGCCGCGGCGTGCGCCCAGGCGGGCGAGGCCGGGCCGGGCGCGTCGACGTGGAACCGGGAGCCCCGGGCGCGCCCGGAGCGGCTCTCGGGCCGGCGCGTGGAGCGTCGCTGCGCGCGACTCACGGGCGGGGGCCCGAAAGACGAAGGATCACGAGGGAAGGATAGCAGGGCACGGGCGCCTCGCGCGGCGGCCTGCGAGGGCCGGTCGAGGACGGGCAGACGATGGCCCGGCCCCGAAAAACGGACGCGGCGGCGAGGTTGGAGCCTCGCCGCCGCCCCACTGGGGGATCAGCTGGGCAGGTGACGTCCGTACTCGGTGCGCCCGTGGGGACAGGCGCGCCGCCGAGAGTCGCTCAGCTCGTACGACGCTTTCGCGCCGCCGCGCCGAGCGCGATGAGGCCGATCGAGGCCAGGGCCATCGTGCCCGGCTCGGGCACCGGGCGGACCGGGCCCTCGCTGCCGTTGTCGGGGGTGCCGGGGTTCGCGAGCGGAACCGCGGGGTCGTCGATGGTGCGGAGCTTCGAGATGACCGACCCGGAGTCGGCGAACGAAGCCGCAGCAACCATCATCAGCATTGCCGTCAGCAGGAGCAGTCGCTTCATTTCAGCCATCTCCCTCGTGGTTCAAGGAGGCAAGGGGTGCGGTCGCCGTGTACCCCCACCAGTCGCAAGGTCCGGGCCATCGCGAGGGTGGCGACCCCAAGCTCCGTCGCGGCAAGCGCTAGGGGGCGCCCGCGCGGGCGATCAGCCCGCGGGCGGGGAGGGCCGTTGCCGAAGAAGTGTAGTCTGCGCCGACACCCGGCCAGGCGCCGGGCGGACCTGGAGGCGGGATGGCGGCCGACGAACACCCCGAGGTCGGGCTGTGTGCGCGCTGCGTCGCGGCGCGCCGCATCCGCACGCCACGCAGCACGTTCTGGCTCTGCACGCGGGCGGCGGACGATTCACGCTTCGAGCGCTACCCGCGCCTGCCCGTTCGTGCCTGCCCCGGCTTCGAGCCGATGCACGAGGGCGAGCGCCCGCCCGAGCATCCGCCCGGGCGGGACGCATGAACGCGCGGAGCCGTCAGGGCAGCAGGACGAGCCGCGCCACCCGACGCAGCCCCGGCGTCTCGAAACGGGCGAAGTAGAGCCCCGCCGACACGGTCCCGCCGGCATCGTTCTGGGCGTTCCAGCGCAGCGTATGGCGGCCCTGCCCCACGTCGCCGTCCGCGAGCGTCGCGACGCGGCGCCCGTTCAGGTCGTAGATCGCGAGCGAAACGCGCGCGGCGGAGGGCAGCTCGAACGCGAAGTCCGTCCCGCCGTGCGTCGGATTGGGCCGCGGCGGCAGGAAGCGCAGCGCGTAAGCGCCCGGACCCGCGTCGAGCACGCTGGTCACGTGCGCGCGCAACGCGACGGAGAGCGAGGCCGCGGGCAGCGCACCCGGCAGCGGCTCGTCCGAGGTCGCGAACGTCAGCGTGCCCGTGTAGGTCGAGTCGGGATCCACCGACGAGTCGTCGAAGTGCACGTTCCACGTCTGGCCGACTGCGCCGAGCGTCGCCGGCACGAAGCTGCCGTCCAGCGCGAAGCGCGGATCGCCCGTGAGCGTCGCACCCGTCACGGCGAGCTGCGCCTCGAGCGCGCCGTAGCCCTGGTCGAACACGCGCACCGCGCCGTCGGTGAACGTGCCGCTCGTGTGGTCGCCGAAGTCGAGCAGGCTCGAGGTCGTGACCGTGAGCGAATCGAGCGAAGGCGAGGCGTGAGCCACCACCTGGCCGTCGAGCAGCACGGCCTTCGACGTCGTGTCGTTGTCGTTGCTCGTGATCGTCACGCTGCCGCTCGTCGCACCGATCACGCTCGCGTCCATGCCGAGCGCGTGGAGGTTGGCCCCCGCGCCCGCCGCGGCGCTGAAGCCGCCCGAGGGCGCGCTGAAGCCGCTGCTCGCGCCGAGCGAGTACGTGAGCGTGGCCGCCGGCGCCGCGGCGCCGTCTCCGACCGCGAGGGTCGCCGTCGGGCTGCCGCCCACGATCGCGCGGCCAAAGGAGAGCTGCGACGGCGCGCTCAGGTGCGCGGGGAGCTGGAGCGTGATCATGACGGGGATGTGGTCGGAGGCGTCGTGGAGCGCGTCTGCGATGGTGAGGCCCACCGCGTTGTTGAAGCCGTAGGCGTTGATGTCCGTGTTGAAGTGCTGGCCGT
Source organism: Candidatus Acidiferrales bacterium (assembly GCA_035500415.1). GTDB lineage: Bacteria > Eisenbacteria > RBG-16-71-46 > RBG-16-71-46 > RBG-16-71-46 > CAIXRL01. The sequence goes on along the minus strand of DATJXF010000130.1, from coordinate 15,139 downwards.
CGTTGCCGAACGGCGTGTAGCTGGCCGGAACGTAGTCGAGCCCGGCGCCGTCCTGCATCGACGTCGACGTGAGGAAGACGTCGAAACGGTCGTCGAGCCCGCCGCCCGACTGCCCGACGGTCGTGCACGAGTTGCACGGGCACTGCGAGTAGTAGGGCGCGTAGCCGGGCAGCTGGTGCCACGAGCCCGGCATGCTGAGCTCGTCGAAGAGCCGCCCGTTGTTGTTGGTCTGCGATTCGGTGAGGTGGATGTAGCACTCCTCGTTCGCGCCGTAGAGGTTGGTGTCGCCGCAGAAGAGGAAGTTCGTTCCGACGACGCCCGTGCTCGTCGTGTTGAGCGTGCTGCGCAGGCTGTTCGCCTCGGCGGCCCGCGTCGTCGAGTCCGACGACGCATTGCCCGCCTTCAGGTGCACGGCGTAGACGCGGAACCATGCGCCATTCTTGACGTAGCCGGTGGGCTTGACGAGCGCGGCGAGTGCGTTGCGCGGGCCGCCGTCGGCGATGCCCTGCACGTTCGAGACCGACATGAGCGCGGTCTTCCAGAAGATGCCGATGCCCTCGCCCGAGTTCACGTTGAGCCACGTGCCCGACCACTGGCCGGGCTCGACGACGCCGAGCACGTCGAGCAGGAACGAATCCTTGGCCGCGGACGAGTTCATCTCCTCGGTCATGATGAGATCGGGATCGAGCGCCGCCATGATGATGCGGAAGTTGGGCTGGCGCGCCGTGATGTACGGCGAGGGCAGGCCCGGCCCCTCGCCGGGATTCTCGTAGGCCAGCATGTTCCAGGTCGCGACCTTGAGCGCATGCGCGGGGGGCGAGAGCGAGAGCAGTCCGGCGAGTGCGAGCGCGGCGAGGGCGACGAGGCGCGAGAGGCGGAGCACGTGATCTCCTTGTTCGGCGAGGGACGTCGCGCCGCCCTAGCAGCGCCGCCCCGGACGCCGGTTACTTCACGATGACGAGCCGCTTCGATTGCCGCGTGATTCCGGGTGCGGTGAAGCGGACGAAATAGAGCCCGGCACGCGAGACCGGCGCGCCGTCCGCGATGCCGTCCCACTGGAGCGCGTACCGTCCCGGAGCGAGGTCGGTGTTGGCCAGCGTCGCCGCACGGCGCCCGGTCACGTCGAAGATCTCGAGCGCGACGTGGCCGGCGTGCGCGACGTCGAAGCGCAGCGTCGTCGGACCCTGCACCGGGTTGGGGAACGGGGCGTACATCCGCGTCACCCGGGGCGCGGCGTCCGCGACGCCCGTGGTGCTCGAGCCGGTCAGCGTCGCGCTCAGGGCGAGCGAAAGGCTCGCCTGTGCGGTCCCGCCGGGCAGCGGCTCGTCGGCGGTCGAGAGCGACAGCGTGGCGTCGTACTCCGAATCCGGCGTCGCGCCGCCCGGATCGAACGCGACCGACCAGGTCTGCCCGGTGCCCGCGAGCAGCGCCGGCGTGAAGCCGCCGACGATCGAGAAGCGTCCGGCGCCGCCGGTGATCGAAGCCGAGCCGACCGAGAGCCGGGCCTGCAGCGCGTCGTAGCCGAGGTTCTGGGCGCGGACGTCGAGCGGGAGGAACGAGGCCGAGTCCTGGGCGCCGAACGCCAGCGTGCCGCTCGTTACCGACGCCAGCGAGTCGAGCGACGGCACGGCGTGGCGAAGCACCGTTCCCGAGAGCGGGATCGAGGCGATCGGCGAGTCGAGCGCATTGCTCACGATCTGGAGCGAGCCCGCGGGCGTGCCGGGCGCCGAGGTGTCGAGCGCGATCGCATCGTTGTTCGTCACGCCCGCGGCCGCGGTCTGCATGCCGATCGGCGCGAGGAAGCCGGCCGGGGCGGTGTAGGTGTAGTTCAGCGCCTCGCCGGGGGTCGCCGCGCCGTCGGTCACGGCGAGCGCCTGCGAGGCGGTCGCGCCGACGATGACCGTGCCGAACGCGATCGGCGTGGCGCTCACGGAGAGGATGGCGGGCACCGAGATGTCGACGCGCACGGGCAGGTGGTCGCTCACCGAGTGCAGCGCGGTCGCGTAGGCCGCGCCTTCGGGGATGGTGGGCGGCGCGTTGATGCCGACGTTGTGGTGCTGGCCGTCGTTGCCGACGCTGATGTAGCTGTTGGGAACGAACGAGAGGCCGGAGCCGCTCTGCCACGGATAGGTGGGAAGGATCAGGTCGAAGCGGTCGTCGATGCCGCCCGTCGCCGCGCCGCTCGCGCAGCCCGTGTCGCCGGTGCCGCACGGCGACTGCGTCCACACGGTCGCGAGCGAGAGGTTGTCCTGCCATGTCGTCGTCTGGTCGAAGCCGAGCGGATCGTAGACGCGTCCGATGTTGTTCGGGTCCGACTCGATCAGCGACTGCAGTCCCGGCTCCGTCGAGACGCCGCCGTAGAAGTTGAAGTCACCCGTGATGATCGCGTGCATTCCCGACGGCATGGCGTTCATGCTGTCACGCAGCCCGACGCACTCGGTCTGGCGCTCGGTGTTGTAGGGCGGACCCTTGTCGGCCTTGAGGTGCACGGCGTAGACGCGGAACTCGGCGCCGTCCGACGAGTAGCCGACCGGCTTCAGGCGATAGACGTGCACGTAGCGCAGGTCGGTCGGCACGTCGGGATAGAACGCCCACTCGCCGAGCAGGCTGACCTTGGCCGGCTTGTAGAAGAGCCCGGTGTCGGTGTCGTTGCCGTCGACGAACGTCGCCGCCGCCCACTGCCCGGGCTCCATCGTGTTCAGGCTGTTCAGGAACTCGGTGACGCCCGCCTGCGAGGTCTGCTCCTCGGTGACGAGCACGTCGGGGCTCAGGGGCGCCAGCACGGTGCGAAAGCCCGGATCGCGCGTCGGCCCGGTCGAACCCGGGTAGTTCAGGACGTTCCAGTCCATGAGGCGCAGGGCGTGGACGGGTGGGGCGAGCAGCGTGAGAACGGCGACGAGCGACACGTGACGAAGCACGGTCGCCCGGAATGGCTCGGGGGCCATGGGGGCTCCTTGCAGGCTGTGGTACTGGCCGGAGCGTCGGTCGCCGCACGCGGGCGGGCTCGCGCGAGCCGGAAGTGCCGGATGGGAAACTCGAGAGTGCCGGGGGAATTCTAGCCCGCCCGCGCGCCGGCCGCCAGCTTCGCGTGCGGCCCGATAGCGCGTTCTCGCCCGTCCGGGCGCGGTCGTTGCGGTTTGCATCGTGGGCCCTCAACCGCCGCCCGCCGCATCCGATACTCCGCTCGTGACGCTGCGTGCCCGCACTCCGGCGCCGGAAACCGTCCGGCTTTCCGACGTGTTTTCGGGACTCTCCTTCGCGCTCGACCTCACCGAGGGCCAGCCGATGGGCCACGCGCTGCGCACGGCGCTCATCGGCCAGGAGCTCGCCCGCCGGCTCGACCTGCCGTTCTCGATGCAGCGCGATCTCCACTACGCGGCGCTGCTCAAGGACGTCGGCTGCTCGAGCAACGCTTCGCAGGTGTTCGCGCTCTTCGGGGGCGACGACCGCCGCACCAAGGGCGCGCGGATGCGCGTCGACTGGTCGAACTACTTCCGCGCCGCCGTCTTCGCGATGAGCAACGCCGCGCCGGGCGCATCGTGGCCGCAGCGCGCGCGACGCATCGCGAAGCTCGCTCGCGGCGGCCCGCGCCTCGCCTCGAGCCTCGTGCAGGTGCGCTGCGATCGCGGCGCCGAGATCGTCGCGCAGCTCGGCCTCGGGCCCGGCGCCGCCGACGCCGTGCGCGCGCTCGACGAGCACTGGGACGGGCGCGGACAGCCGCGCGGCCTGCGCGGCGAGGAGATCCCGATCGTCGGACGGCTGCTCACGCTCGCGCAGACGCTCGAGATCTTCCTGGCGCGCGATGGCGCCGCGCGCGCGATGGAGGTCGTGCACGCCCGCGCAGGCCGCTGGTTCGACCCGATCGTCGTCGATGCGTGCCGGGGGCTCGAGCACGAACTGGCGGCGTGGCGCGCACTCGAGACGCGCGAGCTCCGCGAGCGCGTGCTGGAGTGCGAGCCCGGTGGCGCCGCGGTGCTCGCAGGACCCCGGGTCGTCGATCGCATCGCGCAGGTGTTCGCCGAGGTCGTGGACTCGAAGTCACCGTTCACGGGCGAGCACTCGCAGCGCGCGACGCAGATCGCGGTCAGCATCGCCTATCAGCTCGGCTGGAACGACGAGGCGATCGGCGAGCTGCGGCGCGCGGGGCTGCTCCACGATCTGGGCAAGCTCACCGTTCCCAACTCGATCCTCGACAAGCCCGCACCGCTCACGGCGGCGGAGTGGGAGGTGATGCGCATGCATTCGTTCTACACCGAGATGATCCTCGAGCACGTGCGCGGCTTCGAGTGGCTGGCGTTCGCGAGCGCATCGCACCACGAGCGCCTGGACGGCAGCGGTTACTGCCGGGGCCTGCGCGGCGAGCAGATTCCCGAGCTCGCCCGCGTGCTCGCGGTCGCGGACGTCTTCGACGCGCTGAGCACGCGCCGGCCGTACCGTCCCGCCCTGCCGATCGAGCAGGTGATCGCGATCATGCAGCGCGACCGCGACGCGGGGCTCTGCCCGCACGCGATGGACGGCCTGCTCGCGGCGCTCGACGGGGGCGAGACCGGACTCGCGCAGGCGGCGTGAGCCGGGCGCCCCGCGGCCGGCGTGCGCCGCGCCCGCGCCGGGCTCAGCGCACCAGCGCGAGCGTGAGGCCGTAGGCCGCCGCGGCGAGGAAGAGCCACTGCACGACACCGAGCACGATCGGGCGCGTGCCTGCCGCGGCGAGGTCCGTGAAGCGCGTCTGCACTCCGACGCCGGCCATGCCGACCGCGAGCAGCCACAGGTCGCCGTTGCGCGCCGCCGCGAGCCACGGCGCGGGCAGGAGCGCCGACGAGTTGAGCGCGGTGAACACGACGAACACCACGAGGAACCACGGCACGGGCGCGACCTTCGCCTCGCCGGCGCCGCCGCGCGAGCGCCGCCACCACGCGAGCCCGAAGACGACCGGTGCGAGCAGGCAGATGCGCACGAGCTTGACGACGGTGGCGATCGCGACCGCGTCCTTGCCGTAGCCCGCGCCCGCCGCGACGACCTGCGCCATCTCGTGCAGGCTGGCGCCGTCCCACACCGCAAATCGGAACGTCGACATGTGGAGCGCGCGACCGAGCCACGGGTAGAGCACGATGCCGAGCGTCCCGAGCAGCGTGATGAGCCCGAGCGCGATCGTCGAGTCCTCCTTCTCGCCCTGGAGCACGCTGTCCGCCGCCACCACGGCCGACGCGCCGCAGATCGCGCCGCCCACGCCGAGCAGCAGCCCCAGCTTCTCGCGCACGCCGAGCCGGCGCGCGAGCCAGGCGCTGAAGAGGAGCGCGCCGAACGTCGCGAGCGTCACGACGACGAGCGCCGGCCGGCCGATCCGCAGCAGCTCGCCGAGCGAGAGCCGGAAGCCCAGGCCCGCGACGGCCCAGCGCAGCACGGGCCGCTGCGCGGCGCGCAGGCCGGGCGTGAGGCCGCCCCACCGCGCGACGAGCGGCGCGAGCGCCATGCCGAGCAGCACGACGACGAGCAGCACGCCGACGTGCAGCGTATCGCGCAGCAGCGGCAGCTCGGCGAGCGCGTAGGCCGCGGTCGCGAGCGCGGCGCTCGCGGCGAGGCCCGGCAGCGTCGCGCGGAGTCCGGCGGCCGTCACGGCAGGCAGGCGAAGGCGATGGCGAGCACGCCGTAGAGCGCGACCAGCATCGCGCCTTCGAGCCAGTTCGACTCGCCGTCGCCCGCGACGAAATGGACGATGACGCCCGCCGCGACGATCGCCAGCACCTCGAACGGCGTGAACAGCAGGTCGAGGGCGCGACCCGGCAGCAGCCGGGAGAGCAGCACGAGCACGGGCGCGACGAAGAGCGCGATTTGCGTGCTCGAGCCGACCGCGATGTGGAACGCGAGGTCCATGCGGTCGCGCACGGCCGCGACGATGGCGCTCGAGTGCTCCGCCGCGTTGCCGACGATCGCGACGACGACGACGCCCATGAAGAGCGGCGAGAGGCCGAGCGCCCGCGTGGCGCCCGAGACGGCGTCGACGAGCAGCTCGCTCATCCAGGCGATGAGCGCGGTCGAGACGAGCAGGGTGACGAGCGCGCGCCGTGGCGACGTCGCGGGCGCGGCGTCCGTGTCCGCGGGCGCGCCGGCGTAGAGGTGGCGGTGCGTGCCGAGCGAGAAGAAGAGCGACAGGGCGTAGGCGGCGAGCAGGACGCCCGCGATCGGCAGCGAGAGCGCCCGGACGCCGGCCGCGGCGCGCAGCGGATTCGCCCCTGCCGCCGCGAGGGGAAGCGCGGCCGGCACGACGAGCGCGAACGCCGCGAGCAGCAGCAGCGTTGCGGACGCGGACGCCGCGGCGCGGTCGAACGTCTGGCGCTCGCGCCGCGCTCCGCCCGCGAGCATCGCGAGGCCGAGCACGAGCAGCGTGTTGCCGACGATCGAGCCGGTGAGCGAGGCCTTGACGACGTCCGGGTAGCCGCGCGCGAGCGCGACCAGCGCGAGCACGAGCTCGGCGGCGTTGCCGAACGTGGCGTTCAGCAGGCCGCCCGCGCCGGCGCCGAGCCGCGACGCGAGTGCTTCGGTCGCCGCGCCGAGGCGGGCGGCGAGCGGCACGATCGCGAGCGCGCTCATGGCGAAGACGAGCGGGGCGCCGGCCCCGCGGGCGTGCGCCAGGGGTGCGATCACCACGAACGCGAGCAGCGCATCGAGCAGCATGCGCCCTCCCAGGCGGCGCGCACGGGCGGGAGCCGTCGACATGGCGGCGCACTGTGCCCGGCGCCTCCACCCCGCGCAAGCGGGCGGCGCGCGATGCGGTAGGCTGCACCCGCGAACGGGGCGTGGCGCGAGGGCGGAGGCGCGAGGCAGCGCGACCCGCGCGAACGCGCGGGCGGCAGGGAGGCGTGCCTGATCAAGTACCTGGGCTCGAAGCGCCGGCTCATCGCGGCGATCGTCGAGCAGGTCGAGGGTTGCGGGGGCGTGCGGCGCGTGCTCGATCTCTTCTCGGGCACTTCGCGGGTCGGTCATGCGCTCAAGGCGCGCGGCTACCGCGTGCACGCGAACGACCACAACGCCTACGCGCACGTGCTCGCGCGCTGCTACGTCGCGGCCGACGCGCGGCGCTGGCGCGCGAGCGCGGAGCGCCTGATCGCCGAGCTCGACCGCCTGCCCGGGCGCGCCGGCTGGTTCACCGAGACCTACTGCGTGCGTGCGCGCTATCTCAAGCCCGAGAACGGCGCGCGCGTCGACGCCGTGCGCACGCGGATCGCGGAACTCGCGCTCGAGCCCGAGCTCGAGGCGATCGCCCTCACGAGCCTCATGGAGGCCGCCGATCGCGTCGACTCCACGGTCGGGCTGCAGATGGCCTATCTCAAGTCGTGGGCTACGCGCGCGAGCCGGCCACTCGCGCTCCGCGTGCCGGAGCTGCTCGACGGCCAGGGCACCGCATCGTGTCTCGACGCGCGCGAAGCGGCCGAGCGGCGGAGCGCCGACCTCGTGTACGTCGACCCGCCGTACAACCAGCACAGCTACCTGGGCAACTACCACGTCTGGGAGTCGCTGGTGCGCTGGGACCGGCCCGAGGTCTACGGCATCGCCATGAAACGGGCCGACTGCCGCACGCGTGCGAGCGCGTTCAACCGGCCGCGCGAGCACGGGCGCGCGTTCCGCGACCTGCTCGAGCGGTTGCGCGCGCGCTGGCTCGTCGTCTCGTTCAGCGACGAGGGGTTCCTCTCGCTCGCCGAGCTGCGCACGCTGCTCGCGGCGCGCGGCCGCGTGAGCGAGCGGGCGATCGAGAACCCGCGCCACATCGGCCACCGGATCGGCATCCATGACCTCAAGGGGCGCGTCGTCGGCACGCCGGGACGCGCCCGCAACAAGGAGCACCTGTTCGTGGTCGAGGTGGGCGTCGCACGCACGCGCTCGCGAAGGCGTGCCGCGTTGCCGGCGGGTCCGCGCCGGCGCGTCGCCGCGCTCGCCGGCGGCTGAAATGCCGGAATCGGCGGACGTTGCCTCGCGCCACGCCGGCCGGGCTCAAGCCGACGCGGTTTTCGCCGAGACTTCCGACGTGGAGCGCCTCCGGTCCGCGCCCCTCCGCGCCGACCGCGACCGTCCGGAGAACGCACGACGATGAATCCGATTTCGGGCCCGTCGACCTCGATGGCGATGGGTGCGATCCTCACCAACGCGCCGGTCATGCCGGTGCGCGCGCTCGCCTCCAACGCGCGCCGGGCGCAGCTCGGCTCCGACGTCTACGAGCCGTCGCCGTCCGAGGACGCCACGCCCGCGGTCACGTACGGGCGCAACGGCCGCATGGCGGGCACGAGCGCCGGCCGCGGCTGAAGCGATTGCTGAAGCGGCCCGGTCGGGCCGCCTGGAAAAAGCGAAGCCGGCCGAGTCCCCCAACTCGAGCCGGCTTCTTCACGACCGCCGAGGGTCAGCTGCAGCCCATCGACCCCCCGCAGTTCACGCACTTGTAGCACGTGCCGTTGCGGATGGTGAAGTGCCCACAGCTGTCACAGGCGGGCGCATCTCCCAGCAGCTTCTTGTTGTGCTCGACCATCGCCATCATGCCCGACGCGTCGGTCTCGGCGGCGCGTGCGCGCTCGGACGCGCTGCCGGGCGGATCGATCGCCGTCGGCTGGGCGGCGAGATGCTCGCGGCCCACCCGCTTGCCGGAGGCGTGGAGACGCGGCAGGAGCTCGCCGACGGGTGTGTCGGGAATCACGTGCGCGAGATCGGTGCGGTTCAGGTACTCGTAGCCGAGCACGCGGAAGACGTAGTCGATGACGCTCGTCGAGACCTTGATGTTGTCGTGGCCGTCGACCCGACCGTGCGGCTCGAAACGCGTGAAGCAGAACTGATCGACCAGGTCCTCGAGCGGCACGCCGTACTGCAGCCCCATCGACACCGCGATGGCGAAGCAGTTCATCATGCTGCGAAACGCCGCGCCCTCCTTGTGCATGTCGATGAAGATCTCGCCGATCGTGCCGTCCTCGTACTCGCCGGTGCGCAGGAACACCTTGTGCCCGGCGATGCGCGCCTCCTGCGTGAAACCGTGGCGGCGCTTGGGCAGCCGGCGCCGGTTGAGTTTCGGGGGCGCGCTCGGGGCCGCCGCGGGCGCGGGTTCCTCGGCCTTGCGCGCCGGCGTGCTCGAGAGCGGCTGGCTCTGCTTGCAGCCGTCGCGATAGAGCGCGACCGCCTTGAGGCCCAGGCGCCACGACTCGGTGTAGATCGCCTCGACCTCGTCGACGCTCGCCTCGTTCGGCAGGTTCACGGTCTTGCTGATCGCGCCCGAGATGAACGGCTGGACCGCGGCCATCATGCGCACGTGGCCCATCGGCGGGATGAAGCGCGTGCCCCGCGGACCGCAGCGGTTCGCGCAGTCGAACACCGCGAGGTGCTCGGGCTTGAGGCCGGGCGCGCCCTCGACCGTCTGCGCGCCGCAGACGTGCAGGTTCGCTGCCTCGATCTGCGCTTCGGTGAAACCCAGGAACGGAAGCAGGCTCGAGCCGGGCTTCTCGCGCTCGGTCGTCGGCACGCCGAGTCGCGCGAACGTGTCGTCCGGGACGATCCCGCGCCCGAACGCCTGGCGGATGTCGAGCACGTTCGCGACCATGCGCTCGATCGCCGCGATTTCGCCGGTCGTGAGGCCTTTCTCGCGCAGGCCCGACTCGTTGACGTGCGGCGCGCCGGCGAGCGTGCCGTGGCCGACCGCGTGGCGGATGATGCGTTCGATCTCGTGCGGCGCGTAGCCGAGCTGCTCGAGCGCCAGCGGCACGGACTGGTTCACGATCTTGAAGTAGCCGCCGCCCGCGAGCTTCTTGAACTTGATGAGCGCGAAGTCGGGCTCGACGCCGGTCGTGTCGCAGTCCATGAGCAGGCCGATCGTGCCCGTGGGCGCGAGCACGGTCGCCTGCGCGTTGCGGTAGCCGTGGAGCGCGCCGCAGGAGACCGCGCGATCCCAGCTCTCGATCGCGGCGCTGCGCAGCTCGCGCGGCGCGAGCGCCGGATCGAGCGCGCGCGCCGCCTCGCGGTGCAGGCGCATGACGCCCATCATGCTGTCGGCGTTGGCGGCGTACCCGCGGAACGGCCCCTTCGTCGCGGCCAGCTCGGCCGAGAGCGCGTAGGCCTCGCCCGTCATCATCGCCGTGAGGCTCGCGGCACAGGCGCGGGCCGCGTCGCTGTCGTACGGCAGCCCCTGCACCATGAGCAGCGTGCCGAGGTTCGCGTACCCGAGGCCGAGCGGGCGGTAGTCCTCGCTGTTGCGCGCGATGCGCTCGGTCGGATACGAAGCGAAGCTGACGAGGATCTCCTGCGCGAGGAAGAACACGCGGTTCGCGTGCCGGTAACCCTCCACGTCGAACGTGCCGTCGTCGCGCCGGAACTTCATGAGGTTGATCGACGCGAGGTTGCACGCCGTGTCGTCGAGGAACACGAACTCGGAGCACGGATTCGTCGCGTTGATGCGGCCCGTGGCCTTGCACGTGTGCCACTTCTGGATCGTGTCGTCGAACTGGACGCCCGGATCGGCGCAACCCCACGCGGCCTCGGCGATCTCGCGCCACAGGCCGCGCGCGGGGATCGTCTCGTGCACCGCGCCCGTCGTGCGCAGGCGCGTCTCCCAACCGCCGTCCGCGCCGACCGCGTTCATGAACGCGTCGGGCACGCGCACCGAGTTGTTCGAGTTCTGGCCGGAGACCGTGGCGTAGGCCTCGCCGTTGAAGTCGGGCGAGTAGCCGGCCCCGACGAGCGCGGCGACCTTGCGCTCCTCGCGGATCTTCCAGTGCACGAAGTCCACGATCTCGGGATGGTCCATGTCGAGCACGACCATCTTGGCCGCGCGGCGCGTCGTGCCGCCCGACTTGGTCGCGCCCGCGCCGCGGTCCAGGACCTCGAGGAAGCTCATGAGCCCGGACGACGTGCCGCCGCCGGAGAGCTTTTCCGTCTTGCCGCGGAGCCTGGAGAAGTTGGTGCCCGTGCCCGAGCCGTACTTGAAGACGCGCGCCTCGTTCTTCACGAGCTCGAAGATCGACATCAGGTCGTCTTCGACCGACTGGATGAAGCACGCCGACACCTGGGGCCGCGAGTACGAGTCGCCCGTCGCCTCGACCCGGCCGCTCGCCGCGTTCACGGCGAAGCTGCCGCCCGAGCCGCCGATGCCGTACTCGTGGAACAGCCCGCAGTTGAACCACACCGGCGAGTTGAACGCGCCGATCTGGTGCACGAGCATGTACGCGAGCTCGGCCTCGAACGCCTCGGCGTCCGAGCGCCTCGCGAAGGTGCCGCCCTGCGCTTCGCCCGCGTTGCGGATCGTGCGGGCGAGGCGATGGACGACCTGGCGCACGCTGGTCTCGTGCCCCGGCGCGGACGCGAGGCCCGCCTTGCGGAAGTACTTGCTCACCACGATGTCGGTGGCGAGCTGGGACCAGCCCTCCGGCACCTCGACGTCGTCCATCTGGAACACGACGGATCCGTCGGGGTTCGCGATCACCGTGCGCCGGCGTGCCCAGCGCACGTCGTCGAGCGGGTCGGCGCCCGCGCGCGTGAAGCGGCGTGGGACGCGGAGACCGGAAGGTGCGGCGGCTTCGGTTTCAGGTGCTTCCGGAGCCTGGGTCTCCGGAATGAGGGGGTTGGACATTCGGGACCTCCCTGGTCCGTGTGAGCGTGATGCTTCCCTGCCTGCTGGTCCTGCCGAGAAGGCGCCGGGGCCCGGGGGGCCGCTCGCGATGCCTTCTGGGCGGAACTCGAAAGAGGGGACCCATCACTTCTTCATCGGGCTGCTGTGCGTGGGTTGCTCCGCCGACCGAAAGATGGAGTCGACTCGCGGCCGCGGGGGATTGCTTTATGCACCCCGGCCGACGACGCGTTCAAGACGAAAAATTCACGCGAGAATCGCGGCGAATCACGAGTGACACACGCGCCGCGCGCGATTGGCGATAGCGCGACGCGTGTGCACGCGCGAAAGCATCGTCGAGTTCAGTTGGATCGTGGCGTCGCCATGCCGAGACGCCAGCGCAGGAACTGCAGCACATCGGCGTCGTCTTCGACGCTCTTGTCGACCGACTGTCCGCCCGAGTGGCCGGAGCTCACGTCGTAGTGGAGCAGCACGGGATTCGGTCCGTGCAGCGACTGCATGAGCGCCGCCATCTTGCGCGCGTGCAGCGGATCGACGCGCGTGTCGGAATCGCCGCTCACGAACATCACCGACGGATACGTCACGCCGGCCTTCACGTTCTGGTACGGCGAGTACGCGCGCAGCCACTGGAACTGTGCAGGGTCCTCGGCCGAGCCGTACTCGGGCACCCAGAAGCGTGCGATCGAGAAACGCTGGTAGCGCAGCATGTCGAGCAGCGGCACCTGGCAGACGACCGCGCCGAAGAGATCGGGCCGCTGCGTCATCGCGGCGCCGACCAGCAGCCCGCCGTTGCTGCCGCCGATGATCGCGAGCTTCGAGGCCGCGCAGTAGCCGTTGCTCTCGAGCCACTGCGCCGCGCCGATGAAATCGTCGAAGACGTGCTGCTTGTTCGCGAGCATGCCGGCGCGGTGCCACGTCTCGCCGAACTCCGAGCCGCCGCGCAGGTTGGGCAGCGCGAAGACGCCGCCCAGCTCGAGCCACGCCGCGGTGCGCGTCGAGAACGCCGGCGTCTCGCTGACGTTGAAGCCGCCGTACCCGGTCATCAGCACCGGATGCCGGCCGTCGAGCGGGAGGTTCTTCGCCGCGACCACGAACATCGGGACCTTCGTGCCGTCCCGGCTCGTGAACCACACCTGCTTCACTTCGTAGCGCGCGGGATCGAACGGCGCGGGCGAATGCCACCAGGCCTCCGCCTTGCGCGTGCCGACGTCGCAGCGGTAGATCGTCGCGGGCCAGTTGAACGACGAGAACGAGTAGTACGCGTCGGGTCCGCTCCACTCCCCCGCGACGCCGGTGGCCGCGCCGATGCCCGGCAGCGCGATGGCCCCCAGCGGCGTGCCGTCGAGCCCGTACGTCTCGAGCTCGCTCGAGACGTCGTGCAGGTACTGGACGACGAGCTTGCCGCCCACCGCCGCGACGCCCTCGATCACGGCGTTGGAGCGCTCGGGCACGATCGGCTTCCAGTACGCCAGCCCGGGCGTGCGCGGATCGGCGACGAAGAGCCGGCCGTTCGGCGCGTTCCAGTTGGTGTGGAGCACCATGCGGTCGCCCGCCCACTGGAGCTGGACGCGCGCGTGCAGCGTGTCCGTGATGCTCGCGAACGGCCCGTCGGAGTCCGACGGACGCACGAGGAAGCGCGTGTTGTCGCCCGAGGCGCCGACCGAGATGCCGAGCGCGAGCCAGCGCCCGTCGAACGAGAGCTGCGGCGACGGGATCTCGGTCGGCCCGAGGTCCCCGCCGAAGACGAGCTTGTCGGACGCGGGATCGTCGCCGATCCGGTGGTACCACACGCGCGAGCCCTGCGGCTCCCAGCGCCCGTACCACAGCCCCGCCTTGCGTGGATCGATGACGACCCCAAAGTGCCGCGCCTTCGGCAGGCCGCCGGGCACCTCACGCCGCGCGTCGACGTCGAGCAGCCGCACGTCGGTCTCGTCCTCGCCGCCCTGGCGTACGCCGTACGCGATCAGCTTGCCGTCGAGCGAGACGTCGAGCAGCGCGACCGACGTCAGATGGTCCTCGCTCATCGGGTTGGGATCCACGAGCACGGTCTCGGCGCCGTTCGGCCCCTCGCGCATTACGAGCACCGGCTGCTGCTGGCCGGCCTTGCGCTCCAGGTAGAAGAGCCGCCCCGCGCGCACGCGCGGCACGGTGCGCGTGTCCGCCTTCGCGATCGCGGCGAGCTTCGCGACCACCTCGTCGCGCCCCGGCACGAGCTTGAGCTCGCGCTGCGTCCACGCCATCTCGTCGCTCACCCACGCGCGCGTCTCGGGCGCGCCCTTGTCCTCGAGCCAGCGGTAGGGATCCTCGATCACGACGCCGTGCAGCGTGTCGCGTACGACCGCGACGCGCGCGGCCGGCGGACCGGTGACGTCCGCGCGCGTCCCGGGCGCGAACGAGGCGGCGAGCAGCAGGGTCGCGAGCGGGGCGGCAAGGGCTTTCATGGTGCGGTCTCCCGGGTCACTGCCAGCGCACGTAGGGCTGGCGGTCGTTGCCGCTCGTCGCGATGAGCGCGGGCGGCGGGGCCAACGTCGAGTCGGAGAGGTCGTAGCTCCAGATCTGCCAGTGCTGCGAGGGCGAGGGCCGGGCCTGGAAGAAGAGCAGCTGCCCGCCCGCGCTGACGCTCGGGTGGCGCTCGTCTCCCGCGGTGTTGAGCCGCGGCAGGCGCACGTAGGCGCCCGCGACGAGGTCGTAGAGGTAGATGTCGTAGCCGCCCGCGCCGCCGGAGCGGTTGCTCGCGAACGCGAGCCAGCGGCCGTCCGCGGTGAGCGCGGGATCGACGTCGAGCGAATCGCCCAGCAGCGCGGGCAGCGCCGCGACTCCCGCCGCGCGGTTCCAGACGTAGACGTGCGTCGCTCCCGAGCGGTTCGACTGGAACGCGATGCGGTCGCCGTGCAGGTCCGGCGCCGGCTCGTCGTCGTCGAACGGCCCCGTCACCGCGAGCCCGGGCAGCGTGAGCAGCGTGTCGCCCACGCCGTCGAAGAGCCGGATGCGTTTGTTCCCCGTCGAGTCGCGCACGAACGCGATGCGCACCGAATCGTAGGTGAAGCGCGGCCAGCTCTCGTTCGCGGACGACTCGAGCGGCGCGGGCGCGATCACGTCGGCTTCGAGCCGGCGGTAGAGGTAGAGATCGGTGCCGCCCTTGCCGCCCGGGCGGTTGCTCGAGAAGCAGACGAAGCCGCCATCGTCCGAGATGCAGGGCTCTTCCTGATCCGAACCGGTGGCGTTCAGGTTCGAGACCGAGCGATAGCCCTGCTGGTCGAGGTCGAGCAGCGCGACCTGGAGCCGGAGCGAATCGCCGGTCGCGCGGTCGGTCGCGAACGCCAGCAGGTGCGTGCCGCCGTCGTCCCCGGTCGGGCCGCTGGTCTTCGAGCTTCCGCCGCAACCGGCGGCGGCCAGCGCGAGAGCGACGAGCAGGCCCGCTCGGGCGGTCGAAGCGTGCATGTCGGGTGTTCCCCCGGGCGGGCCCGCAAGCGTGACGCGCGGCCGTGCGCGTAGGCGCGAATCTAGTCGCTCGTGGCGGCTCGCGGCAACGCTCCATGCCCGGCGCGC
>DATJXF010000129.1:0-42592 GCA_035500415.1 Candidatus Acidiferrales bacterium | reverse complement strand
ACGGTCGACCTGGCGGGCGCGCGCTCGTCAGCGGACTCGTCGCGGGCCAGCTACGAGAGGACCCTGGATGCCATCGCGGAGATCCAGGACAGCCTCAGCGCCATCACCCCCAACGAGCCCCTGCTCTCCCCCAACTCGAGCCTGCACGCCGAGAATCAGATCGGCGGCCCGAACCGCACCGAGATGCTCGATCGGATCGCGGTGCTGCGCGCGGGCATCGCCCGCAGCAAGCAGCGCATCTTCGACCTCGAGCAGCGCCTGCGCCAGCAGGGCAATAAGGTGGCGGGCCTTCAGAAGATGGTCACTCACCTCAAGCAGGACCTGAACACGAAGCAGGACCAGCTCGCCCAGCTATCGCAGCAGGTTGAATCGCTGCAGACGCAGGTGGGCGGCCTGCAGACGCAGGTGGCCTCGGATCAGGACACGCTCCACGCGCGCGACACGGCGCTCGAGGATCGCCGCCGCGAGGTCGCGACCGTCTACTACGTCGTCGGCACGAAGCAGGAGCTCGAATCGGCGGGTGTGGTCGCTGCGAAGGGCGGCCTGCTCGGGATCGGCAAGACCATCCTGCCGACCGGCCGTGTGGACGAGCACGCCATGACGCCCCTCGATACCGATCTGGCCTCGGTCGTCGAGACGAACGCGGCCAAGGCGCGGGTGCTGAGCGCCCAGCCGCCGACGAGCTACGAGATGCGGCTCGAGAACGGCCACATGGAACTGCACATCCTCGACCCGGTGAGCTTCCGCACCGTCAAGCACCTGGTGATCGTCACGGCGTAGGTCGGGGGTCCATTCCCCCCGATCGAACGGCGGAAGGCCCGCGGCAACGGATGCCGCGGGCCTTACCGTTTGCGCCTGGAGCCGCAGCCTGACGTCGGCCGTGCGCTCGGATCCGGGGCGGGCTACATCCGGCGCCGGCTGCGCGGGGCGTCGGAGGAGCCGCGCCGGCGCCGGCCCCCCGCTCCCTCACCCGAAGCGTGTGGCGCCGAAGGCCCGTGGCTCTGCGTACCGCCGGACGAGTGCGCGGAAGGCGCGTCTGCGCCCCAGCGCCTCACGGTGACGCGGCCCGTGGTCGGGGCCGCCCCGCGTCCGCCTTCGCGCGGCCTGCGCTCGCGGGTCTCACGGTCGGCCGCAGGGGCCGCGGTGCGGTGGTAGTCGAAGTCCGGCACCTGCTGGCGCGCGACGCGCAGGCCCATGAAACGCTCGATCGCCTCGGCTTCCTTGCGCTCCTCCGGGCTCACCAGCGTGAGCGCGTCACCCGTCGCGTCCATCCGGCCCGTGCGGCCGATGCGGTGGACGTAGTCCTCGGGTGCTCGCGGGACGTCGTAGTTGACGACGTGCGAGACGTCGTCGACGTCGATGCCGCGCGAGGCGATGTCGGTCGCCACGAGCACGTCGACGCGGCCCTTCTTGAAGTCGCGAAGCGCGCGCTCGCGCTGGCCCTGGCTGCGGTCGCCGTGCAGGACGACGACGTCGTGGCCGCGGCGCTCGAGCTGACGCGCGAGCCGGTCCGCGCCGTGCTTCGTGCGCGTGAACACGATCACGCCGTCCCGTTCGATCCGGCGAAGCATCTCGTCGAGCAGATCGGTCTTGAGATGCCGCGGGACGGGATAGAACGCCTGCGTGATGCTCGCCGCGGGCCGGGTGGGCGGCGCCAGCTCGAGCCGTTGCGGCGAGCGCAATGCCTCGGAGGCGACGCGGTTCAGCTCGCCCGGCATCGTCGCCGAGAAGAGCAGCGTCTGGCGGCGCTCCGGCAGCAGCGCGAGGATCCGGCGCAGGTCGGGCGCGAAGCCCATGTCGACCATGCGATCGGCTTCGTCGAGCACGAGCACCTCGACCTCTTCGAGCGCGACGCTCTGGCGTCCCTGCAGGTCGAGCAGTCGGCCTGGGGTCGCGACCAGCAGCTCGACGCCCTGGTGACGGAGCATGCGCTCCTGCGGCGGGATCGGGACCCCGCCGTAGACGGCGCCGACGCGCACGTTGGTGTGACGCGAGTAATTGCGTGCGGACTCCTCGACCTGCGCGGCCAGTTCGCGGGTGGGGACGAGCACGAGCGCGCGAAGGCGCCGCGGGCCATCGAGGAGCCGGGTGAGGATCGGGAGCAGGAACGCGGCGGTCTTGCCGCTTCCCGTCTGCGCGGCCGCAACGAGGTCGCGGCCAGGCAGGATCATGGGGATGGCGCGGCTCTGGATCGGCGTGGGGGTCTGGTAGCCGACGGCGCGCACGCTGCGAAGGATGGGCTCCGGGAGCCCGAGTGCTGCGAAGGACATCACATCTCCTGAGGGACGGGTGGTGCGGCCACGGTCCCGTACGGGAGCGCGACCGCGCGGGGCGCTCATCGAGCGATCCCCTGCAGGCGTTCGCCAGCCCGGCCCTCGGGCCGGGGGAACGCCGCCGTGGCGGTCAACGAAACAGGGGACGGCGTCACCATCGCATTCGCGACGCGCACGTCCCAGTCGGTTCCACCACGCCCCGCAGTATCGGCCCTCGGCGCGGAAAACTCAAGCGCCTCCCGGCGCCGCCTCATTTCGACGGGAGGATCTGCCCCCGCCAGCGCTCGGCCTCCGCGCTTCGCCCCAGCCGCTCGTTCACGGCGACCAGGTCGTTGAGCGTGTGCTGGACATTCGAGTCCTCGTTGCCACGGATCGCGAACAGGATCTGGTGCGCGCGCTCGAGCCGGGGCTCGGCTTCCCGGTCACGCCCGAGCCCGATCAGCGCCTCGCTCCAGGCGATGAGCGTGATCCCCGTGCCGATGTAGCCGGGCGGCATCACGCGCTCCGACGTGGAGGCGGCCCGGGCGAGCAGCGACTCAGCCTCGGCGTATTTCCTCCGCGCCACGAGCAGCCGGCCGAGATTGGTCATCGTGACGAGCAGCTCGGGATGATCGTCGCCGAGCTGCCGGCGCGTGACCTCGTAGTCCTCGCGGTAGAGCGGCTCGGCGAGGTCGTCACGGTGCATCTTGCGGTAGAGCACGCCGAGGTTGTTGACCGACTGCATGGTTTCGGTCGCCTCGGGGCCCAGGACCTGGCGTTCGAGCGCCAGCGTACGCGTGCCCAGCGACTCCGCCTTCCCGTACTTGTCCTCGTTGATCAGGGTCCACGCGTAGTTCTGCATCAGGGTCAGCGTCGACAGGTCGTGATCGCCGTGCCGTGCGAGCTGGAGCGGGAGCACCCGCGCAAACAGGCTGTCCGCGCTCGCCAGCCGGTCCGTGTCCGAGTAGAGCTGGCCCAGATCGTTCATCGCGCCCAGCGCGGCGTCGCTCGGCGGTCCATTCGTCGCCCGCTCGCGCCCGAGCACGAGGACGAGCAGCGATTCGGCCGAGGCCATCCGGCCCTCGTACTCCTCGAGGTTCGCGAGCGAGCGCATCGCTTCGAGCGTCGCCGGATCGCGCGGGCCCGAGGCGC
Organism: Candidatus Acidiferrales bacterium; assembly: GCA_035500415.1. Taxonomy (GTDB): domain Bacteria; phylum Eisenbacteria; class RBG-16-71-46; order RBG-16-71-46; family RBG-16-71-46; genus CAIXRL01. The sequence continues at coordinate 39,188 of DATJXF010000129.1, read as the reverse complement.
GCTCCTGGAGCGCCACCGCCTGCTCGAGCGGCGCCTCCGCGGGGGCATCGAGACCAAGCCGGAAGTAGGTCTCGCCGATCGAGCGGAGCAGCTGGGCGTGGAGCTCGGGCCGGGTGGCGAACTGCGAGTCGGCGGTGACGAGCGCCTTCGCGAGGATGTTCCGGTCGATGACGGCGAGCGCCGCGTCGGTCGTGTTGACGTTGCCGAGCAGCGCGCGGAGGGCGCCGACGGAGCTCTCCACCGCGCCCGGCGGTGCGCCCGCCTGGCGCCGCGCGTCCGCGAGTCGACGGGCGAGATCGTCCACGAGGCGGCGCCCCATGAGGGGCGCGTCGATGCCGCTCAGCATGTTCTCCTGGAACGCCGCGACCGTCTGCGTGTCCTTCTCGGCCCGCTCGGCTGCGCGGCGCTGGTCGGCCTCACGCAGCCCGAAGAGGGTCGAGGCGATGATGCCGGCGACGAGCGCAAGCAGCGTCGCCGCGACGCCCGCGACGAGCGTGCGGTTGCGCCGCGCGAACTTGCGCATCTGGTCGACCGTGCTCGGGGCGCGGGCGAGGATTGGGCGCGAGTCGAGATAGCGCGCGACGTCCTCCATGAGTGCGGCGGCGCTGTCGTAACGCCGGTCGGGCTCCTTTTCGAGCGCCTTGCTCACGATCGTCTGCAGATCGACGTCGGGACGGCGCACGCCCTTCCACGTTCGCTCGAGCGGGGCGGGCGGCTGCTCGCAGATGACGCGGATGGCCTCGACGATCGAGACGCGCCGCGTTTCGTAGGGGCGCGTGCCGGTCAGCATCTCGTAGAGGATGACGCCGAGCGCGTACACGTCCGTGCGCAGGTCGATCTCGTTCGGCACGCCGCGCGCCTGCTCCGGGCTCATGTACGGCAACGTGCCCTGGATCACGCCCACCTCGGTGATCGCGGTCGCCGCCTCGACGTCCGTATCGGTGATCCGTGCGAGCCCGAAATCGAGGATCTTGAGCTCGGGCAGCGCATCAGCCGCAGCGCCACCCGCCGCGGGGGCATCGGCGACGATGATGTTCGAGGGCTTGAGGTCGCGGTGGATCACGCCGCGCTGGTGCGCGTAGTTGACCGCCGCACAGAGCGTGTGGAAGAGCCTCAGGCGGAAGCGGATTTCCGCCGTGTCGAGCGGCGCGCGCCGCTCGGCGAGGTAGTCGTCGAGCGAGTGCCCGCGGACGAGCTCCATCGCGAAGAAGTGCTCGCCCGCATCGGTCCGCCCGGCGTCGTAGATCGCGCCGATGTTCGGGTGCTTGAGCAGCGCCAGCGTTTCGACCTCGCGCTGGAACATCCGCACGCGCTGTTCGTCCACGAACGAGCCGCTGCGGATCACCTTGAGTGCGACGCGCCGGCGCGGGTGGTCCTGCTCCGCCTCGAAGACGACGCCCATGCCGCCCTGGCCGAGCCGGCCGACGATGCGGTAGCGGCCGATCGCCTCCGGGAGCGCGCCCGGATCGGGCCCGACGCGGGGGCCCGAGGCGATGGTGGCGTCGTCCCCGCCCGTGGGTTCGATCACCTGCGACGGCCCTCGGGCGACCACGAGGTGATCACCTCGATCCGCCCGCCGCCGTCGCCGCTGCCCACGAGCGTGTTCACGAGGAAGCGTTGTCCGTCCGCGCTCACGTCGTACTGGTTGCGCAGCGGCGTGGGCGACGGGGAGACGCGCTGGAAGAGCGCGACCGGCCTGCCGGGATCGATCGCGCCGTTCGTCACGGCGATCGGCACCGCCACGATCGTGCCGTCGTTGGTACGGTAGTAGAGTTCCCGGCCGTCCCCGCGCCAGCGCGGCTGTCCTCCGCCGTTGTCCGAGATCCGCCACTTGCCGCCCGGGCCCGGACAGGCCTGCACGAAGATCTCGGGCCGCCCGGTCTCGCTGGTCTGATACGCGAGCCAGTGTCCGTCGGGCGAGAGCCGCGCGTTCATCTCGATGAAGGCGTTGGTCTGGATCGGGTGCGGCTTGGCGCCGGGCCGCGGCTCCATCGCCCACAACTGCGCGCCGGTGTCGAACATCCCGAACTGGAGCGGATCGGGAACGTTCCGTCCCCAGTCGGTCGGGCCGGCGGGCGAGCCGTTGTGGAGGAGCGAGTCCACCGGACCCGCGCCCGAAACGTCGCGCACGAGGATCGAGTAGACACCGCTCTGATTCGAGGAGTACGCGATGCGCGTGCCGTCCGGCGACCAGACCGGCCACACCTCGTTCTTCGTGTCGAACGTGAGCCGCGTGGCGATGTTGCGCTTGAGGTCGCGCACCCAGAGATCGACGCCGTTCGCCGCGGGATCGAACAGGCCGTAGGCGATCCGCGTGCCGTCGGGCGAGATCGAAGGTTCGCGGTACTGGTCGGGCGGGGCCGCCTCGCCGATCGTGCGGCCGCTGCGATCGACCCATTCGAGCGTCGAGCGGACCAGCGAGGCCTCCGACCGGAAGGCCACGACGCCCAAGGGCGAGCCGGAGATGTGCGCTTCGTCGCCGCGCGTCCACGCGCCCTCGGCCACCGGGAAGGCCGCACCGACGAACTTCGCCGCGCCGAGGTCCACGTGCCGCGCCATGAGCGTCTTGTCCTGCACGTAGAGCACGAGATCGGGCGGCACGAACTCGACCCGGCTCGACACGACGCCGATGGCGTGCGAATCGAGCGAGCCGAGCCGGCCTTCCTTGAGCACGTCGTCGGTCCCCGTCCGCGGCGCGGCGATGAACAGGAAGCGCTCGCCGTCAGGCAGGAAGACCGGCCAGGCGTGATACTGCTCCGACGCCGCGCGATCGAACCGCGTCGCGGGCGCGCTCGTGCCGCCGTCCGCCGCCATCTGGCGGAGCGAGTCGCTCTGGCCGCCGTCGTAGACGATGACCCCCCGCCTGCCCCACGCGCCGTCGAAGCCACCGTGCGAGTTGCCGATGAGCTGCGCCGGCCCTCCGCTCACTGCGATCCGCTTCAGGTCGCTTCCCGTCGTGAACGCGAGCCACTTGCTGTCGGGCGACCAGAACGGGCGGTTCGCGTTCTCGGTGCCGGCCAGCGGCGTCGCGACGAACGCATCGAGCGCCCGCAGCCAGATGCGCGTGATGCCGAGGGAGTCGTCGGCCTGGTAGGCGATGAACCTGCCGTCGGGCGATACGCGTGGCCAGCGCAGGTTGCGCTGCCCTGGCTCGGCGAGGATCTCGAAGCGCGCCGCGGGCGGCGTGTGCGCAGGGGATCGAAGGGCACTCCCGACCACGACGGCGAGCGCCGCGGCCAGCACGCCCGCAACGAGCCAGCCGAGCCGCTCGCGGCGGCGTCGAAGCGGCGTGACAGGTGCCGGCAGGGACGAGACCGAGCCGCCGTCGGCGATCCACTGGAGCTGGAGCCTGACGTCGTGCGCGGTCTGGATGCGGTCGTCCGGATCTTTCGCGAGGCAGTTCTGGATCAGGCGGTCGAGCGCACTCGGTGGCGCCTCCATGGAGCCCGAGCCCGAGACGACCTGGCTCACGGGCGTGGGCTCGGCGCGCAGGATCGCGGCGATCAGCGAGGCCTGGCTGCGGCCCTCGAACGCCGGCCGGCCGGTCGCCATCTCGTAGAGCGTCGCGCCCAGCGCCCAGACGTCCGAGCGTGCGTCGGCTTCTCCACCCTCGAGCTGTTCGGGCGACATGTACTGGAAGGTGCCGACGATCGTGCCCTCGGCCGTCAGCTGGCGGGCGACGGTCGGGGAACGCGTGAGCGCGGCCGCCGCCGAGCCCGAGCCGCTCGCCGTCCCCGCCATTCCGGCCGAACGTGCCAGCCCGAAATCGAGCAGCTTCGCACCGCCACGGGTCAGCATGACGTTGCCGGGTTTGAGGTCCCGGTGGATCACCCCGGCGCGGTGGGCTCGATCGAGCGCGTCCGCGATCTGGCCGCCGAGTTTCAGCAGCTCGCCCGATGGAAGCGCGCCCCGCCGCAGCCGCTGCGCGAGTGACTCGCCCTCGAGCAGCTCCATCACCAGGTAGTCGGTTTCCCCCGTGCCGCCCTCGGCGGACGAGCGTCCGACGTCGAACAGCATGCAGATGTGCGGGTGATTGAGCGTCGAGATGGTGCGGGCCTCGCGTTCGAAGCGCGCGCGCACCTCGGCGTTGGCCGAGAGCTCCTGCGGCAGCACCTTGATCGCGACGTCGCGCCCGAGTCGCGTGTCCCGCGCGCGGTAGACCTCGCCCATCCCGCCGGCGCCGATCGGCGCGACGATCTCGTAGGGCCCGAGGCGCACTCCGGGTGCCAGCGGCATCTCCGCAGTCTATGACAGCGCGCGGGCGCGGTGAAGGCGCGACGCGGCGCGGCGATGAAGCGGCGCGCCGCGGAGCGGACTCAGGGCTCGAGCACGATCACCTCGAACGTCCCGGGAAGGATTGAGGCTCGCGGCCGCGGGCGGTCGGCGGTCGGCGCGGGCGGAGGTCCGAACTGCGCCGTGACGACGAACACGCGGCTCGTCGACGGATCGAGCGCCATCGTGCGGGCACCGCGCTGCGTCGTGTCAGTCTCGGCAAGGTTGAAATACTCCGGCGACTCCTCGCGGACCACCGTCAGCGTGCCGTCGCCGTTCGACGCGATCGCGACGTGGCGCCGCGCGTCGTAGCCGCAGGCGTCGACGCCCTCGCCGATCGGGAGCGTCGTGATCACGCGGGCGCCGTCGGCATCGCTCACGACCAGCTTCTGGTTGCCGCAGCCGGAGAAGAGCCTGCGGTGGGCGCGGTCCATCGCGAGTCCGCTCGGCTCGACGCCGGGCGCGAGCGACCAGCGCCGGACCACCGCCGGCTTCACCGGGTCGATCTCGACGAGCTCGCCGCGGTCCTCGATGTTCGCGAACACGCGACCGCGCCCGTCGGCCACCGCGAACTCGGGCCGGCCCGCGAGCGAGAGCGTGTCGAGCAGCCGGCCGCTCGCCGCGTCGACGACGCACGCGTTCGAGCTGCCGCCGTTGAACGTGAGCACGCGTCGGCTCACCGGCTCGTAGACGATCGCATCCGGATTGCGTGCCGGCAGGACGACGCGCTGGACGACGGCGAACGTCTTGACGTCGAAGACGACGATCGACGAGTCGCGCCCGCACGAGACGTAACCCCGGCCGAGTTCGGGCGCGATCGCGATGCCGTGCACGCCGGGGGTCGGCTCGACGCGTCCGATCCGCTTGCCGCTCGCCATGTCCAGCACCTCGACGGCGGCGCCGTGCGACACGAACAGGTGGCCGGAGGCCGAGTCGGCGGTCAGGTAGTCCCAGCCGCCGTCGCCTCCGATCGTCCAGTGCTGAGCGACGTGGAGCATCGCGCCGGAATGCGCGGCGCGGGGCGGGAGGACGAGCGTCGCCACGGATAGGGCGACCAGCGCGATCGAGCGGAGGGGCGTTTTCATTGGACGTCGGGATCTCCGGAACCTCGTGAAGTCCTGGCCGCGCCGAGCCTGGCCGGGGAAGCGTCCCTCCGCGCCCGGCGCTCAGGTCCATTCCGCGCCTGCGCGACGCGTTGGCGCGAGGAGCCTACCCCCCGGCGTGCGGAATGCAACATGCGCGCCCCGGTTCGCTCCGCACCGGGGCGTGCCCGCGCGAACGATATTGCACTCGTCTCCGAGGCGGCCCCACCATTTCACTGGGGATGGCAGACCCACGGGAGGCTCGATGCCTTGGATCGCTTCGGCCGCGCACGCGCAGGCCACCCCACGGCCCGCGCCGCGACGCACCGCGACGTGGACCGTGCGGGCGTGCTTCACCGACGCGCTCGTCGGGCTCGTCGCGGGCGCCCTCCTCCTGCCACACCTCGCCGGGGCGCTCACCTACCCGGTCATCGTCGACCCCGCTCCTGCCGGCGCGACGCTGACCCAATACCCCGTCCGCATCATGCTGCGCGCGCCCGCGTTCGACTTCTCGCGATCTCAACCGGGCGGCTCGGACGTGCGCGTCACCGACGCGGGCGGACAGCCGATCCCGTTCTGGATCGAATCGTGGGACCCCGCGCGCGGCTGCGCGGACGTGTGGGCGCGCGTGCCCGCCATCGCGCCCGACTCGGCGACGATCCTCGATCTCGTGTGCGGCTCGAGTGACGGAACGCCCTCGAGCGCGAGCGCGACGTTCCCGTTTTACGACGGATTCGAGCAGGCGGGCCGGAACGCCGCGCAGCCGCTCGACACGCCGACTTACGACGGTTCCGGGCAGGCCACGCACCCGGACGTGATCTTCGTCCCGGGCGGGTGGAACGGCTGGAACTACTGGATGGTCCTGACGCCTTACCCCTACAACGTCGAGTCGCTCGAGAATCCCTCGATCCTCGTGAGCGCGGACGGGCAGAACTGGCAGGTGCCCGCCGGGCTCACGAACCCGATCGTGCCCCCCGTCGCGGGCTACAACAACGATCCGGACATGGTGCTCGTGGGCGACACGCTGATGGTCTACTACAACGAAACGCTCTACGCCGGCACGACCGACATTCGCCGCGTCACCTCGACGAACGGAGTCGCGTGGTCCGCGCCGATCACCGTGCTCCACCTCCCCAACTACGAGATGTCCCCGGCGATCGTGGTCGACGAACAGGGCTGGCACATGCTCTACGCCACGTCCCCGCAGGGCTGCACCGCCGACGACCAGACGGTCGTCGTGCGCAGCTCGACCGACGGCCTGATCTGGAGCGATGCCGTGATCGCGACGTTCAGCGATTCGTCCGTCGTGCCGTGGCACTTCAATGCCGTGAAGCAGGACGGCCGCTACGTCATGCTGCTCGCCTGCTACCCGCACGGCAGCACTTGCGATCACACCGACCTCTACTACGCCGTCAGCACGGACTACCAGCACTGGTCGCTCACGCCGCAGCCCGTGCTGCGGCACTCCCAGGGAAGTTGGGACGACCTCGAGATCTACCGCTCGGCGTTGCTGCTCGACGGGGACGAGCTGCGGATCTGGTACGGCGCCCAGTCGGTGCAGGGCGCATGGCACATCGGCTATGCCGAGGGCGGGCTCGCGGACTTCCTCTCGCCTGCGACATCCGGCTGGGACGAGACCGACGGCCAGGTCGTCACGACCGACGAGCTGGCGCGAACGGGCGCGCACTCGCTGCGGCTCGATGGCGGCGCGACGTTTCCGGAGATCGCCGGACCCTTCCAGCGCAACTCGGCGGTGACCGCGTGGATGTACGACGACCTCGACGCCACGCCCGACCGGCTCGGCGTGTTGCGCGCCTGGGATGCAGGCAACGCCGACTTTCCACTCCATGCGATCGGCGTGGGCTATTACGAGGGGGCCTCCGACACCCGCTACGCCTACCACAGCGAAGGCTGGGACTACTTCGACACCGGCGTGTCGCGGAGCACGGGCTGGCACCGGCTCTCGATTGCCGCCGGCGACTCGGCATGTCGTCTCTCGATCGACGATCACGTCGTCGCAACGCTGGACGTGCTGGATCCCGCGAGCATCGATCAGTTCTCGCTCGCGGGCTACCTCGCCGGCTCGACCTATTTCGACGACGTCTACACGAGGCCTTACGTCGACCACGAGCCGCGTGCGCACCTGGGTTCGCCGGGCGACACCGTCCTGGACGTGCCCTCCGGGCGCTTCGGGAGCGGCGCCCCGCAGCTCGCGCCGCTGCGGCCGAACCCCGTCGTCGGTCGCGCGACGATTGCGTTCTCGTTGCCGCGCGCCGCGTGGGTCGACGTCGACCTGATCGGGGTGAACGGCCGTCGGGTGCGGCGCCTCGCCTCGGCGAACCTGCCCGCCGGGGAACACCAGATCGCCTGGGACGGGCTCGATGCTGCGGGGCGCCCGGCCCCCGCCGGCGTCTACCTCGTCAGCCTGCGCTCGAACGGCGAGCGCAGAACGCGGCGGCTGGTCGTGCTCCGCTGACGGCACCGGACGCCAGCCGAACCCGCGGCGCCGGAGCCTTCACGTGGCTGGCGAGCGCCGCAGGCACGCCGGCCCGGATCCGGCCGCGACGCGTTCGCCCTCGGTCAGCGCGAGCCGCCGCCCGCCGCCTGCGAGCGGAGCAGCACGCGCACGTCGTGCGCCATGTCCGCGGCCTTGACGCCGTAGTCCCACTCGACGAGCACATGGCCGCCCGCATCGACCAGATAACTCGCGGCGGTGTGGCTCACGGCGACGGTGCCGTCGCCATGGCGCTCGATCGCCGAGCTCGCATTGACCGCGTGCTCGGCGCGCAGCAGCTCATCCTGGCTCGATGGGCGGAGCGCGTGCGCGCCGGGCACGAACCCCGTGACGAACGGCGCGAGCACGCTCGCGCTGTCGCGTGCCGGGTCGACCGTCACGAACGCGGTGCCGATGCGCCGCGCTTCCGGGCCGAGCGTGCGAAGCGCGTGCGCCCACTCCGAGAGCGTCATGGGGCAGACGTCCGGGCACTGCGCGTAGCCGAAGAACACGAACAGCAGCCCGCCAGGCGCCGCCCGGAGCGCGAACGGGGCGGATGTGGAATCCGTTCGCACCTCGGTGACGCTTACGCCGGCGGTCGAGAGCGGGTGCGGCAATCGCTCGCCGTGGAGCCGGTCAGGCGAGCAGCCGGCGACGAGTGCGAGCGCGGCGCAGACGGAGAGGCCTGACGGGCTTCGCCCCACGCGATGCGATTTCGTCCGGTTCCCCATGGCGGCACAGGGTAGTGGATCGGAACGGATCGTGCCCTCTGCCCGCCAGGCTCCGGCCTCCGCGGCCATCACGGCGTGGCGGGCAGGGCTTCGGACGTGGCCCCGCCGCTCGCGAGCGCGTCGTGCAGGGAACGCCACGAGACGACCAGGTGCCGGTCGATCTCCTGCCAGCCGGCCTCGGGCACGCCGCCCGCCGCTTCGAGCGAGTCGCGGATCGTCATTGCGCGCGCGCGTTCGGCGCCGTAGACCGCGAGCCGGTCGGGGTTCACGCGGTAGAGCGCGCCGGCTGCTTCGGCGAGCGCACGTTCGAGATCGCCGGGCGCGTGGCGATCGCGCTCGCGGTGGACGATCCACCACTCCAGTTCGAGGCGCGACGCCTGGCCGACATCGAAAGGCTCGCGGCTCACGGCATGAAGGTCGCGGAAATACTCCGTGAGCACCGGCAGCGCGCGTTCGTAATCCGAACGCCCGTGCCCGCCCTTGAACACGAACGCCGCGCGCGCCGCGCGTGCCGCGGTCAGATAAGAGCGCACCGGCGGGAAGTGGAACTCCTCGCGGAGCGTCTGTGCGAGCTGCAGGTAGAGCAGCCCCGGCTTGTGGTCGTAGTACGAGCGCCACATGTCGGTGTCGAGCCGGGCCATGCGCTCGGGCAGGAAGACGCGCAGGTCGGCGCGGAACGGTGCCCACAGGTCGGTCGCGACCCCGAGGGCCACGACCGCGAGCAAACCGAGAAGCAGGCGGCGAAGCGTCACGTGGGGCCTCCACGGCCCGTTCCCACGCGACCGCAGAGCCCGCTCCGCGCACGCGACCACACGCCTCGAGCGGTCGCGGCCGTTCGGCCCCCCGGCCCGGTGATCTCGTCGCGGACGTCGCAGCGGCCCATGCTCCCTCCCGAGCGACCCCGGCGCACGCCGGAGGTCGTCGATCCCCTTAACGCAGCAGCACCCGGCGGCGTGACCGCCGCGCCTACCAGATCACCACGCGCAGACTGTCGGGCTGCACCATCGGATCGCCCGCGTGGCAGCCGAATGCCCGGGCGAACTCGGGCAGGTCCGCGAGTGGCCCGTTGACGCGCCACTTCTCGGGTGCGTGCGGATTCGTGAGCGCGAGCATGCGCTGGCGCTCGGGACGGGTCTTCTCGCGCCAGCTCTGGGCGTAGCCGAGGAAGAAGCGCTGCTCCGGCGTGTAGCCGTCGATGAGGCCCTCCTGAGGGTGCGCGGCGCGCACCTTCTGCCAGGCGTCCCAGGCCACGACGAGCCCGCCCAGGTCCGCGATGTTCTCGCCGAGCGTGAGCTGCCCGTTCACGTGAAGCGTGTCGACCGCGACGAAGCCGTTGAACTGAGCGACCATGCGCGCCGCCTGCCGCTTGTAGTGCTCGGCGTCCGCGGGCGTCCACCAGTTGCGCAGGTTGCCGTGCAGATCGTACTGACGTCCCTCGTCGTCGAAGCCGTGGGTCATCTCGTGGCCGATCACGGCGCCCATCGAGCCGTAGTTGAACGCGTCGTCGGCCGTCGGATCCCAGTAGGGCGGCTGCAGGATCCCGGCCGGGAATACGATCTCGTTCATCGACGGGCTGTAGTAGGCGTTCACGGTCGGCGGCGTCATGTGCCACTCGGTGCGGTCGAGCGGCCGACCGATCTGGTGGAGCCGCCTCGACCACTCGAAGCGCTCGGCCGCCATGAGGTTGTCGACGAACGCGCCCGGGTGCAGCGTCAGCGCGGAGTAGTCCCGCCAGTGGTCGGGATAGCCGATCTTGTTGTCGAACGCCGCGAGCTTGGCGACCGCGGCGCGTCGCGTCGAATCGCTCATCCACGGGAGCGTGCTGAGCCGGTCGCGCAGCGCATCCTCGAGGTGGTGCACCATCTCGAGCGCCTTCTGCTTCGCCTCCGGGGTGAAATAGAGCCGCACGTACTCCTGACCGAGCGCCTCGCCGAGCGAGCGATCGGTGCCTTCGAGGCAGCGCTGCCAGCGCGGCGAGAGCACCCGGGCGCCGGTCAGCCGCTGGTTGAAGCGGAAGTCCTCGTTCACGAACGCCGAGCTCAGCACCGGCGAGGCCGCGCGCACGACCGCCCAGCGCAGGTAGGCCTGCCAGTCCGTCATCGGCACCGAGTCGAGCGCCGCGCCGAACGAACGGACGAACTCGGGCTGCGCGACGTTGAGCGAAGCGACCGACGCGAGGTCGCTGGCGCGCAGGTAGGCGCCCCAGTCGAACGAGGGCGAGAGCTTCTGGAGCTCGGCAAGCGACAGCCGGTGGTAGATCGCGTTGGGATCGCGCATCTGGACGCGCGTCATCGAGGCGCGCGCGAGCCGCGTCTCGAGCGCGAGGATGCGCGTGGCCTGATCGCGCGCCTCGGCTTCGCCCACGCCCGCGAGCACGAGCGAGCGGACGGCATGGTCCACGTAGGCCTGGCGCAGCGCGACGCTCGCCGAGTCGGTACGAAGGTAGTAGTCGCGATCGGGCAGACCGAGCCCGCCCTGTCCCGTTCCCGCGATCACCTCGCTGGAGTTGTGCGCGTCCTGCTCCGCGCCAAAGCGGAAGCACGCGCGCACGCCCTCGGCGTGAAGCTGCGCCAGCAGCGGAGCGAGATCGCGCGGGCTGGCCAGCTTCGCGATCTCGTTCATGAGCGGCACGAGCGGCTTCGCGCCGTCCGCCTCCGCGCGCGCCGAGTCCATGCACGTGCCGTAGAAGAGCCCGAGCCGCTGGCGATCCGAGCCGGCGGGCGCGCGCACGTCCGCCGCGGCCTGCTCCAGCAGCCGGCGCAGCGCGTCGGTGCCGCGATCCTCGATCTCCCGGTCGACGCCGTAGCGCGAGTAGGAAGCCGGGATCGGCGTGCGGTCGTCCCACGCGCCGTTGGCGTAGCGGAAGAAGTCCCGGCACGGCGCGCACGTCGTGTCGCGATCGGCGAGATCGATGCCGTGTGCGGGAAGCGCGGGCGGCTGCGCGCCGGCGGGCACCGCGCCGAGCGCGAGCAGCACGGCGGCGGCGGATGCGGCGAGCGTGTGGACGAAGCGTCGCATGGGGTTCTCCAGGCGCGAGGGTGGCCCGCCGATCGGACTCGGTGGGCTCGCATGCCGGGCGGCAGCATAGTGACCGGCGCGCGGTCCGCCAACCCCGCGACGGGCGCACTGGACAGCGGCACCGGGATGCATTCTCTTGAAGCTCGGGAGAGCCCTCATGACCGAGTCCGACGCCCCCGTCGCCGCCGACGCCGGCCCCGAGCGGGACGACTTCATCCGCGAGATCGTCAAGGCCGACGTCGCCGCCGGGCGCGTGCGAGCCGTCGCCACGCGTTTTCCGCCCGAGCCGAACGGCTACCTCCACGTCGGGCACGCGACCTCGATCTGCCTCAACTTCGGCGTCGCGCGCCAGTTCGGTGGCGTCTGCAACCTGCGCATGGACGACACCAACCCCGAGAAGGAGGAGCAGGAGTACGAGGCCTCGATCGTCGAGGACGTGAAGTGGCTGATCGCGGGCTGGGCGGATGACTGCCTCGGGCTCAAGCCGGCGGGCGCGACCGCGACGGCCATCGGCGACGACTTCGCGCTGCCCGCCGTCCACGGCGAAGCGGCGCGCAGTCGTGCGCTCGAGCCGTTCCGCGCCTCGGACTACTTCGCGGCGCTGCACGCGTTCGCGGTGCGGCTGATCGAGAAGGGCCACGCGTTCGTCTGCGATCACACGGCGGAGGAGGTCGACCGCATGCGCGGCGCTCCCGGCGAGCGTGGCATCGAGAGTCACTGGCGCGGGCGCACCGTGGCGGAGAGCCTCGAGCTCTTCGCCCGCATGAAGGCGGGCGAGTTCCCCGACGGCGCGCGCACGCTGCGCGCACGCATCGACATGACCTCGGACAACGTCTGGCTGCGCGACCCGGTGCTCTACCGCATCCGGCACGCCTCGCACCACCACACCGGCGATGCCTGGTGCGTCTACCCGCTCTACGACTTCGCACACGGCCTCTCGGATTACATCGAGGGCATCACCCACAGCATCTGTACGATGGAATTCGTGCCGCACCGTGCGCTCTATGACTGGCTGCTGGAGTCGCTCGAGCTGCCGCGCCCGCTCCCCCACCAGTACGAGTTCGCACGCCGCAACGTCACGCACACGGTCGTGAGCAAGCGCAAGCTCCTGCGGCTCGTGCGCGAGGGTGTCGTGACGGGCTGGGACGATCCGCGCATGCCGACGATCAGCGGCATGCGCCGGCGCGGCTATCCGGCCGCCGCGCTCCGCGACTTCTCGGAGCGGATCGGCGTCGGCCGGCGCGAGATGCGCGCCGAGCTCGGGCTGCTCGAGCACTGCGTGCGCGAGCAGCTCAATCGCACGGCGGCGAGGCGGCTCGCGGTGCTGCGGCCGCTCCGGGTGGTGCTCGAGAACTATCCCGAGGGCCGGACGGAGACGTTCGAGCTCGCGAACAACCCGGAGGATCCGGCCGCGGGCGTTCGCACGGTGCCCTTCAGCCGGGAGCTCCTGATCGACGCGGACGATTTCCGCGAGAGCCCGCCGCCCAGGTTCTTCCGCCTGAGCCCCGGCACCGAAGTGCGGTTGCGCGGCGCGTACCTCGTCCGCTGCACGGGAGTTGAGCACGGCGCCAACGGCGAAATCGCGACGATCCGCGCCACCTACGATCCCGAAACGCGCAGCGGCAACGCGCCCGACGGGCGCAAGGTGAAGGCCACGATTCACTGGCTCTCGGCGGCTCACGCGCTGCCCGCCGAGGTGCGGCTCTACGAGACGCTCTTTGCCGCCGAGGATCCCGAGGACGTTCCCGAGGGTGCGGACTTCGCGGCCGCGATCAATCCGCGCTCGCTCGAGGTGCTGCCGGACGCCCGCGTCGAGCCCGCGCTCGCCGGGGCTCAGCCGGGCGAGGCCGTGCAGTTCGAGCGCGTGGGCTACTTCGTTCCGGACGCGCGCGATTCGCGCCCGGACCGCCTCGTCTTTGGCCGCACCGTGACGCTGCGCGATGCCTGGGCGCGCGTCGAGCGACGGCAAGGGGCCTAGCTTCTGGCCGCGGACGCCCGGAAGCATCCGCACTCCGCGATTGCCCTGCCCGCAGCGAGCGCCTAGTGTGCCTCCGCGGTCTCCCCACCTGAACTCTTCACGACGGCTTCACGGTCGAGAGGATCCCATGCTTCGTTCCGCCGTAGTTCTCGTCCTTGCGGGGTGCCTCGCGGCCTCGCTCGCTCCTCCTGCCCGCGCCGACCTCTCGGAGAAGCTCGGCGTGCTCGGCGGTGACGACGCGAAAGGCTATCTCTCGCCACTGCCCAAGGCGCTGTCCTCGACGCTCAACGCTGGAATCTTCCAGACCGGTCGCGTGCCCGAGACCGGTTTCGGGTTCGCGCTCAGCCTGCACGCCATGGGCGTGACCTTTGGTTCGGGCGACCGCACCTTCCAGACCACCGCGACCCCGCAGTTCCCGAGCGTCTCGGCGCCCACCGTCGTCGGCAGCACCGGCTCGGTTGCGGTCAAGGGCCAGGGCAACCTCGTCAGCAACTTCCCCGGCGGGCTCGACATCAGCCAGTTCGTGGCCGCGGCGCCCCAGCTCAGCATCGGCACCGTGATGGGAACGCGCGCCGTCCTGCGCTACTTCTCCGACGACATCGGGAACTCCGACTTCGGCAAGCTCGAGCTGTTCGGCATCGGCGCGCAGCACTCGATCTCCCGCTACCTGCGCAGCATTCCGGCGGACGTCGCGATCGGCGCGTTCTACCAGACGTTCAAGCTCGGCGACGGACTGCTCGACACCAAGGCGTTCCACGTCGACGTGACTGCGAGCCGGGACTTCGGCCGGGTCCTCAAGCTCCAGCCCTACGTGAGCGTCGGCTACGACACGTTCAACATGGACGTGGCGTACACGAGCTCGTCCGATCCGACCGACAAGATCTCGGTCAAGATGGACACGCAGTCGAACGCGCACCTCGCGGTCGGCGCCCAGCTCTCGCTGGCGGCGCTGCACTTGAGCGGCGAGGTGTTCTCCGCCGCCAACTCCGGCGCAGCCCTCGGGCTGTCGGTCGGGCTCTAGGAGACCACCATGCGCACCTCACGCCTGATCGCATACGCCGGACTCGCGCTCGTGACGCTGGTGGCCGCCGGATCGAGCTGCCCGACCGAACCGAAGATCAAGACCCGTTTCGTCGACCTCGCGGTGGGCCAGAGCGTGACGCTCGACTTCCCGGCGACCGGTTCGACGAACACGTTCACGAGCGGGAACGTCGCGGTTCGCCTCGACCAGTCCATCAATCTGCCCCAGGCCATCGCCGCCGCCGGCATCGACGTTTCGAGCCTGAAGTCGATTACACTGGCCGGCGTGTCCTACCGGGTCTCCGTGGCCGATCCGACCAGCGGCCGCACCGTCACCAGCGGCTCGGTGCAGGTCGCGGTCAACTCGAATCCGATGGTTGACCTGATCGACAACTTCTCCGGCGCGGCCGACAAGGTGACGGGCTGGATCACGCCCAGCCTCGACAGCCTCGGCGTCGACCAGATCAACGCGCTGCTCGCCTCCGAACTCCCTCAGATCCAGAACGACCAGAACCCGCCGGAGACTCTCACCTACAACGTCAGCGGGGTCTCGACTCCGACCGACGTGGCGACCAGCTTCACCTACGAGCTGCGCCTGACGCTCAGCATCGTCGGCACGGTGAAGACCAAGGTGCTGAGCTAGGTTGCCTCAGGAGCCCGCGCCGTCGCCCGACGGCGCGGGCATTGCGACCGGCGAGGAGGTTCGCCGATGTCCGAAACGCTCCGTCCAGGCCCCTCGGTGCGCGTGCGCGTGCGCCAGCTCGCCCACGCCGGGGGCCTCGAGCTGCCCGCCTACGAGACGCCCGGCGCGGCCGGACTCGACCTGCGCGCTGCGCTCGAGCGCCCGGTCCAGCTCGCGCCGGGCGGGCGGTTGCGCGTGCCGACCGGGCTCGTCGTCGAGATCCCGGCGGGCTACGAGCTCCAGATCCGGCCGCGCTCGGGGCTCGCGGCGCGCACGGGCGTCACGCTCGCCAACAGCCCCGCAACGATCGACTCCGACTATCGCGGCGAGGTCGTCGTCGCGCTCGCCCACCTGGGCGAGGAGCCACTCGTGATCGAGCGCGGCATGCGGATCGCTCAGCTCGTGCTCGCGGCCGCGCCGAGGCTCGTCTGGGAGCCCGCCGAGACGCTGAGTGAGACCGGGCGCGGGGCGGGCGGATTCGGGCACACCGGGCTCGAGTGATGGCCGCTTCCGCGCGGGAGGGGTGAGATGGCGGTGACGGTCCGGCGGGTCGAGTATTTCTACGCCACGGTGCGCGGCGAGCCCGACGAGGCGTTCG
Source organism: Candidatus Acidiferrales bacterium (assembly GCA_035500415.1). Classification (GTDB taxonomy): domain Bacteria; phylum Eisenbacteria; class RBG-16-71-46; order RBG-16-71-46; family RBG-16-71-46; genus CAIXRL01. The sequence goes on along the minus strand of DATJXF010000129.1, from coordinate 23,313 downwards.
AGATCCTGAACCACCTCGCGGGTCAAGGCGTGAACCTGCTCGCACTGAACACCATGCCGCTCGGGCCCGACGCGACGCAGCTCACGCTCTTTCCCGAGTCGGCGGCACGGCTCCACGACGCGGCGCGCGCGTCGGGGCTCACGCTCGAGGGCCCCCACGCCGCCCTGCTCGTGCAGGGCGAGGACGAGCTCGGCATCGTGGCGCGTCTGCATGCGCGGCTCCATCGCGGCGGCGTCGACGTCTATGCCTCGAATGCCGTAACGGACGGGCACGGCTACTACGGCTACGTGCTCTACCTGAGGTCCGAGGACGCCGACCGGGCGCTCGCGCTGCTGCGCGATTGATTGCCCTCGCGGTGGCCGGCTGACGGCGTCCGGGCCGATGGGGAAGGTGGCGCGACGCGGGCGATCTGCTAGTGTCGAAGCATGTCCGCGCGACGCCCCCCGCTGCTCGCTCCGCTCGCGATGCTCCTCCTGCTGGCGTCCGCCCGCCTCGTGCATGCCAGCGTCGGCAAGCCCGACGTACTGCCGTGGATCGAGGACGACTTCCCGCGCGCGGTGGCGCTCGCCCAGCAGCGCCAGGTCCCGATCTTCGTCGAGAACTGGGCGCCCTGGTGACACACGTGTCGCTCGATGCGGGCGTTCGTGTTCACGGACTCCTCGCTCGCGCGGCACGCCGGACAGTTCGTCTGGCTCGCGATCAACCGTGAGAAGGCACAGAACTCGGCGTTCTGCCGGCGTTATCCGGTGGTCGGCATCCCGGCCTTCTTCGTGCTCGATCCGAGCGGCCGGACCGTCCGCCTCAACTGGCTCGGTGGGCTGACCGTCGGCGAGTTGCACACGCTGCTCGATGACGTCCGCGATCACCGCAACACGCCGCCCGCGCTTCTGGCGAAACTTGCCGCTGCGGACAGCCTCTACGGCGCGAGCGACTGGACGGGTGCGAGCCGGGCCTACCGCGCCGTCCTTGCGGCGGCCCCACCCGACTGGCGCGGCTACCCGCGGGTCGTCGAGTCGCTGCAGACGGCGATGAGCACGGGCGGCGACGACGCCGGGGCGCTGGCGCTGGCACGTGAGACGCTGCAGCGCCTCGGCCGTTCGCCCTCCGCCCTCAACGTGGCCGCCGGCGGCCTCGGTGCCGCGACCTCGCTCCCCGATTCGGTGCCCGGCCGTGTCGCGGCGCTCGCCGAGATGGCGGCCGCGACGCACGCGCTCGTCACCGACACGTCGTTCGCGACCGCGGCCGACGACCGCTCGGGCGCCTACATCGCGCTCATCGATGCGCGCGACGCGGTTCACGACAGCGCCGGCGTGCGGCAGGTCGCGGGCGAGTGGTCGGCGTTCCTCGACGGCCAGGCGGAGCGCGCGAAGACGCCCGAGGAGCGCGCGGTGTTCGACTCGCACCGGCTGTCGGCTTACCTCCAGCTGGGCGAGCCCGAGAAGGCGGTGCCGATGCTGCTGCAGTCCGAGCACGACATGCCGGGCGACTACAACCCGCCCGCCCGGCTCGCGATCGCGTACAAGGCCATGAAGCGGTGGGACGACGCGCTCGCCGCCTCGGATCGCGCCATGGCGCTTGCCTACGGCCCGCGCAAGCTCCTGCTCTACGACACGCGGGTCGACATCGAGCGTGGCCGCGGCGACCTCACGGGCGCGAGGCGTACGCTCGCCGAGGAAATCGCCTACGCGCGGGCGCTGCCCGAGGAGCAGCGTTCGCCGGCGCGGCTCGCCGCGCTCCAGAAGAAGCTCGACGCCCTGCCCGCGAACTGAAGCGGGCTCACTCCTTCACGTCGAACGCCATCAGCGCTTCGACGCGCGTCGGCTCGAGGCGCTTGCGCCCGCCCAGGCCCACGAGCTCGATCGCGAACAGCGCGGCGGTGACCCGCGCGCCCAACTGGCCGACCAGCGCCACGGTCGCCGCGGCCGTGCCGCCGGTCGCGAGCAGGTCGTCGACCACCACCACCTCCCAGCCCGCGCGGAGCGAGTCGGCGTGGAGCTCGAGCGCGTCCTCGCCGTACTCGAGCGAATAGACCTGTCGGACCGTGCGGCCGGGCAGCTTGCCGAACTTGCGCGCCGGCACGAACGGCACACCCCAGTGGTGCGCGAGCGGCGCTCCGAAGATGAAGCCGCGCGACTCGATGGCCACGATGGCATCCGGCTTCGGCGCCCGCGCCGAGAGCTGACGGATCGCCTCGCCGAACGCGCCCGGATCGCCGACCAGCGGCGTGATGTCCTTGAAGACGATTCCCCGTTTCGGGAAGTCGGGCACGTCGCGGACGAAGTCGGCGAGGTCGGTCACGATCCGGTCTCCAGGTGCAGGTGAGGACCCGCGGCGCGCCCGCCGTCCGCGAGCTCGATCGCCTGGCGCAGCTTGCCCAACGCGCGCGATTCGATCTGGCGCACGCGTTCGCGGGTGATGCCGAAGTGGTCGCCCGTCTCCTGCAGCGAGCGCGCGAGGCCATCGTGGAAACCGTACCGCAGCCGCAGCAGCTGCTCCTCGCGGGTGTCGAGCGAGCGCAGCAGCCGGTCGATCTTCTCGTGCTCGAGCTGGAGCTCGATCAGTCGTTCGACCGAAGGCGGCGCCTCGGCGAACGTCTCGGCCGAGAGTGCCTCGAAGGCGTCGGCGCCGGCCTCCATCGCGTGGACGCCGGCAACCAGCGCGCGCAACCGTTCGACGCGCACGACCGCGACGTCCAGCTCGCGCGCGATCTCGGCATCGAGCGGCTCGCGTCCGAGCCGCACCGCGAGCGCCCGCTGCACCGCGGCGAAGCGGTTCAGCTGGCGGAACATCTGAACCGGGATGCGCACCGCGCGCGACTGCTCGGCGAGGCCGCGCAGGATCGACTGCCGGACCCAGAGCGCCGCGTAGGTCGAGAACCGCACGCCCCGCCCGGGATCGAAGCGGTCCGCGGCGTGGATCAGGCCGAGGTTGCCTTCCTCGATCAGGTCGAGGAACGGCAGTCCGCGGCCGCGATAGGCACGCGCCACGTGCACGACGAGTCGCAGGTTGGCGAGGATGAGCTGCTTGCGCGCGGCCTCGTCGCCGCCGCGCGCGCGCCAGGCGAGTTCGAGCGTCTCGAGGTGCGGCAGCAGCGCGACGCGCCCGATCTCGTCGAGGTAGCGCTCGAGGATCGGCCGGCCCGGCTCGCCACCCAGCGCCCGACGATCGAGCGCCGCCTCGCCTGCGGCTTCGTCGTCGGCGTCGGGGACCTCGACCCGCGCCGCGAGCAGCCGGGCGCGGAACGCCTCGTAGCGCGCGGGGTCGAAGTCCGGATCGAGCAGCAGCGCCTCGTCCTCGCGCCGGTCGAGGGCGCCCCGGGCGAGGGCTTCGTGCTCCACGCCCGCGAGGCGGGACTCGAACGCCATCAGCGTCGGCAGCCGGCCGGGCTTGCTCATTTCCGCCCCGCGAGGCTGCGCTCGCCTCCGCCGCGAACCGACCCGAGCTGAAGACCTTGCACGCGAACCATGCGGGCAGCATGGCGTGCTCGCCGGGAGCCCGCAAGGGGCCGGAAGCGCGAAACCCGCCCTTGCAGGCGGGTTTCGCGTACCACGATGGTCGGGGCGAGAGGATTTGAACCTCCGACCCCCTGGTCCCGAACCAGGTGCTCTACCAGGCTGAGCCACGCCCCGACGATCTCTAAGCCGATGAATCGGAGCGCCACGCATCGGCTCCGATCAACGGAACGAAGCGGCACTCTCCGTGGCGCTCGCTCGTCCAGCGCTCGCCCCGTCGCCGCCAGACCTCGAGATGCTGGTTCAGGGCTCCGCCGACGGGGATCACGAGCGACCCGCCGTCCTCGATCTGCTCGAGCAGAGCCCCGGGCACACGTGGAGCGGCCGCGGCGACAAGCACCCTAGCATACGGTGCGTGCTCCCGCCAACCGAGCGAGCCGTCACCGTGGACGAGCACGGCGTTCGTGACGCCGAGACGGTCGAGCCTTGCCCGCGCCGACGTGACGAGGGCGCCGAGCCGCTCGACGCTGACGACGAGGCGGACGAGACGTGCGAGCAGCGCGGTCTGGTAGCCCGTGCCCGTTCCGATCTCGAGCACGCACTGATCCGGGGCGAGCGTCGCGAGCTCCAGCATCCGCGCGACGATCCAGGGTTGCGAGATCGTCTGTCCCTGCGCGGAGGCAAGCGCGTGGTCGCCGTAGCTGCGCTCGGCGCTCTCGCCCTCGACAAACGTGTGCCGCGGCACCTGGGCCATCGTCGCGAGCACGCGCGCGTCGCGGATCCCGCGCGCGATCAACTGCTCGTCGACCATCCGCCGGCGGGCGCGCGTGAACGGCCCGTCGGCTTCCGTGTGCCCGCTCACGGCGTCAGCGACCAGTGCTCCATCTCGGCCCGGGCCGCGTGGTCGGTGAGATCGAGCTGTAGCGGGGTCATCGAGACGAAGCCCTCGTGCACGGCGTGGAAGTCCGTGCCCGGCGAAGGCTCCCAGATCGGATCCTCGCCCCCGATCCAGAAGTACTCGCGGCCGCGCGGATCGATCTTGCGCACCAGCGTGTCCTCGTAGACGCGCGTCCCGAGCCGCGTCATCCGCACGCCCGCGAGCTCGTCCAGCGGGCGGTGCGGCACGTTCACGTTGAGCAGCAGGCGCGAAGGCACGCCGCGCGCGCAGATCTGCCGCACGAGTGAGCCGACGACCGCCGCGGGCGCCACGAAGTCGGTGGGGGCGCGCGTCACCAGCGAGGCCGCGATCGCGGGCACGCCCTGCAGCGCGCCCTCGATCGCCGCGGCGACCGTGCCCGAGTAGAAGACGTCCTCACCCATGTTGGGCCCGTGGTTGATGCCGGAGACGACGAAGGTCGGCGGCTCGATCAGCTTGCCGTGGAACGCGACGAGCACGCAGTCGGCGGGCGTGCCGTCCACGCTCCAGGCGTTTTCGCCGGCCGGCGAGATCCGCAGCGGGCGGTGCAGCGTGAGCGCCTGCGACGTCGCGCTCTGGTTGCGGTCCGGTGCGATCACGCTCACGCGCCCGAACGCGAGCAGGCGCTCGCGCAGGGCACCGAGCGCGGGCGACTGGATGCCGTCGTCGTTCGTGAGCAGGATGTGCATCAGGCGCCCTTCGCCGCGGGAACGGGCTCGAACGTCAGCCGCACGAGCATCGCGACGATGCGTGGCACGTCGCGTACCGGGCTCAGGTGGCTCTGCTCGTCGCCGTAGACGGTCGGAACCGGCACGTCGGCGATGCGAAACCCGAGGCGCGCCGCGCGTACCGCGATCTCGGTCTCGACCTCGTAGCGGCTCGCGCGCACGGGCGTGCGTTCGATCAGCCGGCGGCGATAGAGCCGGTAACCGCACTGGCTGTCGCGGATCGGCTGGCCCGCGATCGCGCTGCACCACGCGCTGCTCACGCGGTTCGCGAACCGGCGCTGCGCGGGCATCTCGGGCGTGACCGCGCGCGTTCCGAGCACGAGGTCGGCCCCGGCCTCGGCGGCGGCCAGGAACGCGGGAATGCAGGCGGGCGGGTGCTGGCCGTCCGCATCGAGCGTCACGACCGCGTCGTGCTCGCGCAGCGCCTCGAAGCCCGCGAGCAGTGCGTGGCCCTTGCCGCGGTTGCCCGCGAACGAGAGCACCGGGGCTCCGAACTGCCGCGCCACCTCGGCGGTCGCATCGCGCGAGCCGTCGTCCACGACCAGCACCGGCGGCGCCGGATCGAGCGCCTTGAGCCCGAGCAGGACCTCGCCGAGGTGCGCGGCGGCCTGGTAGGCGGGCACGAGGGCGGCGACGCTCAGGCTCACGCGATGCCCTCGGGCACGGGCTCGAACGCCGCCCACTGCCCCGGCCAGCGCTCGAGCCAGCCGCGCAGCGTGTCCGCGAACGCGCCCTCGCGGCATCGCGCCGGCGGGATCGGCGCCTCGATCCGCAGCACCCGCGAGCCGTCGGGCTCGCTGACGCACACCGCGGGCAGCACGAGCGCGCCGGTGCGCCGTGCGAGCGCCGCCGCCCACGCGCACACCGAGGTCGCGTGCGCGCGCGCCGGGGCGCGGTCGGCCATGAGCGCGATCCACTCGCCGCGCCGCAGCGCCGCGGCGCCCAGCACGAACCGCGCCTCCGCGGGCAGCACGCGCACGCCGTCCGAAAGGCGGCGGCGCGCGAACAGCGCCTCGATCGCGCCCTCGCGCTGGCGACGCGCGGCGAGGTGGAGCGGGATTCCCTGGGACGCGATGCACGCGGCGCCGAGTTCCCAGTCACCGACGTGCGCGGAGAGCAGGATCACGCCGCGGCCGCTCGCGCGGGCGAGCGCGAGGTGCTCGGCGCCCTCGATCCGCACGCGGCCCGGCGGCAGGGGATGCGGGCCGCGCAGGAAGCGCGCGAAGCCGCGCGCGAAGCTCACGAACGCCGCGCGCCCGAGCGCGCGCCTCCGCGTGGCGGGCAGGCCCGGCAGCACGCGCGAGAGGTTCGCCTCGAGGAAGCGGCGCGCGGGCAGGTGGAGCGCGTACGCCGCGCGGGCGATCAGCACGGCGAGCGCATCCGCGGCGCGGGCCGGCAGCACCCCCGCCACGACGTCGGCAGCACGGTAGGCGAGTACGGCGAGCATGCGAGGACGCGAAGGTGAAGTGGTCGGGGCGACTGGATTTGAACCAGCGACCCCCTGCACCCCATGCAGGTGCGCTACCAAGCTGCGCTACGCCCCGACCGTCGGCGTGAAAAAGGGGTCCGCAATCTAGCGTGCGTTCGCGGTCGGGCGCAAGCGCGCACGCCGCTCAGAGCGCGCCTTCGGGGCGGGCGCGCAGCCGCGTGACGAGCTCGCGCAGGCCTTCGCGCACCTCGAAGATCACCATCTGGCGCTCGGCGTTGTCGAAGCCGAGCTCGACCTGCGGCGACTCCTCTCGACGTTCGTCGAGCAGCGTGCGGCGCGCGCCCTCGATCGTGTAGCGGCGCGCGTAGAGCAGCTCCTTGATGCGGAGCAGGAGCTTGACCTCGTCGGGGCGATACATCCGGTTCCCCGCGCGGTTCTTGCGCGGGCGCAGCATGCTGAACTGCGTTTCCCAGTACCGGAGCACGTGCGGCTTCACGTCGAGCATCTCGCTCACTTCGCTGATCGAGCGGTACAGCTTGCTCTCCGGCTCGCCCCCCGCTTTCCGAATCGCCACGTGCCCGCCCTCCCTGTCCCGTCGAGGATGGATCCCGCTTCAGCTCTCGCGCTTGAGATCGCGTGTCATCAGGCTCTGCATCGCGTCCGCGGGCCTGCGGCCCTCGAGTGCGATCGCGCACACCTGCTCCGTGATCGGCATCTCGACGCCGTGCGCGCGCCCGAGCTCGCGCGCGGCGCGCGCCGTGTTCACGCCCTCGGCCACCATCACCATCGCGCCGAGCACTTCCTGCAGCGGCTCTCCCCGTCCCAGCCGCTCGCCGACGTGACGGTTGCGGCTGTGGCGGCTCATCGCGGTCGCGATGAGATCGCCCATGCCGGTGAGCCCGAAGAATGTCTCGCGCCGTCCACCGAGCGCGACGCCGAGCCGCGCGATCTCCGCGAGCCCGCGCGTGAGGAGCGCGCCCTTGGTGTTGTCGCCGTAGCCCAGCCCGTCGCACACCCCTGCTGCGATCGCGATCACGTTCTTGAGCGCCCCGCCGTATTCACAGCCCGCCACGTCGTCGTTCGTGTAGACCCTGAGCCGTGGCGTCGAGAACAGCGCCTGCGTCTGCTGCGCGCGTGCGCCGTCCGCGCACGCCGCCACCACCGTCGTCGGGATCCCCGCCGCCACCTCCTCGGCGTGGCTCGGTCCGGTCAGCACGACCGGCGCCGCATCCCCGAGCGATTCCCCCAGCACTTCCGACAGCCGCTGCCGCGTGCCCAGCTCGAGCCCCTTGCTGGCGCACACCGGCAGGCCCGCCGCCCGCCTCGCCACGACCCGCGCCGCCACCTCGCGAACCGCCTGCGAGGGCACCACGTAGACATGGAACTCGGCACCTTCGAGCGCTGCATCGATCTCGGGCAGCACCTTAACGCCCGCAGGTAGCGGAATGCCAGCCAGAAACTTGCGGTTCTCGCGATCGCGTTCGAGCGCGGCGAGGTCGGCCGCATCGTTGCCCCAGAGTCGTGCCTCGTGCCCGGCGTTCACGAGGTGGATCGCGAGCGTCGTCCCCCAGGAGCCCGCGCCCAGCACCGCGACGCGGCTCACGAGCCGCCTCGCTTGAACTCGAAGCGCCGCTCCTCGCCGCGCAGCAGTCGCGCGACGTTGCCACGATGGCGGGCGATGACGACGATGGCGAGCAGCGCGCCGGCCAGGAACCTGGGATTGGCTGCGCCGTCGGGGCCGAAGCGCCACAGCGCGAGCGTGAAGGCGATCGCGCCCAGGATCGAGCCCAGCGAGACGAAGCGCGTGAGGAGCAGCGTCGCCGCGAATACGGCGAGGAAGACCCCGAACGCGGGCGGCGAGAGCGCGAGCAGCGCGCCCGCCGTCGTGGCGACCCCCTTGCCGCCGCGGAAGCCCGCGAGGAACGTCCAGACGTGCCCGCACACGGCGGCGAGCGCGACCGCGACGGCGCACCACTCGTGCCCGCCCGGGAAGCGCTGCGCGAAGGGCGCTTCGGGCAGCAGCGCGACGGGCAGCGCGCCCTTGCTCACGTCGAGCAGCAACGTCGCGATGCCGATGCCGGGCCCGAGCGAGCGGTAGACGTTCGTCGCTCCGAGATTGCCCGAGCCCAGCGTGCGCACGTCCACGCCACGCAGCCAGCGCCCGAGCCAGAGCCCGAACGGGAGCGAGCCCGCGAGGTATCCGAGCCCGATGCACGCGATCGCGGTCAGGATGTTCGTCGTCACGTCAGTCGCTCTTGCGGACCTTGAAGCGCAGCGGCGTGCCGTGGAAGCCGAAGTGCTCCGCGAAGCGGGTCCAGAGGAAGCGGCGATAGTTGTCGGAGAGCCGCGACGGTGCGTTCACGAACAGCGTGAACGTTGGCGGCCTCACGCCCGTCTGCGTCATGTAGTAGATCCTCGCGGAGCGTCCCGACGCGCTGCTCGGCGCCGCGCGCCGGCGTTGCGCGTCCGCGAGCCATTCGTTGAGCTGCGCGGTCGGAATGCGGCGCTGACTCTCCGCCGCACGCCCGGCAATGTACTCCGGCAGGCGCGCGAGGTGGGTCTTCTCGGTCGCGGAGAGCGGATGCGCGGGCAGGTCGGCGAGCGTCGGGAAGCGCCGCGCCCGGTCCGCGGTCACGTCCTTCCAAGCCTGCTCGCGCTGCTCGATCAGGTCCCACTTGTTGTAGAGCACCAGGATCGAGCACCCGGCCTCGAGGGCCTGGTGCGCGAGCCGGGCCTCCTGCTTCTGGAAGCCCTGCACGGCGTCGACGACGAGGCAGGCGACGTGGGCGCGCTCGAGCGCCGCCAGGGCCCGCATCGTCGCGTAGAACTCGGCCTGGTCGTCGAACTCCGCCTGGCGCCGGATGCCGGCGGTGTCGACCAGCACGAACGCGCCGTGCGGCGTCTCCCAGCGGGCATCGATCGCGTCGACCGTCGTGCCGGGCCGGGCTTCGACCAGTACGCGATCCTGTCCGAGCAGCGCGTTGACGAGTGAGGACTTGCCGACGTTGGGCCGACCGACGATCGCGACCCGGGCGAGCGGCTCGTCGGGGTCCTCCGCCGGGGCGGGCAGCCGCGCGAGCACCGCGTCGAGCAGGTCGCCGACGCCGAGTCCGCCCTCCGCGGCGATCGGCAGTGGCTCGCCGAGACCGAGGCCGTGGAAGTCGTGCACGATCGGATCGCCCGCGCGGTCGACCTTGTTGACCGCGAGCAGCGTGGGCGTTCCGCCGCGACGCAGCTGCTCGGCGATCGCGTGGTCGAGGTCGGTGACGCCGGCACGCGCGTCGACGATGAAGACGACGGCGTCGGCGAGTTCGATCGCGGTCTCCGCCTGCCTTCGCACTTCGGCGTCGCGCGGCACGGAGGAGCCCGGCAGGAAGCCGCCCGTATCGACGAGCACGAACGATCTCCCCGCCCACTCGGCGTGCACGGCGTTGCGATCGCGCGTCACGCCGGGACGATCGTGCACGACCGCGCGCCGCTCGCCGAGGATGCGGTTGAAGAGCGTGGACTTGCCGACGTTCGGCCGGCCGATGATGGCGACGACGGGAGCGGACATGAATCCCTGGTGACTCGTCCGGCCGCGGGGCGCGCGACTCTCAAGGCGAGCCGCGCGCCGCGGCCCGGTGGGACATGGAGCGGGCAACGGGGTTCGAACCCGCGACCTCAAGCTTGGGAAGCTCGCGCTCTACCAACTGAGCTATGCCCGCGAATGGGTGGGCCGATGAGGCCACCGGACGCTACGAGAGGCCGCCCGCGAGTGTCAACCGCCGCGGGCCGATCCGAGTTCGAGCGCGCGCCGCGCGCCCGCCTCCGTCACCCCGCCCGGCGCATCGACGGGCAGGCGCGTCGCCTCGATCTGGTGGCGGAACCACGTGCGCTGACGCTTCGCGAGCAGCGCCGTGCGGCGGTTGGTCTCGACCTCCGCCGCCTCGCGCGTGAGCCGTCCTTCCAGCACGGCGAGGGCCTCGTCGTACCCGATCGCGTGCAGCGCGGCGAGCGCCTCGCGCGCGGTCCCGTCCGCCAGCGCACGCGTCTCCTCCAGCAGCCCGCCCTCGTACATCGCGGTCGTCCGCCGCGCGATGCGCTCACGCAGCCGCCCCGGCTCGCAGGTGAGCTCGAGCACGCGCCAGTCCGCGGCGTAACCCCGGCGCGTCGCACCTGCGCGCCACCGCGCGATCGTGACGCCGCTCGCGAGCCGCACCTCGAGCGCGCGCACGATCCGCTGGCCGTCCGCAGCGTGGAGCCGGGCGGCGGCGCCAGGGTCGAGCGACGCGAGCCGTGCGTGCAGGGCCGGAGCGCCCCCGGAGGCGAGCGCGGCGAGCAGCTCCGCGCGCAGCCTGGGATCGTGGGCAGGCTCGTCGTGCAGCCCGTCGCGCAGCGCGCTCAGCCAGAGCCCCGAGCCGCCGGCGAGCACCGGAATTCGACCGCGCGCGACGATCGCGTCGCAGGCGAGCGTCGCGGCCTGCGCGAACCAGCCTGCGTTCCCCCGCTCGCCGAGGGCCAACGCGCCGAAGAGGTGGTGCGGGAGTGCGGCGCGCCGGGCCGGCGTGGGCGCGCCGCTGCCGATCTCCAGTCCGCGGTAGACCTGCCGGGCGTCCGCGCACACGACCTCGCCGCCGAGGGCCGCGGCGAGCGACTCGGCGAGGTCGGTCTTTCCGGTCGCGGTGGCGCCGACGATCGCGACGACGACGGCCATCGCCGGGCTACGAACGGCCGAAGCGGCGGTGCAGCTCGTCGAGCTCGAGCCGCACGAACGTCGGCCTGCCATGCGGGTCGCCGTGCGGCCGGCGGGTCGCGAACAGCCGGTCGACGAGCGCGCGCATCTCCTCGCGCGTGAGCGCGTCCCCCGCGCGCACGGCAGTGTGGCAGGCGTGCGAACGCGCCAGACGCTCGAGCAGGTCGTCCTGCGCGCCGGGCGTCGAGGGCTCGTCGTCCATGCCGTCGAGCAGGTCGCGAAGCAGGCGGGGCGCGTCCGGAACGCGCAGTCCTGACGGCACGCCGCGGATCACCACGGTCGGGGCTCCGAGTGGCGAGAGCTCCCAGCCGAGCTGGCGCAGCTGCGGCCCGATCTCGAGCAGCAGCGCGTACTGGTCCTGGGTGAGGTCGGCGAGCGCCGGAAACAGGAGCACGTCGGCCGTGCCCTGCTGCCCCTCGAGCCGCGCGCGCGCCTCCTCGTAGAGGATGCGCTCGTGGGCCGCGTGCTGATCGACGATCACGAGCCCGCCCCGCACGGGCGCGAGGATGTAGGTGCGATGGAGCTGCCACATCTCGGGCTCGGCCGTGACCGCCACGGTCTCCGCACCCGGCGCCGCGGCGCCGGGTGGGGCCGGGGCGGGCGCGGGCAGGGCGAGTCCCAGCTGTGCTTCGTCGACGGGGCGCTCGCGCACGCGATCGGCCCACGCCGGCTGCGGCTCCTCGCCCCCGCCCCGCACGACCGTGAACGGCGGATGGAGCGCCGAAAGGGGCTGCGCGCATGCCGCGGCGACCAGCGAGAAGACGGCAGAGTCGTCGGCGAAGCGGACCTCGCGCTTGGTCGGATGGACGTTCACGTCGAGCCGGTCGGGCGGCACGTGAAGCCACACGACCGCGCTGGGGTGGCGACCGCCCGGGAGCAGGTTGCCGTACGCCTGCCGGACGGCCTGAGCGATCGCCGGACTCTGCACCCAGCGCCCGTTGACGAGGAAGATCATGCCGTCGCGGTTGCCGCGCGCGTGTTCGGGCAGGCCGAGCAACGCCTCGAGCGCGATCCCGCCGCGCTCGCCGCTTGCCTCGAGCAGCTGCCGCGCATGCGCCGCGCCCCAGATCTGTCCGGCGCGTTCGCGACGCGACGGGGCCCGCGCCCACGCGAAGCGCTCGCGATCGTCAACCACGAGCCGGAACGCGGTTCCCGGGAACGCGAGCCCGTAGCTCTCGAGCATCCGCAGCCCGGCGCGGATCTCTCCCGCGGGCGTGTTGAGGAACTTCCGTCGCGCCGGCAGGTTGAAGAACAGCTCGCGCACCTCGACCGTGGTTCCCGGCGCTCGCGCCGCCGTCCCGCGCGCCACCGTCACGCCGCCCTCGACCGCGACGAAGGCCGCGTCCTCGGCGCCCGCGGCGCGCGAGGTCAGCCGCAGCCTGCTCACGGCCGCGATGCTGGGCAAGGCCTCGCCGCGGAAGCCGAGCGTGCCGAGCCGATCGAGGTCCTCGAGCGCGCCGAGCTTGCTCGTCGCGTGGCGCTCGAGCGCGAGCTCCATCTGGTCGTGGGCGATGCCACTGCCGTCGTCCGCCACGACGAAGAGGTGGTCGAGGGCGCGCTCGACCCGCACCTCGAGCTGTTTCGCACCCGCATCCAGCGCGTTCTCGACCAGCTCCTTGAGTGCCGCGAGCGGCCGGTCGATCACCTCGCCCGCAGCGATGCGGGACGCGGTTTCGGCGCTGAGCCTGAGGATGCGGGCGGACACACGACCTCCCTCGTGTCGGTGGGAAGTCGCGGAGCATGATGGCGGAATCGCGAAGCGGTCAAGCGTCGCACCCGCCGCGCGGGGGCGGGCGTCGCGTCAGCGACCGGCGAGCCACTCCGCCGCGGTCGCCGCGAAGACGGGAGCGTCCTCGGGGCCCGCGAGCTCGACGTGCTGATCGACCAGCGCCGGCGCCGGCGGGGACGCGCCGCTGTCGCGCCACGCCGTGTCCCAGAGCGCGAGCACGCGTCGGCGCAGGTGGACGAAGCCGTCCGCCGCGCCGGCCACGAGCAGCAGCACCGTGAGGGCGCTCGGGCGCGTGATCGAATCGGTGTCGCGCAGCTGTCCGGGCAGCCACGCGCACAGCCGGTCGACGGCGTTCGAGGCGTCCGGAAAGTCGAGCCGGTGGAGCTCGAAGCGCATCCGGTCGCGGCGATGGCGCTCGCAGGCGAACTCGACGCACTGCCGGAACTCCTCGTTCTCGATCCATCCCGACGTGCGCTGCGGCACGAACGGGAAGGCCGCGCCCGCCTTCTCGCGATCCTCCTCGTCCCAGGTCGAGCGCAATTCGTCGACCATGCGCTGCCACTGCGCCCAGCCCTGGTCGGGATCGATCGCCGAGGCCGCGAGCACGCCGCTGCGCTGCATGGTCTTGAATGGCCACGCTCCCCACGCCCTGCCCTTGCCCGGCTCCGAGAGACGCGTCACGACCTGCGGAGTGCCCATCTCGTGCGCGAGATCGATGAGCCCGCGCAGCAGCTTGTCCTCCGGTCCGACCTGGGCGACGAGTTGGAGCGAGCCCGCGTCGCCGGCATGGAGCTCCGCCGTGCCCGCGCCGGTGTCGACGACGAGACCCTTGAGGGCGCCTTCGAGCCGCGCGCGCGCTTCGCGTGAGGGGAAGTCCTCGAGGCTGATGATCCGGACGCGCGGCGGCGACACCGTCTCGACGGGGCGCGGCGCGACCGGCGCATCGGCGCCCAGGTCGGGAAGCGCCTGCTCGACGAGCGCGTCGAAGTCGACGCCGCCGAGCGAGTGCTCGAGCGCGGCCGCGTGCAATGCGAGCGGTGCCTCGATCGTGGGCAGCATGCTCGGAACGGCCTCGGCGTGACCGCGCAGGAACTCGCCAGGCGTCTGGCACGGCGTGCCGAGCGCGAGGAGCAGGCTCTCAAGCTGGGTGCGGCGCGAGCTCCGCTCCCCGATCAGCGCGAGGTCGAAGATCTCGCGCGTCAGGTCGGCGAGGTCGAGCGTGCGCGGCAGTCCGCAAAGCTCGGCTACGCGCACGCCGGCATCCTGCCCGTCCTCGCCCGCCACGAGCCGCACGGAAACACCCGGACGCCGCAGCAGCTGCGGCATCAGATCGGCGTCCTGCCAGTCGAAATCGATCAGCACGACACGGCGGGACATCGCGTGCGCATTCTCGCTCGGAGAGGTGGCCATGGGTAAGGGTTCGCCGAAGGCGTTAGAAGCTACCATCGGCGCGCAGGGCTCCGGACGTGAGCCCGCGACGCCTCGCGGCGCGCGGCCGCGGCCGCGGCCGTGCAGATTGCACGGCGCCGCGGCGGCGGCGCAGCGGTCAGGGCAGCAGTCCGGGCGGCGGTTGCGCGAGCGAAACGTCGCGGAGCTTGGGATCGAGGATGCGCACCGGGTAACGCTTCTCGAGCTCGTTGAAGTAGGCGCTGAGCCCGCTCTCGAGGCGCGCGGCGCGGATCGCGCCGGCGCGGGTCGCGATCTGGTCGGGCGGGGCGGTCTGGCGACTCACGACTCGCAACCGGCTCCAGCCGTTCGGGAAGCGCACCCAGTCACTCACCTGTCCGACCGCGAGAACCGGGGGATCGTGGAGGCCGAACACCAGCGAATCCAGCAGTGCCGCGCCATCGAGGCCCGGGAGGCTGCGGCCCGGCTGGAGGTTGTGCAGGCGATCCCAACCGCCCCAGAGCACCGCGAGGCTGTCGACCGACATGCCCCCGGCGAGCAGCGAGTCGATCTCGGCCTTCTTCGCCGCGAGCGCGCGATCGCCGGCGCCCTTGCGATACTCCTGGAGCGCGGCTTCGCGCACGTCCTCCCATCGCGGATGGGTCTCGGGGGCGATGCTGTCGAGCCAGGCAATCCAGTAACCGTTGCCCTTTTCGAAGTGTCGCATGTGGACGACCTCGCCCACGCGCGTTCGCGTCAGCTCGTCGAACCACGGCGCCACGTTGGCGTCCCCGGCGTACTGGCCGGGGTGGTAGGTGTTGGTGGTCGTGACCGGGTAGCCCAGCTGCTTCGCGATGCGTCGCAGCTCGGCGGGCGTGTGGCCGTGCGAGAGGATGCTGTCGACACGCATTCCCGCGATCTGGTCCGCCTTGGCGAGCGCCGCATCGGCCGAGACCAGCGAGTAGACCAGCGCCAGCGGCCGCACCACGGCGGGGACGTGATCGATGCACTGGATGACGTGATAGCCGGCCGTCGTGCGCACCGGCACCTCGGACAGGTCGCCGGGGCTCATCGCGAACGCGGCGCGTTCGAACGGCTCGAGCATCGCTCCCCGGCCGAAGGCGCCCAGCGAGCCGCCCTGGTCGCGTGTCGCGGGGTCGTCCGAGTAGCGCTTCGCGAGCGACTCGAAGTCCTCGCCCGCCTTGGCGCGCCGGATGAGATCGAGGGCCTTCGCGCGCGCGGCCGAGTCCGCCGCCGCCGAGTTGTCCCTGGGCACGACGAGGATGTGGCGCGCCGTGACCAGCTCGGGCGCGGAGTAGCGGTCGATGTGGTCGTGCCACTGCTTCTCGACCTCGGCATGGGTGAGCCGTACGGTGAGGAGCGGCGGCGGCGACACCACGAAGTTGGTGAAGTGGTAGAGGTTCCCGTGCGAGAAGTGCCCCGGATCGGCGTCGTAGAGCCGGCGTGCGCCCTCGCGCTCTTCTTCGTCCTTCGCTCGCGAGACCTCGAGCGCCAGCAGCGGGCGTGCCTGCTCGAAGGTGGGAGTCACGCGCGGCAGCTTCTCGAGCAGCTGCCAGGCGATCCAGCCCTTTGCGTAGGGCACCAGCCCGGCGCCGTCCGGCGGACCGAGCCGCCACAGCGTGTCGCTGAGCGCGATCGCGACGGCCGTCGTGTCGATGATGCCGCCGCGAACCGCGGGCGGGGGCTCGTAGGCGTGATAGCGCGCCTCGAGCTCGGCGTCGCGCCTGCCGGCGTTCCATGCCGCCACGAGGCGTTCGCCGTCGGCGCGCGCCTGGCTCGCGATCTGGTCGCGCATGGTGCGCTCGCGGATCTCCGATCTCACGTCGGCGAACGGCCGCACCACGATGCCCCCGCTCCTGGCGTCGAACGAGGAGTAGTCCGCCTGGTGGGAACGGTAGTAGTGATCGAGCTCGTCCGCGCCGGGCTCCGCGGCGACGAGCTTCGTCGTGTCGATCGCCGCGAGCCGCAGCCGGACACCGGGCGCGGCGAGTGAGTCGCGCCGCGCATCGTAGAGCGAACGCTCGTCGTTCTCCTCGTGGTGGATCCGGCTCTCGCGTCGCAACGTGCCGCGGATCTCGCGAGCCACCTCGCGCAGCGGGGCGATGTGCTCCGGATTCACTTCGTCCACGCGCGCGAGCAGCCAGCCCTGGGTGGCGGCGACCGGCTGATCGAGCACGTGGCCGGCGTTCTTCGGATCGAAGAGCCACGCCACCTGCTCCGCCGAGCCCTTCCAGTACGCCGGGAAGTTGTCGCGTGCGACCACGACGTCGGAGCGCGAGCCGAGCCCCGCCGCGAGCGAGTCGAACGAGCGCCCGCGACGCACGAGCTCGAGCACGCTGTCCGCTCGCGCGCGCATGGAGCGCGTCCAGGCCGCCTCGCCGCCGGGCAGCGCCCGGATGGAATCCGTGAGTTCGGGCGTGTTCGCGAACGCGATCGTGAGCGTCGAGCGCTCGGGGCGGACGTAGTCCCGAGGGTGGGAGTGGTACCACGCCGCCACCTGGGCCTCGCGCGGCTCGGGGTAGCTGCCGTTGAACTCCGACGTGCGCAGCGAGACGTCCTCGATCGTCACCTGCGTGAGCGCGCGTTCGGCCGCGGCGCGCACCTCGCCGTCCGGAGGCAGGAACTTCGCCTCGAGTGAGGCGTTGAGCTTGCGCGCGCCGATGCGGCGGCGCAGCGCCGTAATGGCGGCGTCGTACGCCCGCGGCTGCGTGGTCTTGACCATCTGGTAGCGGCTCGCGTCGAACTTTCCGCCCGGGTTGAAGATCGGATCCTGTTTGAGGATCTCCTCGGCCTCGGCGGTCGTGCCGAGCGAGCCGGTGCGCGTCACCTCCTGGGTGAGGAGCTCGACGCGAATCAGGTTCTCCAGCACCTGGCGCTGCACGAAGTCGTGCATCTCGGGAGGCAGCTCGCGATTGCCGCTGCGTCGTGCGAGCTCCGCCGAAGCCTGGGCCGTCGCGGCGTCGAGCGCCGACTTGTAGACGCTCACCGCTCCGACCGAGGCGACGGGCGGCCCGAGCGGTGGAACGCCGCCGCGTGCGGGCGCCCCGGGCCTGGGCGGCACCTGCTGCGCGCGCGCGACGCAGGCGATGACGAGGAGCAGCGCACCCCACGGTCGCACGGATGCGATCCATCGATTCACGTCGTTCGTCTCCTTCGGTTCCAGCCCCGCGCTTGACGCGCCGGCGGGCCGCTTTCTAGCGTGCGATGCATGACCTGGATCCTGGAGCGTCCTTCGGACCTACCCCCGCACTGGCGGACCGATGCCGCGACGGGCAGCGAGCTCGCCTTCTCGACGCGCCGCGGCGGCGTGAGCGACGCGCCTTTCGACACGCTCAATCTCGGCCGCTCGACGGCCGACCAGGCGGAGCGCGTTGCGGAGAACCGCCGCCGCTTCCTGCTGGCGTGCGGCACGGCGCCGGAGCGCCTCGCGACCGCGGGCCAGGTGCACGGCGCGCGCATCGTCGAGGTCGCTGCGCCGGGACACCAGCCCGAATGCGACGCGCTGCTGACGTCGCAGCCCGATCTCGCGCTGGCGGTGACCACCGCGGACTGCATGGGGATTCTGTTTGCCGCCCCGGGTGCCGTGGCGGCCGCCCACGCCGGATGGCGCGGCGTCGCCGCCGATCTGCCCGCGCTCACGCTCGCCGCGATCTGCCGCCTCGCCCATTGCGCCCCATCCGAAGTCTCGGTTCATTTCGGCCCCTGCATCCGCGGCTGTTGCTACGAAGTGGGCGACGACGTCGCCGCCCGGTTCCCCGCGGCGGCCCTCCGACGGGGCGAGCCGCGCAGCAAGCTCGACCTTCCGACCGCCGCCCGCATCGCGCTCGCCCTGGCGGGACTGCCCGCCGAACGCGTTCACGACACCGGCGCGTGCACCGCGTGCGAGCCCCACTGGTACTTCTCGCACCGGCGCGACGCCGGCCGAACCGGCCGGATGTGGGGCGTCGCGCTGCGGCGCGGGACCCACGAAGCCCAGAAAACAGAGGCCCCGGGTCGCAGCGACCGGCGAGTATAGCCCAGGATTCGCTCGAGGACACCGCGCGGCGACGTCGCGGGGTGGGCTTCGGTCGGAACGCCGGGCCTCAACGGGCGCTTGAAGGAAGCCTAACGAGGATCGATCGGGTTGAAGCCCTCCGCGGGACGGCTGAGGCGTGCGAGCACGCCCGGGTCCGTGACGATCTGCACCTCGCAGGTCACGGTGATGACGCCGCGAAACAGGTGGCCTGTGTGCGCGATGAAGTCCGGACCGGCGAGAACGATGTGGCAGTGCGCGAACGGCCGGCCTTCGAGCTCGCTCAAGTTGCCCGTGAGCGAACCGATCTCGTGATCGCCCGTGAACGTGCGGCGCTCGTACGTGCGACGCTCGGGTCCGAAGAAGCCGAGCTCCGCTTCGCCGACCGCGCCGATCGCGGAGAGGAACCCCGCGCGAATGCCCTCGCGTGCGGCAAAGGCCGCCAGCGAGCCCACGATCTCCTCGCCGCGGTCGAGCCGCAGGATCCAGCCGTAGGTCGTGCGTTGCGCCTGCATGGAACCTCCGGGTCGCTCAGTCCCGCCAGCGGCACGCGCCGAGCGTGACCAGCCAGTCGAAGTATTCGGCGAGAGCCTGCACCTCGAGCGACGAGCCCTCGTCGGCGAGCAGGCCGGCGATCTCCCCCACGGTCCTCACGCCGTCGCAGGCAAGCCAGGCGAGCTCGAGCGCCACACCGGGCGCCTGCCGCATCGCCTCCCACTCGAGCCAGCGCTCGCGCGTCTCCGTCCCGAGCTCGCGCCAGCCATCCTGCAGCGAGCGCATCGGAACGAGTGCCGGCTGCGATCGCCGGACCGGCACGGCGCCCGTGCGCGGAGCGGGGATGGCGGTGGGGCGCCGGTCGAGCCCGGGCGGGATCTCGGAGTCACGCACGCCCTCGATGGCCTCGGCGTGCTCGGCGATCGTGCTCGCCAGCGCTTCGCGCCACTCGGCCGGCTCGCCGCCGATGGCGAAGCGCTCGAGGCTCGCGAGCGCCTGCTGCGCGCGCAGCCGGGCCTCGCGCAGCGCCCCGCCGGGCTCGGGCCGATCGAGCGCGGCGCGCATCTCGCGTCGCGCCGAGCGTGCGATCTCGGCTCCGAGCCAGCCGGCTTCGCCCGGACCCGCCTCCGCGAGCCAGGTCGCGTAGACCGCCGCCGTGAGCGCGGCGTGCTCCAGCGAACGCGGACTGCATCGCTCGGGGGTGTCGTACGAGGAGTGGTAGAAGCGGTCGGGCCATTGGATCAGGATCGGGCAGGGCACGCCGACCGTGGGATCGATCCACACCGCGTGATCGCTGCCACCGGTGAAGGCGCCCTCGGCGGTCCGCGGCGGCGGAACGGGATCCTGCGGGAGCGTCGCGTGACGCACGTGTCGCGCGAGTTCGTCCGCGAACGAGGCGATGAAGTGCGGGGCGCGCTCGAGGCGCTGAACGCTCCCGCACGCCCCCTGGTCCTCGCCCACCATGTCGAGGTTGAGCGCGGCGAGCGTGCTTTGGGCGGCGGCCGGGCGCGCCGCGAGCCAGGCGTACGTCCCGGTGAACTCCGGCATCCAGAGCGCGCGGATCCCGCGCCGGCGCGGCGCGCCGTGGGTCGGGGAGCCTGCGAGCGCGAGCATCGCCTCCAGCGTCGCCGCCGCACCCGAGGCGTTGTCGTTCGCGCCCGGCCTGGGATGGCAAAGGTGCGAGGTCAGCAGCACCTCGGCGTTGCTCGAGCCCGGCAGGACCGCCGTGACGAGCGGGATCTCCGTCACGTAGCGGCGGCTCTCGATCCGCGCCTCGAGCTCGAGCGCTTCGCCCCGTGCCAGCCGCTCGCGGAGCGCTTCGCCGCGTGCCGGCGTCACGACGAATCCCCAGCCGCGCGGCGCGTCACCCGCCCACCAGAACGACGTGTAGGCGAGCGAGTCGCGGTCGTCCTCGCGCGTGCGGACCGGGGGCAGCAGCCGGCGCCCGAAGCTGAGCACGCCTGCCGCGCCGCGCTCGATCACGGCGAGCTGGTGGACGCGCTGTACGGCGCCCTCCGTGAGCACGACCCGGCCGCGCACGTCGACCACATCGTAGTCGCGCACCTGGTCCCCACCGCTCACCCATGCGAGCGGGAAGCGCCCCTCGACGGGCGCGCTGCGCTGGATCAGCGAGAGCGGCTCGGCGACGAAGTCGGCGAGCGGTTCGAGGCGCGCGCCGCTGCGCAGCATCGCGACCGCGCGCTCGCACGCCCAGCCCTCCGGCATCACGCAGCCCCGGAAGGCCGTACGGCCATCGCCCGGCACGCGCACGACCTCGGGCTCGAGCCCCGCGCGCCCCAGCTCCCCGACGAGCCATTCCGCCGCCGCGTCGTAGCCGGGGCTCGCCTGGATACGGTGGTGCCCGGAGATGCAGCGCACCGCCTCCAGCGCGCGCGCCCCGCTCACCCGCCCGCGAAGTGGCGCGACCCAGCGCTCGAGCATCGTCCGGCCCTCCCCGTCAGCGGGCTGCCGGGACCTCGACGTGCACCGCGCGCGTCGCGGAGTTGCCCGCCAGGTCGACGGCGCGAACGCTCACCAGGTGGCTTCCGGGCTTGAGCTCGGCCAGCGTCGCCGCGTAGCGCACGTGGCGCGAGTCGGCGAGCCCTCCGACCGGGGTCACGGTGCGCCAGTCGCCGTCGTCGACCGCGACCTCCAGCCGCCAGATCGGGCTCGTCGCGTCCGAGGCCTCTCCCGTGATGCGTGCGCCCTGCGCGGTGACCTCGCCCAGCGTCGGCGGGGTGTTGTCGACCGTGAACGGTTCGCTCATCGCCTCGGCCGTCCGCTCCTCGCCCACCGCGTTCGCCAGCCCGTCGCTCGCGGTGACGCGCAGCCGGTAGCGGCCGTCCGGGATGGTATTCGTGTTCCAGGTGTAGACCGTGCCCTCGAGATCCTTGCCGATCTCGATCCACGTCCCGCCCGACTCGTTGCGGATCTCGACGCGGAAGCGGAGCGCATCGCCGTTGGGGTCGCTCGCCTTCCACGTCAGCGTGCGCAGGCCGCGCGCCCAGAGCGGCAGCTCCCGGATGGGCTTGCTCGAGGGCAGCGAGACCGAGTACTCGACCTTCTGGCCCGCCGGCAGCGTCTGCGTGACCGATTCGCTGCGCGGCAGCATCTCGCCCTCGCGGAAGTTCAGCCCCTGCGGCGCCACGGTGATCTCGTCGACGCGCGGGGCGAGGTTCTGCTCGCGCCAGGCGATGTCGACCTCGTCGACGCGGGCTTCGGCCGAGCCGAGCTCGACCTTCCACTGGAGGTAGCGCGCGGCCGGTGACGCGACGCGGCCGCCGTCCTCGGCGCTTTCGACCGCACGCCAGGGCGACCAGGTCGTGTCGGGCGGATCGCTGTTGCCGCTGCGCGTGGAGAGGCGGACGTCGCCGCGCGCGGTCCAGCGCACCGCCCCGAAGCGGGCGAAGTGGCGGGCATCGAGCGCGGCCGAGAGCAGCTCGCCGTGTGCGGCGCGGTCCGGCCCCAGCTTCCAGAGCGTGACGGGGTTGGCCGTCACGGCCCAGACGGCGCCGCCGTTGCCCGCGGCGAGCGCGGTCACCTGCGCGGGCGCGGGCGCGAGCAATTCGGAGCCCCAGTTCACGTGCTCGACGCGATAGAGGCCTGCCCGATTCCCCGTCGCGACGAGCACGCCCTCGGGAGTTCCGAGCAGCGAGTAGACGAGCGGCTGCGGAGGATTCCACCACGCGACGGTCGCGCTGTCGGGAACGAGGCGGTAGATCACGGCGTGACCGCCGACGATGGGACTGCGCGCCGGGGCCGGCTTCTCGTCCTCCTCCGACGCGTCCTCGCTGGCCGTCGAGGTCGCGGAAGCCGACATGGCTGCGGCGTAGAGCGCGCCGTCGCTTCCGCGCGCGAGGGCTCGCACCTCGTCCTCGGCCGCGTCGAACTCCGTACGCGTCACGCCGTCCGCGGCGGTGTGATAGATCCGGCCGTGCGAGTCGCCGCCGGTCCAGACGCCGCCCGCGCCGTCGGCGAGGGCGCAGAGCAGGTTGCTCTCGTCGGAGTCGAACACCGTGCGGGCACGGCCGGCTTCGATGCGCATCAGCTTGCCGTGCGTTCCGGTCGCCGCCCACACGGCGCCGCCCGCCCCGGGCGCGAGCGCCCAGACATAGCGCTCGCCGGTCGTCGCGACGCGCGTCGTGTCCCCGTGCGGGCCGATGCGGAAGACGAGCCCGCCAGGCCCGGTGCCCGCGAGCAGGTCGGCGCCGACTCGCGCGAGGCAGAGCACCTGGCCGCCCGGGAGCGTGAGCCACGGCCGGATGCCACGCCCCGCCTCCCAGCGGTCGATGCGGCCGTGCTCGCCGCCGATCGCCACCGAGCCGTCCGACAGGACGGCGACCGCCCACGCCACGTGCAGGCTGTCGTCCGGGAAGGAAACGGACTCCGGTCCGGTCACGAGCGCGCCGTCGGCACCCACCAGCACGCCGTGCGCGACGGCCTTGGCGTAATCCGACGGCGAGTTCGCCGACCACCACTGCGTTTCGGTCGCCCGAACGCCCGCCGCCGACAGCATCAGCAGGACGAAGGCGACGCACCCGATCCGCTCACGCATACCCAAAGGCCTCCGGGCGTCAGGGCGCCCTGTCGTCCACGTCCAGGTCCAGCAGGACCTCGCCGCGCAGCACGCCGCTCACCGGCTGCGCCTGCACGTTCAGAAGCGCCCAGTCCGAGCGCCGCACGCTTTCGCCGCCCGCGGTCGCGGGGGCGAGCACGGCGAGCGCCGAGGTCGGCAGTTCGGGGTAGTCTTCGCCGTCGCGCGTCACCTCGGGCGCGCGCGCCCAGATCGCCGAGTAGAGCGCCGTCGAGGGCTTGAGCGCCGCGATGCGGCGGAACGCGTCGTCGAGCGACGTCGGCCGGTAGCGCGCCGGAAGGCGCGACGCGGTGAGGTGATCGAACTCGGCGCCGCCG